>JAFNPO010000083.1 GCA_017386585.1 Aeriscardovia sp.
GATCCAGCCGACAGCAAACAAGACAGCCAGCAGGACACGCCCCGGAACCAGGAGACCGCTGGATGGGAGCAGGCGAACACCGACTGGAACACGCCAACCGACGACCAGTGGGGGAACCCATCCGCCTCCGACAACTGGGACGAAGAGGATCCCAACAGCCAGTGGGGCGAAACGGCGGAACGAACACAGCCAGCCGCAACGCCCGACAACAAGCCAGACGGCGAACACAAACACGGGCCCCGGAAACCAATGGACCGGAAAAAACTCGTTGCCATCATCAGCGGTGTTCTCATCCTTATCCTCATCGTCATCCTCTGCCACGCTAGAAACACCGGAACCCCCGCAAACGATTGGCAGAAGGAGTGGACCAGCCTCGCCCAGCAAGCCGACCATATGGCCGACACGGCCGACCAATCCAATCAGCAAGCCCGCAACATGGCCGCGGACATCAAAACCACAGCCAACACCCAACCCAACGGTTTCGCCCAATACGTCGTACAGGCGGGCCGGTTGGAAGGCGACATGAGCGTGCTGCGCAGCCTCGAACCCCAACCCGCCCAAACAGTCGGGCAAACCCAAACCGCGCTCACCCAAGCATTGACGCCCGCGCTCACCGCCGTGCAACAGCATGCCGGCGCACCCAGCGCCAACCCGTTGAAACAGCTCGTCTCCCAATGGGCGGCGCAAACCATCACCTCCAGCAACCAGACGCAAGCCCAGCAGGCGATCACGCGCATCCAGCAACTGACCCAACAAGTCGACCAAAACAAATAGAGGAGAAACCAATGGGATACATAGACAGCAAAGGCGTCACCCACGAAGACAACACCATTCCAGCATCCATCACGCCAGGCGACCCGCAAGACGACACGTCCGACATGACGGGCGACATCAGCGACATGGCCGCCCGCATAGGAGAAAACCCGGACACGCCCACACTAAACACGCCACAGAACACGCCAGCCGGCAACCACACGGACAGCACGCCCAAACACGGCCAACACCACCCCCAATGGCCATGGATCACATCCGGAAGCATTCTCGCCATCGGGCTGCTCGCCGCCTGCGCAGGACTCGGCTACGGGCTCTGGGACGCCAACCAGCAAATCAACGAGCAAGCCGGCCAAGCCTGCGCGCTCAGCGTCAACGCAGTCCACAACGCAACCAAACAATGGACCGAAGAATACCGGAAACTTCAAAACCTCATGACCGGCAAAACCGCCAGCATGCTCCAAAACCCCACTGTCCTCGCCCAAGCAGACAGCCTCCTCGAACAATCCACGCCCCCCGCAGCCACACGCTGCGGAACCACAGCCGCCAGCAGCCAAACCGCGTTGAAACAAAACCTCAACACCATAGCCACCGCCTACCAGGTCACAGCCCGCCTGCAAACCATGAGCCGACAAGTCTCCGACGAACTAGCCATGAAACAAGGTACGACCCTGGCCGCCACGCGCGACGACCTCATCAACCAAACAAACCAAGCCGCCAGCCTCGCCGCCCAAGCCACAGGGAAAGTCGAACAAACCCAACCCCTAGCCGCATTGAACACGGACATCACGGCCGCCAGGAAACAAGCCGCCGACCCGGCCAGCAGCCTCCAGGATCTGCAAGCCATGAGCCGGAAACTCACCGTGGACACGCAAACCGTGGC
>JAFNPO010000084.1 GCA_017386585.1 Aeriscardovia sp.
CTGGGCAACCTTTACATCACGGCTGGTGCTGTCGAGGCTGCTCTAGAGAAGTAATCGAGGACTAATGGTAAAGCGCATTGTAGTAGCCCTCGGCGGCAACGCCATCGAGACCAAAACGGGTACGGCACAGTCGCAGGAAGACTCAATCAAGAAGACGATGGAATCCCTCGTCGAGTTCATTAAAGCCGGCAACGAGATGGTCATCACCCACGGTAATGGCCCGCAAGTCGGCAACCTGATGTTGCAGGAAGCAGCCGGATCCACCGAGAAAAACCCGCCGATGCCTCTTGACACCGACGTCGCTATGACCCAAGGCGAAATTGGTTACTGGATGGAAAACGCCCTCGACGAAATTCTCGCCGAAAACGGCATCACCAAGACGGTCGCAACCATCGTGTCCCAGAACGAGGTTTCCGCGGACGATCCACGGTTGAAGAACCCGTCCAAGCCAATTGGCCCGTTCTACACCAAGGAAGAGGCTGACGCTATCAAGGCAGCCCACCCGGAGTTCACTCTCATCGAAGACGCCGGGCGTGGTTACCGTCGTGTCGTCCCCTCCCCGAAACCGATTCGCATGCTCGAAACCCCGGTCGTCAACGCTATGCTCGAAAAAGGCATGGTTCCGATTGCCGCCGGTGGCGGTGGCGTCCCAGTCGTCAAGGACGGTGACGGCTACAAGGGTGTCGAAGCGGTTATTGACAAGGATTTCTCCGCAGCTAAACTCGCTGAATCCGTCAATGCCGATGAGCTGATCATCCTCACCGCTGTCGACAACGCGTGCATCAACTACAACAAGCCCGACCAGAAGGCTCTGGGCGAGGTGAGCGTCGATGAGATGCAACGCTACATCGACGAGGGTCAGTTCGCCAAGGGTTCCATGCTGCCGAAGGTTCAGGCCTGCATAAGCTTCGTTGAGAACCATCCGGAAGGCCGCGCTATTATCACGTCCCTCGCGAGGGTCGCTGATTTGGTCGCCGGTAAGCCAAATGTGGGTACCGTCATCACCAAATAAGGCGGTAATCGGGACTCGCTCTTGACTCCACACAAAAAACGCTGGTTGTCGTGCCCAAGGGACAACAACCAGCGTTTTTTCGTCATTTTGTAACGTTTCCATCATGGCAGTATCATAAGAGAGAACGAATTTGCGCGAATCTCAAGGGTTATTTGTGATTTTGTAGCGGATTCTTGGCCAGCGCTTCGCGGGAACCAATGGTGCTTCGCGGAAACGACAGCATGGAGGCGTGCGCGCTGGCATGGGGTGACCCTCTGCCATCACCATTGAAAGGGAGACAAATGGAAGACACTCAGAAGAAGAGCGTCAGCGTACCAGGGCTGATTGCACTGATTGTCAGCGCATCAATCGGCGCTGGAATTTTCAACTTACAGGGCGAGATGGCCACCAACTCGGCCGTCGGCCCGGCGATCCTCGGGTGGATCGTCTGCCTTATCGGCGTGACCGCGCTGGTTCTCGCCATTAACAACCTGCTGGTCAAGCGCCCGGAACTCAACGCCGGCATCTTCAGCTACGCGAAGGAAGCCTGCGGACCGCTCGGCGGCTTCATTTCCGGCTGGGGCTACTGGCTGTCCGCTTGGGTTGGCAACATCGCCTTCGGTACTATGCTCATGGGTACCTTCGGATCCTTCATCCCGTTCTTCGGCTCCGGCAGTAACTGGCCATCCGTTATTGTGGCCGCCTGCGTCGTATGGATCCTGACCCTCATCGTTAACCACGGCTTCGAATCCGCGACCGTGCTCAACACCGTGGTCACCATCTGCAAGCTCATCCCGATTTTCGTCTTCATGGTCGTCGTGATCGTCAGCTTCAAGGCCGGCGTCTTCACTGCTGACTTCTGGGGCAACCTCGCGGCCAACGTGTCTCACGGCGTCAAGCCTTCTGACGTGTGGACCCAGATGTCCGGCACTATTACCAACATCATGTGGGTTTTCGTCGGCATCGAGGGTGCGTCCATCATCTCCAAGCAAGCTAAGTCCACCAAGGCCGCTGGTCGCGCCACCATCTGGGGCCTCGTTGTTCTTTCCATCATCTACATTTGGGCTTCCATTCTGCCGTACGGCGTCCTGCCGCAGGGCGTGATCGCCGACATGTCCGCCAACGGCACTGACGGCACCACGATGGCTGCCATTATGGAGCACGCTGTTGGTTCCTGGGCTTACTGGCTCGTCACCGTGGGTGTTATCATCTCTGTTCTGGGTTCCTGGCTGTCCTGGACCATCCTGCCAGCCGAAACCACATCTTTGATGGCTAACTCTGAGCACACTCTGACCAAGGGCTGGGGAACCGTCAACAAGCACAACTCCCCACAAAGTTCCCTGATCATCGCAGCTATCCTGCAGACTCTCTTCCTGTTCTGCCTGCCATTCTTCTCCGAGGCGTACACGTTCACCTCGCAGTTGGCGACCGTGGCAGTTCTCGTCAGCTACATGTTCGTCGGCTTCGACGAAATCAAGGTTGGTGCCCAGGAGCGTAGCGCCTGGAACATCATCGTGGGCATCATCTGCTCCGCGTTCTTCATCTTCGCGCTGTACGAGTCTGGCTGGTCTGACATCCTGCTACTGTGCATCGCGATGTTCATCGGCTTCTTCTTCTACGTTCCGGCCGCTAAGAAGGACCACAAAATCGGCGCATGGGAGTGGATCGTCATGGGTATCTTGACGCTTGCCGCTATCGCTGCTGTCATCCTGCTGTGTATGGGTATTATCACTATCGGTTGATGATCTCAGTGTGGTGAACAGAAGTTCACGGTCAGGTGGTCAGCCCGGTCGGGCGCGCTGGTTTGCTCCAGCCGCCCGGGCCGGGCTTTCCATATGTCCGAAAGCCAGGGCACGCGCGCCGACGGCGCGCCATGGGTCCTATAATTCCTTCTGTCGGCAAGGGGCGTGGCGGGGAGGTTTCCATGGTCAGTTTCAAAGACGTGCTCGACGCGATCGAAAACC
>JAFNPO010000085.1 GCA_017386585.1 Aeriscardovia sp.
CCCCGGTTGTGAACAATGCTGGTCCTATTTCATGGGCTACTGCAACTATTTGTGGGGGTGGAATAGTCCAGGGGAACAACCGGATAGTGAGCTTCCGTCTGCTCCTAGCCCGGACAAGGGATGCTGGGGGTATTGGACGAATTCGATGAACATTCCGAAAGTGAAAGCCGCCTGTGTGAAACTGCCAGCATCGGCGACCGCACAACCGGGGGACATTGTGTTTTTCGAATATTGCGACGGGTCGATGGCGGGGCAAGAGTATGCGGGCTATGGGCATGTTGCCGTCGTGCTTCAAGACAACGGGAGCAGTTTGACGATTGCTAACCAGTATGCCGGGTCTGGTGGTGTGATTCAAAGCGTGGACGAAAAAGACGGGGACGATTGCAAAGTCGCAGGCTATTTACGTCCGAAAATGTTTGGGAACGTGACCGGTTCCGCCGCCACTAGTAGTGACTCCTCTTCTTCGGATGGTGCGGAAGCCTACGCTTACAATCTTGCCTATAAGCTCTTCCGGTTCGTTGACTACAACGCGAACAATAATCAGATTCAGGCGGCCGCCATGTTGACCGGCGATTTAGCCTTGTACAATTGCGAACCGTGCAAAAAATATGTGGACGCGCTCTGCCAAGGCTCTTTCCGCACCTACATGAGTTTGCCGGACGGGTCGTTTGCGGCGTTTGTGCCCGACTATTTTGGAGTGTTCGACCAAAACATGGCACCTGTAGAGTTGGATGACAGTCAGCTGGTGAGCTATCAGACGATTATGGACGAATCCTCCTACTGTAGCCACCTGTATGTGATAACCGACGAACTGTATGGGAATGTGGTCGGTTCTGAAAACGCTGCCTCGGTGACGGATGCGATGAAACTGTTAGAGTCTTCGGGTGTTATCACCTTAGAGAAACAGGGTCCGCAACTAGCTCAACTAATGGACGTGTCCGCCGCAGGGGTACCAAACACTGCGGAAGGTCTTAAGACGTTGATGAACCGGTGGGGTGTGTCCGTACAGAAGGAACAACAACCGGAAATCGTGTCTCACACGTTGACTACCCTCTATGCGTTGAATCGTTTTCTCAAGTATTGGGCGAACGTTTTCCAAACAACCGTCAGAACCGTGTTCCGCCCGGATATTCTCCCCGGTTGCAGGATTCACGTCACCTCGGCGAATGTGACCTGCTATGTTCAATCCGTGTCTCACAGTTGGTCTTCGGAGCAGGGCGGGTCGTCTAGTCTCACCTTGACGACACCGGTGTCTGATGGGAAAGCGGGTGTGGGTTTCGCCTAAACTGAGAGGTATGCGAAACGTTGAATGGTATGGCCAGCAGATCCCCTGGCCGGAAAACACTCTAGCAGTGGAAACACGGGCGGTGGCCCCCGGAATCAACCTGAACTATGATGAGTTCACGCCCGATGCTTTAGAGGCAGGGGCACCTAGTTTTGAAGGCTGCCCCGTGTACGTGGATCATGTGTACCAACTCACGGATAGCACTGAATGTTTTTGGCCTGACGGGATGGATCGGAGCCGTAGCCGTGGCGTGGTGGGGGCCTGGCATCTGGACGATGATGATGTGCTCTCTCTGCTGATTTTCGTGGACAAGAAATGGGAGCAGTTGTGTCAAGCGTTGCTTAGTGGCGCGGTGAACAGTGTTTCTATGGTGTGAGTGTGACACCTACTGTTCCGTGTGTGGGAAACTGTTTAGGGATGATGCGCCGTGCGACCATTGTCCACAGTTGATTGGTATGCCCACTGATGAGGGTCCGGTGCATGACGTGCTGGGGAAGATAAGATTTACGGAGATTAGTTTCGTGTTCGACCCTGCCGAACCTACCGCGCTTATCTGGGACGTGTTGGATGATTGACCTGGCTCTCAAAGATGGGGATTGGAGTTTCCCCGGCGACGGCACCGGGATACTGGTGGAAGGGTCGAATCTCCTGTTGCAAGGGTTCAGAGAGTGGTTGATTGAGCGTTTGGGTATTGATTCGTTGCACCCGGAGTATGGTTCCCGGTTGTGGCAGATGATCGGGGGGCGCTCGCAGTCTTTTTCTTTGGAGGAGGAGGTGCGTAGGG
>JAFNPO010000086.1 GCA_017386585.1 Aeriscardovia sp.
CGTTAATACCCTGCTTAGCCGCTCCCGCCACGATTGCCGCATCATTACGGAAAAACTCGTTCTGAGAATCCACCGTATACGGGTTCCAATACTTGTGCTGCAAATCCCATACCACGTCCATGGCTTGGAAACTCCAGGACGCCTGATTCAACATGGAAACCGGAACCTGAGTGATTCGTCCCGTGAACTGGGGATATTCAACCCCGTTGACCAGGAACGCGCAATAGGCAAGGTCGCCGCAATGAATCAGCCCCGTGTACTTGCCTTCCAAGTGCCCCGCATAGTTCACCAACCGCACCGACAAACTGGATACGGCACCGGTTTTATGAGAGACGGACGCTTCCTGCACATCCGAACTAATATCCAACACACCAGCCTGGGTTTTGACGATAACCTTGACGCCGGTGTATTCAACGCTTGTTTTCAGAGCCATTGTGAGATGATATCTCCTAACGTTTCATGCCAAATATCCGTCTGCGAGCGCCCACTGTTTGATGGTTGACTGTTTTCTCTACTGAGTTCTTGCAACGCTTGGAACGCGACAGGACTATACCCCTGGCTTAAATATTGCGCCGCCTGCGCCGCCGGAACATTCCTGAGTACTGTACCCTTATGCGGCCCCGTCATGACGGTTATCGTGCAATCCTTACCATGATAGGCAACACTCCACGAATCCGCCGAGGTAGTACTAGGCGCGCTCGTCGTCTGGCTAGCGGCCGAGGCGGTCAACTGGTTCACCGTCCTGTGAACCATACGCCCGGCAATCATGCTCAAATTATCACTAGTAGGAAGCACCGCAGTATTCTCACTGCTCATCCAGGAAGACAGAAGCTGTAACCGTAAATTAATGGACGGGACGGGCGTATCCGGTTTTAATGTGGCGGTTGCGTTGCTGATGGTTACTTGCCAGTTTGCGTTTCGTTCCGGCCAAAAGAAACGCACTATCCGGTTGCTTTCGCTCCACGCTTGAAGCAGCCCCAACGACTCGTCGAACACTCGCCTAGACACCGGTTGCACCGTCAACTGTGCTTGACCCTGTTCCGGCGTCCAGGCTTGAAACCACCAAGCATTCTGACCATGCACCGACTGGAGAGAAGCCGATAGTGTGGTCTGCCACGTGTTCACAGTTAAAGGGACTTGAACATTATCCCCAATAAGACTAGCGGTCATGGTTTATCCTTAATACCAGTGGTATTCCAGTTCATGCGCCCACGCGTTGCTAATACTCCCGTAGCGATTTTTAATATAGCTGAGCGCCCAGTTGATCTGATTCTGCCAATTGTTACGATACCAGGGGCTGGACTGTGTGATAACAGAGGGTTCGCCCGCCACTTTCCCATAGTTCGTGTGGCTGCCTAGAATCTGTCCTATCCCATAGGCTCCGCTGCCGGGGTTTTCCGCCCTCCAATTCCAGGACGACTCCCTATCCCACAAACTCACCAACTGACTGAACTGGCTAGGATCAAGACCATACTCTGGCAGCAGGCTTTCAGCATATTTTTGCGCCGCCTGCACGCTATAATTCCCCGCACTGGTAGTAACCGTACCGGTAGCACTATTCGACCCGTCTGTCGCCCCGTTCGCGTCCATAGACTCAGGCAATCCAGGAAAGCCGGGAATCCTGGTCAAC
>JAFNPO010000087.1 GCA_017386585.1 Aeriscardovia sp.
GAAGAGGACGGCTGGGATGACGCCGAAGTAGCAGTAGTAGTGGCCATGGTAGAAGGCGTGGTCGAAGTACGTGGTCTGGCCGGCGGCCGACAGGGTCTCGCGCGCCTTCCAGTCGTAGGGGTTTGGCATCCTCAGCAGACCGTGGGCTACGGGCAGATTCAGCCACAGATGGCCGTGCAGGAGCGCGTCAGCGAGATCGGCGTACTGGTCGAAGGACTCTGTTTCGCCCATGCCAGGCCGCTGCCCCCGCCAGACGACAGCGCTATTGGACTCCTTCCACATCCAGACATAGAAAACCATGACAGCAATGGTCGAAAGCCACAACAACGCAGTCTGGAACGCCGAACGGGTGTCCAGGCGCATGGTCCACAACGGCGAGCCGGCACCGAACAGCGCGACGAGGGCGACGACCGCCAGCAGAAGTGCGTCGCGCATCGCGCTGATGTGAAAAGGAATCCTCGGATTAACGGTGAGCGCGTCCAAAGGGATGACGGTTCCTGCGGGTTCATGGAACGCCAGGCCTACGCGCCAGGCGGACGAGTGCACACCCACGTACAGCGATCGCGGCAAGCGAGTGTACGATGAACCCCATGCCGTACCCGTGTAGAGACCAGTCTGCTCGGGATAGCACTCAAAGAAGGTGTATTGCAGCGTCTGAGGGGCCGCACTGGGAGGAACATCAAGGCGTAGATAGGAGATTCTCTTGGAAGAAGGAAGCGTAGCCGCCACCCTCGCGTCCTGTGCGTCGATGACCTCGAGGCCTCCGGGTACATGCTTGAGGCCTGTCAGCGACATCTGTGCCACGGGGATGGTCTGCGCCGTGCTGCGCAGCGTCTGCCAGAAGGGAAGGTTGAAGAAGAACGTCTCGAGTAGCGCAGCAATCGCTATACCCCAGGTGATGGCTTTCCACCGTCTTCGGAAGAACGACCGAGCCGTACCATCCGTTCCCCGGCGCCTGGTTTCCTGGAATCCGGTCCGGTGTCCCTGTTTTGCCTGTGCTGTCACTTCTGCATGATATCGCGCAGGCTTTTCCGTTCCGAGAGACTTCAATCCTCCTTAGAAAATGCTGGGAAAGGGTTCGGCGCCAATAGCACCTATCATGGAGACAACTATTCCCTAATGCAGAGGTACCCGTATGTCTTTGGTTAAATTTGCCAATGTTTTGTTGGAAACAACGCCCCGCGCTTTGAACTACCCGGGCTTGTACTGCAAGTCGGACGCGCCGCTACTCGAAGGCGACGACGACCAGTGGATTCTCACTGGTAGGGGACATTACGATTTCTCCACGTACTATAACGCTCTTTCCGTGGGTAAGCTGCGCGAATACACCTACGCGCAGGACTTCTTCCTGCACCTGGAGTTCAAGGGTGCTAGTGCGGTCGTCCGCCAGACGCATGGCACCGCCTTCTCCCACAGCCCAGAGTATGTTGAGGGCGTCGAGGTGTGCATCCCCGCCTCCCAAGACTGGCAGAGTGTCGACCTCCACTTAACCTGGGACAACAAAGACATCTTGCTCGGCTTCGTCATCGACACTGACGGACCCGTTATTCTGCGCAACGGCTACTATTCCGTCGAGGTTGATCACTACTTGCGTCCGGTAAACCTGGCGCTCGTTTCCACGACTTTCAAGAAGGAGAGCTACATCACCGGCAACATTGATCTTGTCAAGGAAAAAATCTTCGACGACGTGCGCGACGATTGCAACGGTATCAAGGACCACTTCCATATGTACGTCATCGACAATGGCCGCACGCTCGACGCGAAGACCCTGTCGGACGAGCACGTCACCGTCGTGCCGAACCGCAACGTCGGTGGCGCTGGCGGCTTCACGCGCGGCATGATCTTAGCTATGGAGCAAGAACCGGCCGCCACCCACGTTCTCCTCATGGATGACGACGTCTCCGTGTCTCCAGAGTCTATCAAGCGCACGTATAACCTGCTGCGCATTGTCAACGCGCAGTACAAGGACGCCTTCATTTCTGGTGCCATGCTCAACTATAACATCGGCGACATTCAAACCGAGGACGTCGGCTTTATGAACAAAAAGGGAGAGTTTCAGCCGCAGAAGCCGCCGCTGCGCGTCACCCTCTTCGAGGACCTCATTTTTAACGAGATGTTTCAGCCGATGAAGGACACCAAGCACCATTCCTACGCGGCATGGTGGTACTGCGTCATCCCGGTGTCTCAGATTCGCCGCCACGGCTTGCCCCTGCCGTTCTTTGTACGTTGCGACGACGCTGAGTTTGGCGTGCGCTGCGACCCAAAGTTCATCACCATGAACGGTATCGGTCTGTGGCACAGCCCGTTCGACGTGCGCTACAACGCGGCCGTTGAGCGCTACCAAACCGTTCGCAATACCCTTATCGCCCGTTTTGTCACTAACTTCGCTCCGCAGTCCGACTTCGTGGACCGTATACACGATCTAGTCCGTCTCGAATGCAAAAAGTTCGGCTACGATAATGCTGAACTCGTGCTCGATGCCTTCGAGGACTTCCTCAAGGGTCCAGACTTTTTCGAGAAAAAAGACACCGCCGAATCCACCTTCCTGGCGGCGAACAAGAACAAGGAGAAGATGGTCTCCTTCGACGAGCTGCAAAAGCAAGCTGAACGTGTCCCGGAACTGGCGTCCTTCAACATCAACAGCCTGACACGACAGATGATTGATGCGGATAAGCCGCGCATGATGTACCAGCGTGCCCACGACTTCATCACCGACAACAGTCAGCGCATCTTCCGCACGCAGGGCGAGGGCTATGCAGTTGTTCCGGCCAATGGCTGGGTGTACCAGCCGGGCGTTATCCGCGGCAAGCGCGTCCTCGTGCTCATTGACTGGTATAATCGCAAAGGCTGTATCCGCATCAAGGACAACGACCGCTACGCGCACATCGAAAAGCGTTATATGCATGACATGCATGAGTTCAAGGTCAACGAGAAGAAGCTCCACGCCGAGTATTCCGCTGCGCGCAATCGCCTCACGTCCCTGAGCTACTGGAAGCAGTATCTCGACATGAACTAATTACGGACCAGTCCCTGTCAGTTTTGGGTGTCGCGCGCTCGGAGTGCACTCTGCAGTGCGGCGGTGTCCTTAAGCGCCACGATTTTTTTAATATATGATATGGCTTCGAGATGTCTGTCTTTCCCGGGCCTTCTTCCATGGATAACGAGACGGGTATATGGTCCGGAAGTCGGGAACATTGCTTAAGCTGTCGTTCAGCGCACGCTGAAGCAGCCCTGACTCTCAGCAACCTGTACGAACCGGCATCCTCGGCATTGGCGCAATGACCTCATCGGAAGCGTCCTAACACACGTTAGCGCAAATCGGCCATAGTGCCCCGTCGCCGCTGTGGCACAGCAGCGAGGAGCCGGACACGAGCTTTGACGGCGTGCAGAACGTCGAGAATAAGGGCTGGACGTCATCAAACCCGTATCGACGCTGCCCCTTGGCGATGCGATGTCATTGTCGGCTGTGCTTCTATCGCAGGGGCCTCGACCGAGCATGACCTCACATCTCTTAGGAAAACTGAGTTCAATGGCAGTGACCCTATAGCCTCTGATATCGCTCGCTTGCTCAAGAAGGAACCGGTCACGCCGATGGTGCTCTGCGTGTCCTGCGCCAGCGTGTACAGCTCTATGAACGTCCGCCGCCGCGTCCAGGAGATCTGAGAGCGTGGCGTTGCTGTTTGAACTCACAAGCCACAGTCAAACGCACGGCCGAAGCTCGTATTTTGCGTATGGGCGTATGCCAACGCCTATCGCGCGTTTATGGAC
>JAFNPO010000088.1 GCA_017386585.1 Aeriscardovia sp.
GGACTTGATGGAGTGCATACGGTTCTCAGCCTCCGTGAACTGCCACGCGTACCGAGAGCGGAACACCTCGTCGGTGACTTCCATCTCGGTCAGGCCATACTTCTCGTGAATCTCCTGACCGTAAGTGGTGTTGGTGTCGTGGAATGCTGGCAAGCAGTGCATGAAGATGAGTTCGTCCGACGGAGTGCCGGTCATTTCCATCATGTCCATGGTGACGCGGTACGGGGTGAGGAGTTTGACGCGCTCTTCCCAATTGGACTCGCCCATGGAAACCCACACGTCGGTGTAGATGACGTTAGCGCCCTTAACACCCTTGACGATGTCGGAGGTAACCATCGGCTTTGCGCCAGAGGTCTTGGCGAAGTCCTTGGCGATGTCAACGACGTCCTGGCTGGTGTGCAGCTCCTCAGGGGCTACGATGTGGACGTTCACGCCCAGCATGGAGCCAGCCACGATGAGGGAATTTGCCATGTTGTTGCGGCCGTCACCCACGAAAGCGAGAGTCAGACCCTTGAGGTGGCCGAACTTCTCCTTCATCGTCATGAAGTCGGCGAGCATTTGGGTTGGGTGCCATTCGTCGGTCAGACCGTTCCAAACCGGGACGCCAGAGAACTTAGCGAGGTCTTCCGCGGTGCTCTGCTTGAAACCGCGGAACTCGATACCGTCGAACATGGAGCCGAGAACCTTAGCGGTATCCTCGACAGATTCCTTCTTACCGAACTGGGTGCCGGTGGAGTCCATGTACTCCGGGTGGGCACCAAGATCGTTGGAAGCCACGACAAAAGCGGAACGGGTGCGAGTAGAGGTCTTCTCGAAGAGGAGCGCGATGTTGAGACCCTGGAGGTACTCATGCGGGATGCGGTGCTTCTTGAGGTACTTGAGGTGTAGAGCGAAGTTAATCATGTAGGAAAGCTCGGCCGGGGTGAAGTCCTTGCAGGCGAGGACGGAGCGACCCTGGAAAACGCTGTCAAAACCCTTCATGGAAATCCTTTTCTCAATGATGGTTGTTGTATTTACCCTGTTCCGCAATGCACCCCGGCTCGGAAGCCGTCTTTGACCGGTCGAGAACTGGGGTGCAGGGAACTTCTTCAGTTATACGAACACGTCCCTACGACACGAGCATGGGGCCTGTCGCCGGACGGACCGCTCGGACAATCAGATGTCTTCGCGGATAATCGGCATGGACATGCAGCGTGGGCCGCCGCGGCCACGGGAGAGTTCGCTGGATTCAATCTGATTGACCTTGATGCCGTGGCTGGCGAGCAGGTCGTTGGAGATGTAGTTGCGATCGTAGGTGACGACCTCGCCCGGCGCGATGGCCAGGGTGTTGGAGCCGTCATTCCACTGTTCACGTGCCGCAGCAATCGCATCGCCGTCACCAGTGTAGATGATGTCGATTTCGGACTGGCCGGTGACCCGCTTGAGCGTCTCCTTGAGGTCGCTCTTGCGGGTGATTTCGATTTCGCCGTCTTTGCGTGGATGCAGGACGTACATGTCGACTTCACCGCCGTGGTCGAGGATCTCCGGATCCATGGTGAACTGGTTGTAGTTGACCATGGTGAAGACGGTGTCCAGGTGCATCATCGCGTGGCTGTGCGGAATGTGAACGGCCAGGATGGTGTCGAACTTGGAGTGGCCGAACAGGTTGTGGGCCAGGTCCTGGATGGCGTTAGCGGAGGTACGCTGAGAAATGCCAATAGCCAGAGTATGGTCGTTGATGATCTGCTCGTCGCCGCCCTCCATGTGGGTGCTGGTGTAGCGGTCAAGCCAGACCGGCACGTCCTTGTTCGCGAAGCGCGGATGGAATCCGATAATGTATTCCATGAACATGGACTCGCGCTGACGGACGGCGTAGGTCATGTGGTTGATGGTCAGACCATCGCCGATGGACGCCGCGGGATCGCGCGTGAAATACAGGTTCGGCATCGGGTCCATGAGGAACGGGTAGTCCACGTTCTCAGCCATGTCCGCGAGGGTGAGCGGTTTGAAGTAGACATCTTCCTTACGCACGCCGACCATGATCTTGTTGACCATGTCAAGCGTCGACATGCCCTGGAAGTAGTCCTTGATCGCGTCGTGCATGGCGCCACTCTTGAAGCCGGACTCGGCCAGCATCTGCTCGAGGAACCGGTCCTTGACGCCTTCGTCAGTGTCAAGAGCCTCGGCGGTCAGGTTCTCCAAGTAAAGAACCTCAGCACCGTGGTCGCGCAGGACTTTAGCGAACTGGTCGTGCTCCTTCTGAGCAATCGGAAGGTAGGGGATGTCATCGAATAGCAGGCGCGGCATAATCTCCGGAGTGATGTTCTCCACTTCCTGACCCGGGCGCTTCAGAATGACAGCCTTCAGTTTACCGATTTCCGAATTGACGTGAATTGGACTCGTCATTGAGACTGCTCCTTTCCAGAAACCACTTGTATTTATTGCAAGTTGTATCTATTGCAAGCTCCGACGCTATCGACGAGACGGAAGCCCCGGAAAGCTAGCGAGGCCATTGTAACATTCACCGCAGCTGGTTCAAGAGCTGAAGCATAAACGCCGCGAAAGGTGCGCCACCCTGGTGGCGCACCTTTCGCAGCGTAATGACAGAAACAATCCGGGCAACGTAAACGGTAACAACAGCGAGAAACCGGATGGGAAGCCGGCCGAAAACGGTCGTGGACGGCCCAGAGAAACTGGCGTGGATCCGGAACTCAGGCAGCCTCAGTACCAGACTCGAGGATGGAGACGATGGAGTAAAGCGTGAAGCAGACCGCACCCAAACCCGACACGATGTAGCCAGCCAGGAGGTAGTTGGGGTCGCGAGCCCCTACAGAGAAGAGCACCACCGACATGAACAGGCAGACCAGGCACGTGCCAATCGGCAACAGCACTACGTAGTGCGCAGAGTCGCTCTGGAAATGCCACACCCAGGTAAGCAGCAGGACCTTGGACGAAATAGAAACACAGATGAGACCCAAGCCGATAAGCACAAAGCCCGGGGTAATGAACTTCGGGTTACGTTGAAGCACCAGAACGAGAATGCCCCAGATGATACAGGCAATGCCGTTGTAGATAACCCAGCGGGCGTACCGCCACTTGTTCTCGCTACGGAAAACATTGTTAATCTGCTGGGCGATAACGTCAACAAGCCAGATGAGAGATAAGCAAATCATAGACAGACCTATCAAGACATGACCGGCAATCCGGTAGGACGTCGGAGGCAAGCAGAGCATGACGACGCCCCAAGCCAAGCCACAGACGGTCATGACAGTCGGGACAGTCACCAACGTGCGCGTCTGACCTACAGTCCAAGCGTGCGGATTATGCTCACCAATCTTGTGCTTGTAGTTAATAGCAATCTGCGTAAAGCGCGTCGACGTGGCTGCCACGGTGGACACACAGGCAGCAATCATGCCCACACCCATCATCACATTGCCTGACACCGTGTCCACGGCGGAGTGGCCCGCGCTGAAAATGACGATACCGGCGACGATATCCGCCACCGAGCAGCAATAGCCCAGAATCGGCAAGAACCACTTGAAGAACGGCGTGAACCTTCCTATCAGCTGGCGGATGATGGTAGCCGCTGTACAGTACAGGGCAATGCAGATGGCCGTCAACGCGATGAGGACACGGGCCGGCAGCAAATCCGCCTGGTAGGGAAGTGTCACTAGGCCGAAGACCAGCGTGAACGCGCCCATCGCCAGAGGGATGACGCGCAAGATGATGCTGAGGAACTTACTCATGATGTCACCTTCTTGTGTTGCTACTACTTGTCAGCTTATGTTGCTACTACTTGTCAGACTTCTCCCCAGAGTCATCAGTGGAACCCTCGCGGGCCGCGTCCAGCGGGACAGAAACACCGTTCGGAATGCTACCGGAAGCATCGGTGGAATTATCGTCAACAGGGCGCAGAGCTTCAGACTCGACGCTCTCCGCCTGCTTCTCGGATAACTCAATCTCATTCTCCTCACGCAACGCAGCCTGACGAGATTCCTCCGCCACGCGCTGCTGGCGCTCTACGTCGCGCAGTACCCGCGCAACCTCGGGCTTCACGCTCGGATTGGCACGTAACTCCTCCACGACAGCAGCCGTTTCAACAGCGGCCTGATGGTCCGCAGCTTCTGCCCGTTTAATGTCGATGTGCTCCTGGCGGACGGCCGTATCCACGACCTGGCCGACCGCCAACAGCTTCACGTTGCGGGCCCGAATCGCGTCAATGCCATAGCGGCGTCGCGCTCGTTCGCCAATCTGGTCCCCGTCGGGATCAACGCTGGGGATGGCGACCATCGCGTAAGCGCTGATGCAAACGGCGGATAGGCCGGCGACTGTGTAGGCGGCCCATACGTACTGGTTCTGGTCGATGCCAGTGGAGAAGAGGATGCTGGACATAAGCATGCCCAGGATGCCGGCAAATAGCGGGAAGTACGCGGCCACGTACGCCAGTTCGGATACGTCGTGCCAGGAGCCAATGACGCGGTGCGCCTTGCCTGACACTGACAGGCAGACCAGCCCCAGAGCAATCATGCCAAAACCGCAGGTGATGAATGGCGTGGGACATGTCAGTAACGTGACGAGGCCCCAGGTGATGTTGACGAAGCCATTGCACACGATGTAAACGCTGTAGCGCCACTTGAAGTGCGTCAGGAATGTGTTGTTCATCTGACGGGCGAGGATGTGCACGATTGACGCGAAAGACAGGCACACCATCGACTGTGCGAACAGCGCATGGCCGCCAATTTGCTCGTCCACCCGACTGGCGCACATCGAAACGATGGCATACGCCAGAGCGATGAATGAGATGACGAAAGGGATGAGGGTCAGGCACCAGACGCTGGCCGTACTCCAGGCAATGCGGTTGCGCCGCCCAATATTAAAGTGCGCCTGGTTGCGGGCGATTTCGATGAAGTGGACGGATGTGACGGATACCGTCGACACGCACAGCGCGATGAGTCCGGCACCCAAAACCATATGCCCCGAAACAACACCGACGGCTTCTGGTTCGGTGGCGAGGATGACGATGCCCCACACGGTCACGGCAGCTGCACCGCAGTACGCCATTAACGGCCAGAGCCACAACTGGCGGAAGCCCTCCAGCTGGCGCATCGACACAGCGACCACACAGTAGATGGCGAACGTAATGGACGCCAGAGAAACGAGAAAGCGACCAGGGACGGCGCCCGACCGGCGTGCGCAGATGACAACGATACCGAAAATCAGCTCGTACGAGGTCATGGCGAGAGGAAGTGCCCTCAGAACGATACTGTTCGCTCTGTGCATACCACCCCCTCGCTTCTTTTTCCAACCTATCGTTTTTATCACTATTTGAAAAGATTAGAAAGGAAATCCCTCTCTGGAGCGGGACAGGGCGACCGTTCGCCGCACGTTGACGACACTTCTCGCGGCGCGGCTTGCCGACGACACGGGACATCACTGGGGAAAGGGATTCGGAAATGGAGGTAATCGCCACGACCAACAAGACATCGAGGATGAGATGTCTAGTGGCAGCAGCTCTTCGCGAAAGACAGCCGTTCACCTCATCGCACTTCTGGGAAACAAGACGATTGTCTCTACTGGCAGGAGGAACTGGAAAGGAGCTGGTTCAGTCGGCACACTATTGCTAGTCCGACCCTTCCAACCGGACGTACGCGTCACTTCGTCGACAACGTCTCCCATCACAGCCCTACCACTCCTAGAGGCGTTTGGCCCCCTCATGAGTTTATCCGCTATCCCCCTGGCTCGGAAATTGCAAACTTTCAGCGTACGGGGTTCTTCTCCAGGGAATTCCCGGGTGTTCCCGTCGTTTGATGGCTTGAGTGGTCACCGCTTTTAGCACGCAATGTTGTCAATTGTGGTGCCGTCCCCACTCCAACGACAATCCTCACTCGGCTAGAAAGCTGAATCTTTGGGGTGGGCTGCTTACGTACTGTTGGTTCTTTCTTACTGTATACGCTTTCTGCTGGTTCATGTTGTGGGCGGCACGAAACAGCGTCCGCGCGATGAACTGCCAGCCGAGGTAAGCCGTGATGGGTGCATCAAAAACGCTGTTAAACCGCAGAACCAGTAGAGCAAGACCCCACTCAGGCAGGCGCGATGACACGTGTTCCCTGGCGGGGTCTTCTTTTTTGGAGTTTGGTGAGCGAACGACGCGAGACGAGGTCAGTCCTGGAAATCGGAGATCCGGTTTTCTTCTTTAGCGTCTTGCGCTTCCTTCTGTTCACGCTCCTTCATGTTCTTCAGCTTTTTACGGGCTTCGTCCTCGTCCACCATCTTGCCGTATTCTTCGAACTCGTCGACGGTGTCATGGTGGGGATCTCGATTGTAACGGTTAACAGCCTCCTGCGTCCGATAGAACCAGGCCTTTGCCCACTCGCAGAGGGCCATGTACACGATGCACATGACGGCCAGGGCAACGAAGAAGGTCCAGGGTAGTGGAACCAGGGCGAACCACTGATCGCAGAAGGGAATGTACGGCATCACGGCAGCCAGGATAATGGAACCGATGGTAAACCAGGTGAGCAGGCTGCTCGGACGGGACTGCCAGAACGGGACACGGCGAGTGCGGATGATGAAGACGATGAGCGTCTGTGTGCACATGGACTCGACGAACCAAGCGGTCTGGAACTCGGAAACGCCCGCGTGGAACACCCAAAGCATGAGACCAAAGGTGACGAAGTCGAAGATAGAGGAAATGGGTCCGAAGATAATCATGAAGCGACGGATAAAGCCGATGTCCCAATGGGTTGGGCGCTCCGCCATCTCCTCGTCAATGTTGTCGGTGGGGATCACCATCTGAGCAATATCGTAGATGAGATTGTTGAGCAGGATCTGCGTGGCGGTCATCGGCAGGAACGGCAGCAGCACGGACGCGCCGACGGTGGAGAACATGTTGCCGAAGTTCGACGACGTACCCATCATGACGTACTTAATCGTGTTGTTGAAGATACGACGGCCCGTTTGGATGCCGTCAGCGATGACACCGAGATCCTTGTCGAGCAGGATGACGCCGGCCGCATCCTTGGCCACATCGGTGGCAGTATCGACGGAGATACCAACGTCGGCCTGGTGCAGGGCAATCGCGTCATTGACGCCATCGCCGAGAAAGGCCACGGACTTGCCATGCTTGTGGAGAAGTTCAACCACGCGAGCTTTCTCCTCCGGGGTGACGCGAGCGAAAATTGACGTATGCTGGACAGCTTCCCAGAGTTCATCGTCATTCATACGCTCAAAGTCGGCAGACGTTAGCGCTGGACCAGACTCGATACCCAACTTGGAGCAGACGGTCTGCGCAACGAGCGCATTGTCGCCGGTCGCGATCTTGACGGCGACACCTAAGCGCTTGAGCTTCTCGAGGGATTCGCGAGCATCGGCCTTCGGCTGATCGAGGAAAGAGATATAGCCATCGAGGTGCAGATCCTGCTCGTCGGCGTCGGTCAGCTTGCGCGGCTTACCGTCGGCACCGAGTTCACCGTCAGTCCAGTTGATAGGACGGCTGGCCACGGCGATGACGCGTAGGCCCTTGCTGAACAAGCCATTAAGAATCTTCATGGTCTCGCCATCCGGGCTGGTGTCAATGTCCACACAACGGGCGATAACCTTCTCCGGCGCTCCCTTGACAACAAGCCAGGTACCCTGGTGAGTAGCGTCGAGGTCCTTAACGACGACGCAGGCGATTTGAGTGACGTGGTCGAAATCATCGGAGCTTAGAATCTGGTAAGTAGAGCGACCAACCTTGCCACAGGCGCAACCAGACGCTTGGGCCGAGGCACGCGCATTAGCATAGACCTTCTCACCCAAAGCAATGTCCAGGTCGTTGGATCCGGTGACAGATCCATCGTCGCTGACCTCGAAGTCGCTGTCGGGAGCACCTAATGCCAGAACTTCAGCGTCATCATGGCCCCTCACGTCAAGTGCAGACTCAAAGCTAATGTGGCCCTGCGTAAGAGTGCCGGTCTTGTCGGTGACAAGCACGTCGACATCACCCAAATCCTCGATGGTGATGAGTTTCTTGACGAGCACCTTCTTCTTGGCCAAGAGACGAGAACCAGCTGACAACGAGGTACTGACGAGGGCCGGCAGCAGCTGCGGCGTGATGCCAATAGCAACGGAGAAAGCAAACAGGGCAGCGGTGAGCCAGTTACGGCCAATAGCGATGTTAACGACAAGGATGCTGACGGTTAGAACGATAGCCACGCGCATGAGGAAGTTGGAGTACTTTTTCAGGCCCTTCTGGAAGTCAGTTTCCTCACGATCAACGGCCAAGCGCGACGCGATATGGCCCAGCTCCGTCCGCTTGCCAGTGGCAACAACCACACCCACAGCGGATCCTTCCTTGACGATAGTGCCCATGAGAGCACACGAGGAGAGATTCAACACGTTCTGGGCTGCTGGCGTAGCGTCGACAGTCTTCTTGGCGGGCTTGACCTCGCCAGTTAGGATCGACTCGTCACAAGAGAAGTCGTTGACAGAAATTAAACGGATGTCAGCCGGCACGATCTGGCCAATGTGCAAACGCACAACGTCACCGGGAACCAACTCAGAGGTGGTAACATCCTTCGCAGCGCCGTCGCGCAGCGTGACGGCATTGTAGGCAATACGCTCACGTAAGGAATCAGCCGTGCGCTCTGAGCGCCAGTTGTTGAAAAGTCCAATGGCGACGGAAAAGAAGAGAATGATGCAGATAACGATGCCACTGGAGGCCTGATCGAAGAAGAACGACAAAACGGCCGTCACGAACAGCAGGATGAGCATTGGGTCCTTGACCTGTTCCCACAGCAGCTTCCAAATACTAACTTTGTGAGCAACCAGATCGTTAGGCCCGTAGGTCTCCAATCGTTCCGCTGCCTGTTTACTAGTTAAACCAGCCGCACTGGTGTGGTACTCGCGCAGAACCTCGGCAACGGACTTCCGTCCCGCCTGCACGACCGGGAGATCGACATCCCCGACGCTGTTTGCCGGCACGGCGCTTTTCTTCGTTTCTGTGAACTTGCTCATCTCTGCCTCCTTCTGGGTTCAAACGCGCGCAATTATGAATAAGAGAATGACGACACCTGCGGAATGGCGCCGTCCAACGGCGACGCGCCCCAGGTTAACTGCGCTAGTGAGGTCAGCCGTATAGAGGGTACACCTCTTTTACGCAAGTGTGTTTCCTGCGTTTTCTGGCCCATCAGAGACGTATCATCTAAGCAAAAGCCGAACAAAAACCGGCGAAATCAATCATCGTCTCTGGAAAGGAACAATCATGTCGCTCATCGGCACCGAAGTCACCGATTTCACCGTCAACGCCTATCATGACGGTGAACTAACAACCGTCTCTAAGCAAGAGACCCTCGGCCGCTGGGCCATCTACTTCTTCTACCCGGCCGACTTCTCCTTTGTCTGCCCGACCGAACTCAGCGCCCTCGCCGACTCCTACAACGAGTTCACCAAACGCAATTGCGAAATCTACTCCGTGTCCGAGGACACTGAATTCGTCCATGACGCCTGGGCGCAGGCAACCCCAACCATCGCCAAAATCAAGTACCCAATGCTCGCCGATCCAGCCGGCAAACTCGCACGTTTCTTCGACGTTCTCAACGAAGACATGGGCGAGACATACCGCGGCGTTTTCGTCGTCGACCCCCAAGGCTTCATCCGCTCCTACACGGTCAACGACATGAGCATCGGCCGTAACCCGGACGAGATCCTGCGCACCCTCGACGCAGCACAGTTCGTCGCCGAACACGGCGACAAGGTCTGCCCAGCCAAATGGAAGCCAGGCGACGACGTCATTACCCCAGACGCCACCCTCATCGGCAAAATCTGAACACCGCCAAGCCGCGAGCAGCGCGCGCTGACACGAAAACCAACGCGAAAAGGGACACTCCCGAAATCTCCAAGAACGTCCTTTTGCCAACATTTTCCCTTCGACCTGCACGGCACTCGCGGCCTACGGCCTAGCGGACTGGCGTCTTACAATTTGGGATTCTGAGTCAGACTGTATTTCCTATCTAGATGCTTCTTAAGCCACAGTAGTAGGAACAGACGGATGAACAGATAGCCACACACCCAGATGATGGTGATACCAATCCAGAACCAGCGCGCATCCCCTGGTATCTTGTCTGGTAGCATAATCGCCAGGACGAGCATGACGATAGTAAACGCCATATACAGGCCCCGGCTCCACAGCTGGGACTCTGTCTCTCGCTGCCTCCGTTCCTTCTTCTCAGCAGCGTTCATATGACTTTCTTTATCGCGTTCCTCCGGGCTTTTGCGAGGATCGCCAGCAACGAATAGGTCATCGACCGTGACACTCAGAGCGTGAGCAATGATGTCGATGTCGTTGAGGTCAACAATGACACCGCGTTCCTCAAGATCAGCAAGAATATCCGTGTCAATGTTGCAAGCTTCGGCCAACTTCTCACGAGTCCACTCTTTCTCCTCGCGCAACTGCTTGACGCGGCAGCGCGACGGCGCAATCTTCACTTCGGTGTCGGTGGAGACATGGCCATGGGCACTGACGACGGTAAACGCGCAGTTGGCTTTGTCGATACCAGCGGCGCAAGCAACAACAGAGTCCGTGTCTCGGTTTTCCTGTCCGTCCATAGAAATTCCTCTCGGAAAGAATTTCTCTTTGTCCAGAGCGAGTCTAGCGCGCTCCTATTTACGTCCGTTGCCAGCAGGATACAATCGCGCACGTATCAGAAGGCGACTTCGTGGCCCATGCGGCATCCCTCCTAAAATAGGGTGAGCAACAAGGGAGGTTTCTGGCTTTGAAGAACACCGCTTCGCTTCTGCTGCCATCATCTGAGCCGCTCGTCAGCATCATCATGCCCGTCTACAACGTTAGCCAATGGCTCGACCAGAGCCTGCACTGCGCCGTAACACAAACGCATCGCAACCTGGAAATCATCGTCGTGGACGACGGTTCCACCGATAGATCGGGCGAGATCGCCGACGACTGGGCACGGTTGGACAACCGACTGCGCGTGCTCCATCTGCCGAATAACGGCGTGTCTGCCGCCCGGAACGCGGGATTGGCCGCCGCCCAAGGTGACTACACATATTTCTTTGATCCGGACGATCTCATCACTCCGAACCTCGTGGAGATGTGCCTGGCTGTCATGCGCCGCCAGGACGCCGACCTAGTCATGTTCAAGTTCGATACCATCAGCGCCAACAGCATGCCCATCGTCTCACACTACTCGCATAACAAGTACTCAACGATGCAGGTGTTCACCCCACGTGAAGCTATCAAAAAGCAGCTCAAGGGGCAAATTGGCGGCTATTTATGGTCGTTCGTCACGCGCACGAGCGTTTACCGCGAGGGAAACATCTCATTCCCTGAAGGACGCGTCATCGAAGACACTGCACGCATCTGCCAAATTTTTGGCGAAACGCGGCGCATCGTGCGGCTGCCCGCCGTGCTCTACCATTACCGGCTACACAGTGGCTCGCTGATGAGCAAACCCGGTTTGCTGGCCGATTGGAAGAAGGCAACTACCGATCGCAAGCAGTACGTGGTCGAGACCTTCCCGGACCTGCGCACCTACGCGCGAATCCAACAGCTCTCACCGTCGAACATCGACTATGAGTCCCTGCGTCAAAATCTACTGTTTAACCTCAAACTTGACACCGATTCCGTCGAGCGCCGAGCCACTAGCCGTTTTGAGCGGCGAGAGGCGCGACGGACACTGCGCGAAGAACGCAACGCGGACAAAGCCATCAGCAAAGCGGCAGCCAAGGAGGTCAGAAAGCTCGACAAGGCAGCACGCAAAGCAGGCAAGGAACTGGGGACGGTTGATTGGGCAGACGTACCCAGCGACGCCGACTTCGAGGAGGAAAAACGCGAGGTAGCACAAGCCCAGGCAGCGGCAATAAACAGCGCTGCAACGAACGCTGAAATCGGCGTAAAGTTCAACACGAGCAGAGCAGACGAAAGCTGACAAAACAGAAAAAGGGCTTCCAGCGGCAAACGGACAGCTCTTGAAAGGCTATTCCTGAACACGTCTTAGTCGTCACCCAGGGTGACATGAACACCACCGACGAGCATGGCAACCACGTTGTAGATGAACGCTGCCAGAGTGGACATGATGACAATAAGCAGGACCTGGAGAATGGCGAACACCACAACGACGCTAATGATTTTGCCGAAGTTGAAGAAGCTCGCCACGTTAAGCGACCCGGCGGTGACGCTCCCAGAAGTGACGAGCTTCTCGACGGAGGAGAAGACGCCAGCCGCCGCGAGGATGGCATACAGAGCGCACGTGCAAACAACCTGGATGATGCCCCACGCAATTGAAAGCAGGAACGAGACCTTCGCCACGCTCCACGGATCGATTTTCGTAATAGAAAGCCTCATGCGACGGGCTCTAGGGACGCGGATCTTACGGCGCGGCGCCGGAGCCGCCTGACGACGCTGGGAACCCGGGCCACCCGGACGCTGACGACGCTGATCGCGGACAGGGGTCTGCACGGGTGGAAGGGCAGCGGAACGGGACGATGCGGCGGAGGACTGCTTGGGCGCGAGCGGCTTCACCGTTGCGCCGACATGAACATTCTCCGACCCCACGGTCACCTTGTTCTGGTCAGCCATATGTCCTCCTTGAAAACCTCAGCCCCCACGGTACTGGTGCTGAGAATAGCAGGCTCATCTGATGCTGCTGCGACGGCCAACGGCTTTAAATTCCATGTCTGCACACAAACCGCCAAGCAGCGGTAGCAAGAAAGCCGTTCAAGGGCGAACACCCTGAGGCGCGCACAGCTAAAGGTTAACGCAGAATCTACCGACGGGCCGTCAACACGGGCGCGCGATGAACAGCAGCGTGGGAGAACCTCGGCACCGTTTTCATCAACAACCCCGAGCACTTACCTCTCTACCGGGCACGCAGATTATCAATCCTCAAATTATCAATCCTCAAAACGGTTCTTCCACCGGACTTGACGTTCAGATTCTCAACGATTCCTAACAAGGACAAAGTACCTGGATCTCGCTTGGTTGTTCCCGCCGGCCAGAAATCTGGCACCCCCGCTATCCTGAAACTGACCTGCGCAACAGAGCCTCTCAACGAACAAGGAAGCTCCCCATCGAGCGCGAATTAATAAAAATTAATAAAATTACCTCTCAAACCCATCCGTTTTTCTGCGGATTTGAGTGAAACGATTTTACGAAATTCACTGTCCGTGTCCACATTTGCGTCAATGAACGTGAACCAATCGGAATCAAACCTGAAACGACCCCGAATAAGCATGAACAGAGGGCTGCCGCCGGATCAGAGAGAATCAAAATTGTCCGACGGCAGCCCCAGAACGTGATACGTTCAATCTACCAGGTGTTTGTGTGCGAGTTCGTCAATGCACCGCTTAAAATCAGCAATGAAATCATCAGCAATCGTCATACTCATAGACGGACGCACAACAATACGCTGCACAATCTCATTCTCCCGATCCTTAGGCAACGGATACGCCGGA
>JAFNPO010000089.1 GCA_017386585.1 Aeriscardovia sp.
CCTCCATCGACAAGGTCGTCACCGTCATCATCGGCGACGACTTCTACGACCTCAAGCCCGCAGACTCCGTTACCATCAAAGACGGCCAGAAACTGACGTCTTTCAAGGGCTGCGTTGCGCCAAACGATATTAAGAACCCATTGAAGGCCGGTACCATCGGCACCTTAGAGAACGATGTGGTGTGACGCTGCCGGACTTTAACGTCGGCCGGTTCACCCTCATGCTCTCGCGACTCCTCCTCTTGCCGTCTAGCCGTCGCGAGTATCACTGTTTAACTGCAGATTGACGCGACCGTCATTGTGATCGTGGCCAACGGCGCCCTTCTGTTTTGGCGAGAAACTCAATCAAGTTCCTCTGGGCCGTTGCACTGATGATTGTGAGCCTGTACTGGCTCGCCCTCATTGGCACCACCGGCGTGCACGTCGGCTGGGGTAACCTGCTCTTTATTGATTGCGTGGCGCAAAATCCTGCAAGCTTTGGCTTGCGGGATTGGAAGCCATGCTGGAGTATATCCGGGTCAGTCCTCTTTCCTGGTCTTCGATGTAATGTTTTTGAATGTTTCGGAGCTGACCGCGCCGATTGAGGCGATGAAATAACCGTCCGACCAGAACGTGCGGTTACGATAGAACCTCGAGACCACCCATCACGGGTACGTCTCCCATAGGGTGGTAGGCCGTGTAAGACTTGAGTGTTCTGACGAAATCGCTGAGACGGATTGTCGGCGCTCTCTGGAGCATGCAGTGGATATGATCTCCGTCTGTCTCCATGCATGAGATGGTAACGCCTTGGTGTGGCGCGATTGGCGTATAGAGTGATCGAGGATGTCAACATCTTTCTTATCGACCAAGCGGCGGTATTTGCGCATAAGGACGGGCAGGTACCGCGTTATTTAGTGGGACTGGAGTATCTCTGGTTGACTGGCCTCATCGAGGGTACGCTCGCAAGCCCCTTGGCAAGTTTCTCGGATGGCTTAGTGCCCTCGAAGGCATCTTCCGCGTGGCTCTCGGATTTCTTCATGCTCTGCGGCAGGTAGTTAGCACAGGATTGGTGCTGATCCCGTCTCGTTAGTTAAGCTAACTAGGCTCGAAACGCCAGGGCGCTTAGCGTTATGGCGTTTTGTTACGTTATAAAAGAAAATATCCTTTGAAAATCGCTTGACTCCAAAGGAGGAGGAGATTTGGAATCCATCGTCAATTCGGCCACGTGTCTCAGCAACGTGACTTATATGTTCTTATGCACCATCTTGGTGTTCCTCATGACGCCGGGTCTGGCGTTTTTCTACGGTGGCCTTGTGCGCAAGAAGAACTCCCTAGCTATCATGTGGAAGGTCTTCTCCGCAATCGGTGTGGTCGGGCTGCTGTGGATCTTCGGCGGCTTCAGTCTCGTATTCGGCAAGGACTGCGGTGGCTTCATTGGTGATCCAGCACAGTTCTTCATGTTCCACCACATGCTCTTCGATATCGATAAGCGCTACGGCGCCACAATCCCGCTGCTCATGTTCTTCATGTACCAACTCATGTTCGCCATCATTACCCTGCCGCTGATGACCGGTGCCACGGCTGGGCGCCTTAACTTCGGCGGCTGGATTGGCTTCCTCATCTGCTGGATGATCCTGGTCTACTTCCCGGTTGCCCACTGGATCTGGGGTGGCGGCTGGCTTGCTAGGCTTGGTTTTGTCGACTTCGCCGGTGGTACCGTCATCCACATTACGGCCGCGTTCTCCGGTCTTATGGCTATCATCTACTTCGGTCGCCGTCCTGACTACGATGAATGCCAAGCTCCACACGCGTCCAACCTCGGCCTCGTCGCCATCGGCTCCGCGCTCCTCATGTTCGGCTGGTTCGGCTTCAACGCCGGCGGCACCGGCGCTTCCGATGACACGGCTGCCATTGCCTTCACCAACACAGGCATCGCTATGATCTGCGCCATGGTCCTGTGGTGCATCATCGACTACTTTATTTCTGGGCGCCACTGGTCCTTCGAACAGCTGATGACCGGCCCAATCGCTGGGGCAGCTGCCGTCACACCAGCTTCTGGCTACATCACTCCGGTGGGTGCTATCATCATCGGCTTCTCCGCCGCCATCGTGTGCTACTTCTGCGTGTACCTGTCTAATAAAATTTGGCACCTTGATGACACTCTGGGCGTCTGGGGTGTCCATGGTATGGGTGGCTTCATCGGCACGCTCTTCATTGGCCTTCTTGCCGATCCGCGAGTCAACGGCATCAGCGCCGGTGGCCGCCAGTTCTTCATCCAGTTGCTTGGCGCAGTTGTTGTCGGCGCGTACTCCATGGTCATCACGTGGATTATTCTGGTCATTCTCGACCATATCTTCAACATTCGCACCACTAAACAGCAGATGGAAGAGGGTCTCGATCCGGATCTCCTCAAGGAGAACTACTTCGGCGCTGACACCGACGCTGTTGAAGCTGCTGCCAGCACGCAGTGATATTCCGGCATCATGTCCGAGAGATTCCGTGTGAGGGTCGACCGTTCCCACGTTCGCACCTGATGAAATCTTTTTCCAATACTGAAGAATCGCCGTTTTATCGAATTCCCCTTTGTTTCCGATGAAACGGCGATTTTTCTTTACGGCAATATGTGTCGTGCAAAAACCCCGGTTATATTCCTGACATGGTTATTGACGCTCCAACATGAGTAGTGCGAAGGGAGTCGCTGCCGCACAGGGAATGACCCCTTTGTCAGCTATGGGCCAACAATCCCGCGTTGTCCGTTATCACTCGCTGGCCTCGGTGCCGGTGGTGGACGTGCTCGTCGGGAATAGCGGTGCGTCGGTACCGTTGAGTTCAGGCTTGACGGAGGTATTGCCCACGTTCTGTTTGGACAAGCCGATGGCCTTGAGAAGGGCGGTCTCCGGGTTACCAGTCTGGCTCCAGGCGTCGTCGAAGAGCCAGTAGTGCCCGTTGATCTGGAACGTTGGGGTCGTCATCTCGCCCTTGTACTCGCCGGACGGGTGCTGCAGGTCCGTGCGGGTGACGGTATAAGCGGATTCAGCAGTGATCCAGGCCGTGTACGTGCCCTTGACAGAGGCCTCGGCCATGGAGGCGGGAACACCAGCTGCGGTCTCTTCCTGGTGGGCAATCATCGCGTTGGAGACAGGCTTATAGTTCTCCGCTTCCTCCGGCTGATACGGTTTCTCAAAGAAAGCTTTGACCACAGCGAGAAACTGTGACGGGTCGTTCTGTGCGATGTAGACAGCAGCGGCCGCGCTACGTGTCGAATACTGATCGGTTGAGCTGCTATCCAGGAAGGCATCCGGATGCATCTCTAGGTTGATCTGACCAGCGTTAACCATCGCGATGAGCGTGGAGTCAATCTGGCGATCGACATCTCCGCAGGCCGGACAAATGAAGTCAGTGTACAACTGAACGGTCGGAACATCTTTGACCGGCTTATTAATGCCGTTCTTCGACATCACGAAGCCGCCAGTCTTGGTAGCGTAGCTAGGCTTGACTTTCACGGCCTCAACTGCGGCGAGCGCGCTAACGCTACTGGTAGCGGTGCTAGACGAGCCGGGCGTGTTTTGGGGGCGGTTGGCTTTCCAGATGAAGAAACCTCCCAAGCAAAGCACGATGACGAGTACGACGACGACGATCACACCTAGCCTCGTCTGGTTCTTACGGTCGCGCGCGGCCTGTTCGCGGGCTGCCTCTTCCAGCTTTTCTTTTTGTTCGCGGTTGACTTGTGGCATATATCTTTATATCTTTCCTCTGTCGTTCGGGAACAAGACGACGAAATGAGAGCACCATATGGGAGCAGTGACATCTACACCTATACGTGCGTCAGTCTAATAGCAGTGAAATACAACTTTCTGGACGTAATGTTCACGGTCACTGAAGAGATTTTTTAGAATACAACAAGTGGTGACCAGTCGATGGCCGGCAGTGTGACGAAAATCATGGCCGCAGCGGCCAGGAATGCGACGAACAGCAGCAGCAGGGCGATGCCTAGGCGCCCGCTTGCCAGATGGTCGAGTAGGTCCTGGTCATCGGCATCGTCGACGCTATTTCGGATATGCGCGACGCCCCGGTGTAAGGATATCCAGGCGGCGTCGAAACCTAGGCGTGCCTGTGGGGAGCCGAGGTTTGTCTGGCTCAGTAGGAGCCAGGCGATAAGTCCAAAACTGGCTGTCAGTAGTCCGCTGGAGGAGCGGGGTGAACCCTCGAGGAATACGAGGCGTACGGCTGTTAGCCCGATGATGTGGCCGCTAGTTTGGCTCAGATTGATGGGAAGGAATGCAAAGGAGTTAGACAGCAATAGGCACAGCAGCCAAACCAGTACGCCGGGAATGAGCCAGATGGTCGCCCGGATGAGGTGGAAGGGACTCAGGAAGACAGCCATGAACACGTCGGAACTGCGTGCTCCGCCGTGCCGCTGCTCGCGTCTGCGTTGGGCAAGGATGCTGTAGCCGTAGGTGGCCGCAATCCATAGGATGAAGAGACCGACAGCTGCGCCCCAGATAGGTAGTCCGGCGCACAGGAGGGTTAATGGGATAGCGAAGAACCAGGCTAGCGCACGCCCGTGAGGGACAACGGTCTGTTTTTCGATCCGCTGGCGGCAGAAACTGCGCCTGTTAAGGCGGTCGACCGATTCGTTGAAGGAGTTAGCGGACGGTCTGAATCCGTTGCGGCAACCAATGTCATTGTTGTGAATGATGCCATTATCGAGGTTGCCGAACGCGTTATCGCGGTTTCCGGCAATGGTGTTTGAGCGCCGAATGCTAGCCGTGCGGGACGGGGCGTCCGCGACGGCGTAGGGATCAAAGTCGGCGACGGTTGCGACGCGGGGTTGCTGACGTGGGCGCACGGGGCGTCTGTCGGGGTCCGATGCGCTGATGCGAGGTTCGCGCAACACCATCGTCTGGCCGGTGGTGTCCATACCCGCGAAGGGGTTGGGCTCGTTCAATCCTAATGTGGCGGAATCGCTGCCGCCGTCCTCGTCTGAACTGTTGCAGGGTTCCTCAAACTCCGCTATCGCTTCCAAGCCGCCGGTCGAGGTTTCCTCGGGGTCGGCGCCGCGGGCCGCTTGGAAGCCGTGCGCGAGGTCGTGGAGAAGAGCCCGCGCCTCTCCGTGGGTGTGTGGGCCGGGAACGGCATGCCGCGGTCCGAAAGCGGAGGCGGTGTCAGTGCTGAAGCTGTCCACTGTCCCCAGCAACGCGGTTTTCTCCGCGTCGGCACTACCGTTGATGTTGGTGATAACGGTCGTTGGATTCAGTGCCGCGTTCAACTCATGTTTCCAGTTCCTGCGCGGGTTGGCCACTCCAGACGTTTTCTCCGTGTCGTTCTCCTTCGTGCTCGTTTCCAAGTGCGCGTCAAAAGGGCGCATCGCCTCTGAATCGGTCACGCTTTGCTGATCGGTCCAGATCGGTTGACTGTCTGTCTGCCGACTGTGTGCCTGTTGACCTGAAGATGGCTGATCGGAATTGGCGTTCGGCGTACTACCGTCCGAAAGCGGGTTCCGGTCAGGCTGATGTTCGGCGTCCTGGATGGCTTGCAGCAGTCGACCAACTGGTAGCCGACGTGAACGGTCGGGGTTCAGGGCCGACGTGAACGCTGCCGCTAGGAACGGTGACAGTCCCCGCATGTCAGGCACGCCAGCTTTCTCGTGCTGCAGGACCGCCATCAGCGGTTTGGAACCGAAGACCGGTCTCTCCGTGGCAGCGAACGCTAACGTCGATGCCAACGACCACCAGTCCGTCTCCTCGTCTGACTCGGCACCTTCCACCACCTCCGGAGCGATGAAACCCGGTGTGCCCATTACCAGCCCCGTGCGCGTTACATGACTTTCGCCCATGCCCATGGCGATACCAAAATCGACAAGCACCGGTCCGGTTGAGGAGACCATGACATTCGTGGGCTTGATGTCCCGGTGGATAATCCCGGCCCGATGTACGGCGTCAATCGCGGAGATGAGCTTCTCCGCTAAGAGTTCTAGGTACTCGCCTTTGTAGGGGCCATTATGGCGCACATCTTCGCGCAGGTTTTCACCCTCGATGAGCTCCGTGACGATGAACGCCAGTGCGTCATCTAGCTCCATGTCAACGATGGCGGCAACGCCCGGATGCCGAATCTTGCTCAGAGCCATAGCCTCGCGGCGCAGGCGTTCGCGGGCGGTGATCTCGTCGCACTGTTCGTCAGGAGTGAGTGGCGTGTCTTCTGGGAGTGAATCGCGCAGGATTTTCATGGCGAAGCGATTACCGATTTGGTCCTCAACGGTCCAGACAGTGCCCATGGCCCCGCCACCCAACTGCGAGATGAGCGTGTAGCCGCCAATCATCTGGCCCGGTTGGAGATTGAACGCGGAAAAAAAATCAGTCATGGCAGCTCAGTCCATGAAGAGGAACCAGTCGGCGACGTACGTGTACGCTTGCGGGTTCTGTGTCAACAGGCTCCCGTAGCGGCCCACAGTGAAGACGGCGAAGAACTGCACAAGGAAAACGTACGCCAGCAGCGCACAGATAACCCCAGCAAGCACTCGGTCGCGGTGTGCCAGTTCGTTGTTAGCGGCCATCTCGTCGGCAGGGGTGAGTGAGAACAAGGCAATGGCCGCCATGAGGATAATGAGGTAGCCGAAGTCGTTCATGTAGCGTTCGGTGAAACCGCACATGTAGGAGTCCAGGAATAGGACCACGAGCACAACGGCCGCTCCTGTGAGGCAAACGCCGGCGAGCGTCCTGCGGGTACCGATCCGTCCGCGCACGCCAGTGGATTTGAGGATCGGCTCCATAGAACTGCGGCGCTGACGGGAGAAGATCCAGGGCAGCGCGAAGACGAGTAGCGCGAAGGGCGCGAGGAAGGTAAAGAAGCCGCCTTCGGACGGTTCAGACGGGTGCCAGGAGAAGAACGGCATTGTCGTGCAGTTGACGAATGGGAATTGCATATTGAGGTTCATTGGCTGGAAGAGGAAGTACCACATGACTGACAGGGTGCCGAGGAATGTTCTCTTGACGTGGACCATGTCGAAACCGGTGAGGTTGTAGTTCGCGCCGAAGTTGAAGAGGCTGCCGAAGCGTGCCTTGTTATACCACATCAGTGGTAGGAAAACGAGGGCGAACGGGATAATGGCGCTGATTGTGGCGCGCAGACCGCAGCGGCTGAAGAGCGTTCGGTCGTGGAACACGGAGTCCCAGAAAATCGGAACGGCCAACAACATGGAGAACAGGTACTGCGGCCGCGAGCCGAAGTTCAAAGCGATGAGTGTACTGCCGGCGAAGATCCATCCGGCGGACACGTGGACCGATTTTCCGTTCGTGGTGTGTCTACCGCCACGCTCAGGCCGGGCGGAATCCTGTGACTGGCGCAGGGACATGAGCCAGCACCACAGGCCGCCGAGCGTGAGCATGTAGCTGCAAGATTCGGGAACGCTGTAGAAGCTCGCGGTGAAGACGTGGTAGAGGATGCCGCTGCCCATACCCATCATGAGCACGGCAGCGAGCACGGCAGCCGGGCTAGCCTGTTGGAACCAAAGCTGAGCAACTCGAACCATCAGCAACGTGGCGACCACTGCGCCTACGAGGCTGCAAATGAGCACCGAGATGGCCGATGGCAGCATCTGGCCCGTCATAAGCTGATAGGGCACGAAAAAGAGGACGGCTGGCACGACGCCGAAGTAACAGTAGTACTTGCCGTGATAGAAGGCGTGGTCCCAGAAGACTTTTCCGCCGTGCTCGACGATGGGCACACGTGCCGCGTAGTCGTACGGGTTCTTCATTGCTGCTAGCTGGTGCGGTACGGGCAGGTTGAGCCACGCTCGGCCGTGGATGAGCGCGTCAGCGAGGCTGCCGTACTGGTTGTAGTCGAACCACTCTTCGAACCCCGTACCGAAATGTAGGCCGACATATTCGGTAACGCTGTCGGAAATACCCCAGATAAAGCCGTAGTACGCCAGAATAAGTAGCGTGGCAATCGCCAGGACACTGACCTGGAACGTGGAACGGGTTTCAAACTGTACGCGCCACAGCGGCGACCCCGGTCCAAGGAAAGCTAGCAGCAGGACGAGGGTGAGCAGCACAACGATACGCAAGCTATTGCAGCTGTAAGGAACGCGCGGATTAATTTGCACCGCGGAGAAGGGGATAACGGCATTCTGTGGCGCCTGGAAGAGAACGCGCAGATGCGAGCAGATGCCGCCGGCGTTGATGTACTCCGAGCGACCGTCCTGCGGAAACAGGCCGACCCAGGTTCCCGTATCATGCTGGGTGAGATCGTGACTGTAAAAATCAGCCAGCTGGTAGTTGACGGGAGTGTCCAGGACCTTAGCTGACGCGTCGGAGTTCACGAAGCGTAGGAAGCGGATGAGCTGGCCGTTCCTACTGGCAATATCGATGGACTCGGTTTTCGGATCGGTCACTTTTAAGCCGTCGGGGATACGTTCGAGGCCGGTGAGAGACATCTCGTCGCTAGGAACGGTCTGCGTCCGCGCTCTGAGAGTCTGCCAAGTGGGCAGGTTAAATAGGCCGACCTCAAGGAATGCTGCCGCGAGGATTCCGATGACTAGGACCTTCCATCGTTGATGGAGGAAGGTCCGCCAGCTTAACCGCTCCATCCGCCCATCATATTGTTCCTTGCCTGTGCGCACCATCCCACTATAAAGCACGGTCGGAAAGCATCCCCCTAGACGCTGCGGCGGCGAAACGGCCGCATGGTAGAATGAGGAAAGCTCAAAGTCACATGTTTCCTTTCTGCGTATTTCGTCAATCTTTTTATAAAGTAACACGGCGAGAAAACCTGCAAGCCTCGGCTTGCAGGATGGGAGCCGCGTCAGCGCATACTAAGGTCAATCCCCCTTCCCCTGGTTCTCAATACAGTGTCTCAGTGTCTCGGAGCTAACCTCGCCGATTGAGGAGATGAAATACCCGTCCGACCAGAATGTGCGTTCACGATAGAATACTGAGGCCAACCATTGCGGATACTTTCCCCAGAGATGGCAGCTTGTGCACGACTTGAGTGTCCTAACGAAACCGCTGAGACGTATCGCGGGCGACGTCTGAAGCATGTAGTGGATACGGTCCCTGTCTGTCTCCCTGTACGGGATAGTGACATCGTACTGTCGTGCAATCGTCGCGGAGAGGGTCTTGGCCGTGCCGATGACTTCCTTGTTGACGAGGAGAGTTAGAATGAATGCTATATAACGAGCATATACGAAAGGAGGTGATTCACATATGACAGAATACGCAGTGCAAAGCAACTACATTCGAGGATTGTCGGCACGCCAATACGAATCGTTGAGAACCATGTGCCGCGTATCAAACAACCTCTACAACCAAGGCCTGTATCAGACACGGCAGCACTTCTTCACCCAGCACGCGCTTCTCACCTACGAGAACAACTATGCGATATGCAAAACCGATGAAAACTATCGTCTCCTACAAGCTTCGGTTGCCGAGCAAACTCTCAAGACTGTGGCAGCTTCGTTCCGCTCCTTCTTCGCCCTTCTCAAAAAATGTCGGAAAGGCGAATACCGGTGGCGGGACGCGCGAATACCACACTATCGGGAGAAAGGCGGACTATACCCCCTCATCGTGTCCACAAGCTCAATCAGCATACGCAACGGCAGATTCAGAATGCCGGTGAGCCGACTGTTCAGACAGACACACCAGGATTATGAGGATATTTTCATTCCCTTCCCCGCGCGTCTTGAAGGCAAAACCCTCAAAGAGGTGCGCATCCTCCCTGTGGCTAAAGGCCAGTGCTTCAAAATACAATACGTGTACGAGGATCAACAGGAACCGAAACCCTTGGACAAGAACAAGGCCATGGGGATCGATATCGGGGTTGACAATCTCGCCGCCTGTGTTACAGACGAGACGTCCTTCATCATCGACGGACGTAAACTCAAATCAATCAATCGTTTGTGGAACAAGCGTGTGGCGATGCTTCAATCCCGACTCAACCAGCAGCACACCAGCAAACAGATCCAAGCGTTAACGGATAAGCGTAATCGTCGCATCCACGACTACATGCTCAAAGCGGCACGCCGAATCATCGACTATTGCCTATCCGAACATGTTGGCTGTCTCATCGTAGGCGTGAACACCGGTTGGAAGCAAGGCACCCGGATAGGGCACGTGAACAGTCAGAATTTCACGCAAATACCATTCGGCCAGCTACGCGACCAACTATCCTACCTATCCTGGAAGTACGGCATCGAATATATCGAGCAGGAGGAGTCCTACACGTCGAAGGCCAGCTATCTTGATAATGATAGGATGCCGGTTTTCGGACGCGGGGAAACTTCCGACGATATACCGTTCAGCGGGAAGCGTATCAAACGCGGCCTCTACCGGACTAAGAACGGGACACTGGTGAACGCGGACGTGAACGGTGCCGCTAATATCGCGCGTAAAGGTAAGCAGAAGCTCGGTGACGGGCGACTGTGTAGGGGGCTTTTGACCAGCCCTTGCCGAATCTCGGTGGAAACCAAGATTACAGCAGAATCTCACAGGCTTTAGCCTGCAAGTAGGTCAATCGGATCGCTCGGTACGTATCTGTCAAGGGAAAGGAAAGCACATCATGGCATCGGTCGTCTACGACCACGTCACGCGCCTCTATCCGGGCAATACGGAGCCGTCCGTCAGCGATTTGTGCCTGGACGTTAAAGACGGGGAGTTCATGATTCTCGTCGGTCCGTCCGGCTGTGGTAAATCCACCACGCTGCGCATGCTTGCCGGTCTTGAGGAGGTCAACAGGGGCCGCATCTTCATCGGCAACCAGGACATGACGACCGAGCAGCCCAAGAACCGCGACATCGCCATGGTGTTTCAGAATTACGCGCTGTACCCGTATATGAGCGTGGCCGCTAATATGGGCTTCGCACTGAAAATCGCGGGTGTGCCGAAGGATGAGATCCGCCGCAAAGTTGAGGAAACCGCCGAGATCCTCGATCTCACCGACCTGCTCAACCGCAAGCCCCAGGCTCTTTCCGGCGGCCAACGTCAGCGTGTGGCCATGGGCCGCGCCATCGTGCGCCAGCCGAAGGTCTTCCTCATGGACGAACCGCTGTCAAACCTCGACGCCAAGCTGCGCGCGCAAACTCGCACCCAGATCGCGAACCTGCAGCGCACCCTTGGCGTGACCACCCTGTACGTCACACATGACCAGACCGAGGCACTGACGATGGGCGACCGCATCGCCGTGCTCAACTTCGGCGTGCTTCAGCAGTGCGGCACCCCCTCCGAGTTGTACAATCACCCTCGCAATGTGTTCGTCGCCGGTTTCATCGGATCGCCGTCCATGAATCTCGGCACCTACGCACTCTACGAGGACCGCATCCAGATCGGCGACGGCTCTATTGCTTTGCCGCGTGAGATGACCCGCAAACTTACAGGGTTTACCGACAACAAGATCATCCTCGGCTTCCGTCCAGAAGCAGCTCACCTCTCGTTCGCTGACGATCCAGAATCCTTCAAGCTACTGGTGCGCAACGTCGAGAATCTTGGTGCTGACGGCTATGTTTACGGCAACGTCCTCACCGGCGGCGCTGACACCACGACCCCTAACCTCCTAGGCGACCAGATGACGACCATCCGCGTGACGCCGCGCGAGCTGCCGAAGGTCGGCGACGTCATCAATATCCGTATCGACCAATCCACGATGCACCTGTTTGCACCATCCACCGGATTGTGTCTCAATTGAAATCCGCTCCGCCCCCCTAACGCTGGGTCCCGGATCGTTTTCTCGGCGAAGATTGCTTTGGCAGCGCTAGCACCAGCATCTGTTACGGTTTCTGAGCTGCCCAGTAGGACTTGCACATTATCGCCACTGCCCGGCGTGATACGCTCGCCGACTTACTTTGAGGCATTTGCGCTGGATACATCGTCCGCCTTGTCCCCGTAGGTTTTGTCCGCATAGGTAGAGGCGTGACACCCTCAAAAAAGGGTTTGACGCAGGAGGGTTGAACAAAAAAGTACGCAGCCCTTACGCTGAGCGCACTGTCTCGGCATTTCTTATATCGAACTGGTGGCCGTCGGAACCAGTAGGTGCACGTCAGAGAAAGGCGGGGGAGCGGGAGCCGTCACTGCATGCGAAAACTCGCTCTGCACAACCAAACGGAGTCGTGCAGGACGAGGTTTCTTTCGTGTGGCCATTTTTCTCAGTTGTTCTTTTTCGCCTCATGACGGGCGCGGATGGTAGCGTACAGCGAGATGCCAGCTGCCACGGACGCGTTCAGTGACTCGACTTGTGCGGAAATGGGGATGCTGGCAATGACGTCGCACTTCTCGGACGTCAGACGGTTAATGCCCTTGCCTTCGGAGCCGAGCACGATGACGAGCGGGTCCGACTCGAATCCGGTCTTGCCTACGGTCGCGATGCCGCCGCCGTCCAGCCCAATGGCGTAGTAGCCGCGTTCATGCATTTCGTCGAGTGTGCGATTAAGGTTGGTGACGCGCGCGACCGGCAGGTGGGCTGCCGCTCCGGCGGATACCTTCCACGCGCCGGCCGTCATGGATGCTGCGCGGCGTTCCGGCAGAATGATGCCGTCTGCGCCGAACGCGGCCGCCGAACGGATGACCGCACCCAGGTTCTGCGCGTCGGTCACACCGTCGAGGGCGACGAACAGCGGAGCCGTGCCTAGCGCTTTGCTCTGATTCTCGGCTTTGTCCATCAGCTGGGAGAGATTGGCGTACTGGTATGGCTTAATTTTCAGCACGATACCTTGGTGGTTGCGCGAACGCGCGATGCGGTCAATCTCCAGGCGGTCAGCTTCGAGGATACTCAGGCCTTCCTGGCTTGCGATGCGGATGGCATCACGCGTACGGTCGTCTTGCTCCAAACGTGTGGCGATGTACAGTTCGCTGGACGGTACCCCCGCTCGCAGCGCTTCAACGACGGCGTTGCGGCCGATGACAATCTCGTCGGCCCTGGTTACGCGCTTATCGGCGCGGCGCTGGGCAGCCAGACGCGGGCTGGCGGCTTGCCGTTTCTCGCGGGCAACCTTGGCTTTGTGCGCTTTATGATACACACGATCCTCGGCTTTGGGGGTCGGTCCATGGCCGCGCAGCGATTTGCGGTGGCGCCCCCCTGAGCCGATGACGTGCCTTTCCGCATTGTTCGCGGAATGTGAATTCTTGTTTGAAGTGGTCATGGTTCCTTATTGTCTCATCATTGTCTCATCACCGGTCAATGATGCCGACTTGGCGAATTCCATCCTCAGTACTTCATACCCATCGCGGCACGAACTTCGTCGAGGGTCTGGTTGGCAATCTCATTGGCCCGGCGGTTTCCGTCGTGCAGCACATCACGGATGGAGTCCATGTCCTGAGCTAGCTCTTCGCGACGGGCGCGGAATGGAGCGAGGAAATCGTTAACGGACTCGGTTACGTACTGTTTCAACGCACCGGCACCGGTGTCCCCGATTTCTGCGGCGATTTCGACCGGGCTGCGTCCGGTGACGAGCCCTGCGGTGGTCAGGAGGGCAGAGACCTGTGGACGATTGACTGGATCGAAGGTGATGCGGCGCTCGGAGTCGGTCGGGGACTTCTTGATGAGTTTGGCGGTCTCCTCGGCCGTGGCAGACAGTTTGATGGAGTTTCCGTAGGACTTACTCATCTTGCGGCCGTCGAGTCCAGGTATTTCTGGTGCGTCGGATAGGATAGCGCTCGGTTCAGCGAACACGTGGTCCTTCTTGGCGTAGCGGTCGTTGAAGCGACGGGCGATGGTGCGCGTGATTTCGATGTGCGGCAGATTGTCTTTGCCGATTGGCACGATATTCGCTTTGCAAAACAGGATGTCGCATGCTTGGTGGACCGGATAGGTGAGCAGCAGCCCAGTCAGCGAATGCCCAGAAGCCTCCATTTCGGCCTTAACCGTTGGATTACGCAGCAGCTCCGCCTCGGTCACCAGGGACAAGAACGGCAGCATGAGCTCGTTCTCCGCCGGCACTGCGGAGTGCGTGAAGATCATAGTTTTCTTTGGATCGATACCCGCGGCCATGTAGTCGAGCACCATATTGAACACGTTGTCCCGTATATGCTCGGTGGTGTCGCGGTCGGTAATAACCTGGTAATCCGCGATGATGATATTCGTATTAACGCCGAGATTCTGCATGGCCACGCGCTCACGGATAGAGCCGAAGTAGTGACCCAAATGCAGGCGCCCGGTGGGTCGGTCGCCGGTGAGCATGCGGAACTTGCCCGGGTTTTCCCTGAGAGCGGCAAGCGTCTTTTTGGACCGCTCTTTAGCGGCAAGGAAGCTGGCACTCATTTCGTTGCCTGTGGCGGTGTACTGCTCCGTTCTCCGATCGTCTATGTTTTCCATGCTTCTCCTTCCGTATCCAGCGCGTGTCCCGGTTTCAATTGGAAGGTAGTCGGACATGGCTGAAAGCCTCAAAAATGGCGGATTTGTCGCTTTCGTACTGCTCTTATCGTAAAAGGCGAAGACGACATGAAAGTAGTGGTATTCTCAAAATCGGTGTAGAAGAAGCAATTGATACTGCTGCCCGCAGGGGTGGCCATGACTGGCGAAGGGGGTTGCATGGGCCGCGGACGTCAGAAAGCGAAGCAGACTCGCATTGCTCGTAAGCTCAAATACCTCACGACTGACACGAACTACGACGAACTGCAAGAAGAGCTGTCGCGCCAGGATTCCTCGGATCAGACATCGGATCAGTTCCGCGAGCTGGACCGGAAGTTCCAAGAGAAACGCGAGATGGACGAGTATGCCCAGTGGGCGGTTGAAGCCGCCGCTAAAGCCAAGAAGGAAGATAGCGACGAGAAGCCGAAGACTAAGGTGTCACCGGCATCCACCTTCGCTGCGATGCAGCGGATGATGGCAGCGTCATCAAAAATCTCTGCAAAGAAGGCCAGTTCTGAGCAAAACTGAGGAGCTGGTTACGCAGGGTCGGTTTTGACACCCCACAGTAAGCTTGGCGGAATCAAGAGACTCCCGAGTGATGTTGGTTGACTTCGGGGTTTTGCGTGCCCGCCAGGCGTTCAATCGCTCAGCCGCGGGAACCGTTAGCGTAGTAGCGGTGCAGCGTGGCGTCGCGGAACTCGTCGAAATAGCCGCTGTCGATGGAGATACGGATATTGTCGAGGAGATTGACGAAAAAACGTTCATTGTGGATAGTGGCTAACGTTGCGCCGTTCATTTCGTGACACTTGAGCAGGTGGTGGACATAGGCGCGCGAGTAGTGCGTGCAGGTGTAGCAGTCACAGCCCTCCTCAAGGGGACCCAAGTCGGTCCGGAACGCCGCGCGCATAACGTTGTAGCGTCCATTCCGCGTATAAATGGCGCCGTTGCGGCCTGTGCGCGCCGGAGCGACGCAGTCGAAAGTGTCACCGCCGTTCTCCACGCTGGCAAAGATATCGTCTACAGCAGCGATACCCAGTACGTGGCGCGGCTTGTCATCCGGCAGCTCGTCGCAAATCCAAGCGCAAATTTCGCCCATGATGCGCTTCTCGAACGCGCCGCCCAAACCAAAGCCATCAAAGTCAAGGCTGGCGACCTCGCTGGCCGCACGCCGGCGTAGGTCCTCGTAGTTAGCACCCTGCACAACGCCAAATAACGCCTGGTATGGCTTGCTGCTGCGCGTTTCCGTGAGCCGCCGATGCGCGGCAACGCAGCGTTTGGCCCAGCGGAAAGTGCGCTCGACAGAATCGACCTGGTAAGAGCGCGTGTTCATGAGCGTGGTCAGCTCGTCGAAGGCAAACATGATATCCGCGCCGAGCTTGTGCTGGATGTCCATGGAAATCTCTGCGGTGAAGCGGTGTATCGAGCCGTTGAGCGGAGACTTGAAAGTGACGCCATCCTCGTCGACAAAGGCGTGGCGTGTCTTGCCGTCGGCGATAACGTCGTCGGACTTGAGGCCGGTGACGTCCATGGCGAGGGTTTTCTTGAAACCGGCGCCCAAGGATAGCACCTGAAAGCCACCGGAATCCGTGAAAGTCGGGCCGTTCCAGTTCATGAACTTGCCTAGGCCGCCGGCTGCGTCAATAAGGTCCTCACCCGGCCGTTCGAATAGGTGGAAAGCGTTGGAGAGCATACACTGAGCGCCGAGGTCCTTGATCTGCTCCGGTAGGACGGCCTTCATGGTCGCCTGGGTGGCGACCGGTACGAACGCCGGAGTGTGGATGTCGCCGTGGGGCGTGTGGATGATGCCCGTCCTGCCGTGGCGTCGACCCCCAATACCGAGGCCGCAGGGAGAGTTCGGCAGCTCAGTGACAATGTCGAATCCGAACGCGCCGCGGCCCAGTGGAACAGCTCGTGATGCTGGTGAAATCATGGTTCTACCTTAACGGGACGCATTTACCTCGCGCCGGATCCTGCGCCTTCCTGACAGCAAACTTCCAGGATTCGAGCAGAATTGGTGTGTTTACTCGAAAATCAGAGAACGACAGCGACTGGCCCGCTAGTTTCTCCACGGGTCCTCCGGGTAACGCTAAACGAGTAACCTCGGAGGGAAAGCGGACTAACGAGGAAGAAGGACAGATGGCTCAGCATGACGATTCCAATAAGCCACTCGGCTCTGACAGCACTGGAAGCCGCCCGGAATCCGTCGGCCAGGTCGATTCAGCAGCGGACGTCTCTGCCATTCCCGCCCGGGTTGCTAACGAACCCACTGGGGCGACGGATGCGAATGTCACCGCCATGGATGCTGTCGACCTTGGTGAGGCCGGTACGGGTGAGGCTGACACGGCCATGATCAATCGAAACTCTGACGCTCCAACAACACCGCTGGGGCCAGTCGCATCAGAATCAAAGCCGTCCTCCTCGCGCGACGAGCAGGAGACGCGGCCATTAGAAGCAGCTTCGCACCCGATATCCACGCAAACGACGTCCTCGAGGACGGTATCATGGTTCGACGAGAAGGATGCGAGGACCACATCAGCACCGAACCAGTACGCCTTCTACCAGTACGGTCAGAACTACGGGCAGCCGCAGTACAATCAGAACCACACTTCAGCAACCGGTCCTGCTATGGGTTTGAACCCCGACAGCGGTGCGAGTACTGGAAGCGGAACAACCGCTAATGGCAGTACCGGCGCGGGAGGAGCCGTGCCTCCGATGAGCGGTCCAGGCATGCCTGGCAACGGACAAGGCGCCGGCCGTCCCGGCGGCTGGAACAACGGTCAAAGCCGTCCGTCCGCGGCGTCGCGCCCCTGGGTCATCTCCATCATCACAGCCGTGCTCACGGCAGTCATCGTTGTCGCGCTAGGCTATGTGCTCGTAGGAACCGGCCTTGTGTCTCTGCCGCAGAGCGCCTCGACGTCTTCGCTGGCGTCCTCTTCGGGTGGTTCTGGAACAGTGAAGATCAACGGCGAGCAAGCTCCTGACTGGATCGCTGTCAACAAGAAGGTGTCGGCCTCGGTCGTGTCCATCACCGTCCAGCTCAACAACGGCATCGCCAAGGGGTCTGGTGCGATTCTCGACGGAAACGGTGACATCGTCACGAATGATCATGTCATCGAGGACGCCACCGCCATTGAGGTCACTCTCAACAACGGCAATATGTACAACGCCAAGATCGTGGGTACTGATCCGACGACTGACTTGGCTGTCATCAAATTAGAGAACGCGCCGACTGACCTACAACCGGTGACCTTCGCTAACTCTAGCGACTTGGCCGTCGGCGAGCGCGTCATGTCGATTGGTAATCCGCTGGGTTATGAAAACACCGCGACGACGGGTATCGTGTCCGCTCTAAACCGGCCGGTCGAGGTTTCCGACGAGACAGAGAAGAATATCGTCACTAACGCCGTCCAGATTTCAGCGGCTATCAATCCGGGCAACTCCGGCGGCCCGACCTTTGACGCAGCCGGCCAGGTGATTGGCATCAATTCATCCATTGCTACGATGGCGTCGGCGGATTCCAGTTCGAGTTCACAGTCCGGTTCCATTGGCATCGGATTTGCTATCCCGTCGAACCTTGTCAAGAAGATTGCTGACGAGATTATGAGAAATGGCAAGGCCACGCACGCCGAGATGGGCATCACCATCACGACGGGTGCCGCCGAAGCCAATGGAGCCACACGCATGGGAGCTAAGGTGGTGTCCGTCACGCCGGGCACACCGGGAGCGGACGCTGGCCTGCGCAAAGGCGACCTCATCATCGGTTTCAACGATAATACGGTGACAAGTGTGTACTCGCTGTTGGGTTATGTCCGAGCAGCGTCGGTGGGTGAGACTGTTAAGCTCACTATCATTCGAGACGGCAAGGTGCTTGACCTCGACTGCTTGCTCAACAAAGTTGAATCGCTGGCGCAGCTGAAGGCCAATGCCAACACTAACAACTCTAACGGTTCAGGTAATTCGGGCAGCAGCTCTGGTTCGGGCAACGGCGGCGGGTTTGACGGTTTCGGCCTTCTCGATCCGTTCGGTCTCTTCTGACGTCGAAGGCCCTGAAGGAGAGGCAAAGCCTCGGTCCGTCCGCCGGTTTTGACGACTGGTCGACGGCTTTGTTTCGTTTTCCGGCTAATTATTCGCTTGGTGTGTCGGTTCGGTCCGTACCGTCGGGCCGGTACCCTGAAAACATGGAATCGAACGAGAGGGAAACGAATCTCCGTCCGCTACGCGTCGCCGTGGTGGGCGCTGGCCCCGCTGGAGTGTACGCGTCGGACATCCTGCTGCGGCAGCTCGCCAAGAAAGGACTGGAATTAGGTGTCGGCGAGGACGCGAGCATCGATCTCTTCGAGAAGCTTCCGGCCCCCTTCGGTCTTGTGCGTTACGGCGTTGCCCCGGATCACCCGGCCATCAAATGGATTATGGGTGCGCTGGAGAAGACCATCGACAACCCTCGCATGCGCCTATTCTGTGACGTTGAGATCGGCAAAGACATCACACTTGACGATTTGCTGCGCCGCTACGACGTGATCCTATTCGCCACTGGCGCCACGGACGATCGCCGGCTAACAATTCCTGGAGCGGACCGGCCGCAAGTCGTGGGCGCCGCGGAATTCGTCAAATGGTACGATGGCCACCCGGACGCCTCTGTTCCCGATCTGTCGGCAACATCCGTGGCGGTCATTGGCGGCGGCAACGTGGCGATGGACGTGTCCCGTCTGCTCATCAAGAATCCCGACGACCTGCTGTCCACGGATATCCCTGATGCCGTGCTCGCAGGCCTGAAGGCCAACCGGCTCACCGATTTGCACCTGTTCGTGCGCCGCGGTCCAGCCCAGGCAAAGTTTTCTGTCCAAGAGCTGCGCGAACTCGAGAAACTGCAAGGAGTACGCCTAATGGTCGACAACGCCGACTTCGACCTCGACGAGGATACCCGCGCTATTGCCGATGAGGATAAACTGACGCGCCAGATGCTCGAGGAGCTGGAAGCCATCAAGGTCCTGGCTGACGACATGGATGTGAAATCCGCGGCCGCCGGCCACGACGTAGATATCAACGGCGATCCGGCTTCGCGCCGTTACCACTTCCACTTCTTTGCCCGTCCCCTCGCCGTGCTGGCCGACGGGATGGGCGCTGTGAGCGGACTGCGCGTCGAACGCACGACCGTGTCCGCCGACGGCGCGATGAGCGGCACCGGCAGCACGCAAGACATTCCCGTGCAGGCCGTGTACCACGCCATCGGCTATCTACCGACTCATGTGGCGGGCGCGCCTTACGACGAGGAGACGTCGACTTTGCGCAACCGCGGCGGTCGCCTATTTACCGACACAGGTGAACCGATGCCGCGCGTCTACGTCACCGGCTGGGCCAAGCGCGGGCCGGTGGGCCTCATCGGCTCTACCAAGGCCGACGCCACCGAGACCATCGCCAACCTGCTGCAGGACTGCGCCGCCGCGCCATGCGGCGGACGCGCCGACATCGACGCAGACCAGGACTCCATCGTAAAGCTGCTGCGCGCGCGAGGCGTGGCGTTCACCGGTCTCGACGGCTGGAAGCGGCTTGATACCTACGAACGTCGTCAAGGTGAGTCTGCTGGCCGTGAGCGCGTCAAGGTCGTCGACGCGGAGCGGATGCGGCGGATCAGCGCCGGCTGGTAAGAGACTGGCGCGCGATCAGCGCATGGC
>JAFNPO010000090.1 GCA_017386585.1 Aeriscardovia sp.
CCCGCAAATCATCCTCGTGTTGGGAATTAGCGTCCATTCTTTAATTTTCGGGCGTAAAATATTCCACAAAAGCCTCAGAGAGGGAAAGGAAAGCCCGAATGCTATACACCGCCGAAGAACTGGAACGCACCAGCGAAGCCGATGCCCTCGCCAAGGAAATGACGGAGCTGTCAGCAAAACTGCTTAACCTCATCGCCGACGCCATGGCCGCAGTGAACAACAAGTACCCGCGCAATCTTCTTTCCCCGAAACAGAACAAGGCGAATATCGCGCGTATGGTGAACCAACGATGCGCCTTCGTCTGGGAGAATGACAAGCAGGAGAAAACTCCGTGGGTCCTGTCAGACAAGAGCGGATACTTTCATCTGCGTAACCAGAAAAACGGGCTGTGCGCGGTTCTCAGGACGGTCGACCCGGTGACACACGGGATGCCGAAGGCGAACAGAACGCGCGCCGGAATCGCTTACTACGACCAGCGGGAATGCCGGCCGGCCGGTCAGCTTCATCCCGTGTCACAGCCGGCTTTGGACGATTGCGGAAAAGTCGCCCCCGACCTTTCGGACGTTCGCCTCATCCTCGCCCTCGACGCGCATGAGGGCGAACCGGACGCCAGCCCATCCGTGACCGCGTACAAGCCAGCGGAACCGGGCCAGTACGGGCATGACAACAAATCCTACTTCTCCTTCCCTCTGTCCACCGACGCCCATTACGACGTGAAGCCGTTCGCTCCAGAAGCGGACGAGGAATCCCTCATTCCCGATCTCATCGCCGACAACACCGAAGAGACAGAGGAAAAGGAGCGCGGATGAACGGACGGTTCCATCCCGAAAGAATCGTCCTGGCGCGAACACTGTCGGGAATGACGCAGAAACAGACTGCCGAGGAAAGCGGACTGTCGCAGGCGAAAATCAGCAAGCTCGAGAAATCATTCCTGCCCTTCGCGGAAAACGACGCGCTGGCCATCGCCTTCGCCACCGGCATGCCGCTTTCCTTCTTCGAACACACCGGATCGGCTATCCCCATGTCCGAGCTGACGTACCGGAGGACATCCAAGACGCCGATGAGGGAACTGGCAGCAGTGTCAGCCGAATGCCGCCTCCTTTCCGAAACCATCGACGGCCTGGCCACAACCCTGGGGATAGCGAACCCGCGCGGCAAGCTTCCCTATGAAACATACTACCAGGGTGTCACGCTTCCCCTAGAGGAGATCGAAGCCATGGCCGACGCCACCAGGGCGGCCTTGGGAGTCGCGCCATCGGGTCCCGTCCGCAACGTCACGAGGAGCATCGAACGAACGGGCATTCCGGTCGTGCGGCTGTCCTCGATGGACCACAGCGGCAGCGGGCGAAGCGAAGGCGTATGCAGGCCGGGAGACAAGGAGCACAGATGGTTCGTCGGATACCGCGGCGATGTTTCGGGCGACAGGTCGCGTTTCACGAAAGCCCATGAGCTCGGCCATCTCGTCCTCCATTCGCGCCGCCTGCCCGGCACCCGGGCGGCCATGGAAAAAGAGGCTCAGGAGTTCGCCGGGGCTTTCCTCTTCCCCTCCTTGGACGCTGGAATGCTAAGCCGGAGCATGCCGCTCAGAACGTACATGAACCTGAAGTCCGGATGGGGAATCTCCATCTCCGCTCTCATCGAACGCGCCTGGACGCGCAAAGCGATCGATGCGGATCGGCGGAAATCGTTGAAAATCCAGATGAGCATGCGTGGATGGTCGAAGCAGGAACCGGTCGCGGTCGGCCCCGAGAAACCGATCCTGTACCGGCAGCTTCTCCAGGCGGCGTATCCGGACGCACATGGCGGCGTCGATTGGCTGAAGGCGGAGGATTCGACGGGCGCTCCCGTTTATTCGCTTTCCATCTGGGCGGGCATCGCGTCCGCCCAGGTTGCGGAACCAGCTTGAAAACGCGGCGCAGGCGGAAGTTGGACGCGCTCGTTGTTGCCGGCGCGGTGAAAGGAGAAGCCGCGCCCGGGCTCCGGCCCGGAATGCTGCGCCAAAACAAAAGCCGCCTGGAGGCGGTTTACGAGTGAGGATGGTCTGTCAGAACAAACTCGGCTGTCCCATGTCAGCGGCCCTATCGTCGCGGAAACCGGGGTTCCACCCATCGCGTCGACGATGCGCGCTTCGGCCAAACCTCCCAAAGCCATGAGCAGCAGCCCCGCGAGGAAACTCCACGCCTGAAGCGCGCCCGTCCAGTCGAATCCAGCGCCAGCCAGGAACCCCATGCCCGGGCAGGCCATCAGCCACGCCAACCATTCACCCAGCCTCATGATTCGCCTCCGGCCTCTCCTCTTTCCACCACATGAACGCGGTGGCGGAATTCGTGGCGGTGTCTACCAGGAACAGCGCCGAACTGAGAACGGAAAGCCAGAAATCAAGACCATGCAGGGATCCGGCATCGATGCCGCAAACGACGGAACTAACGAGATAGCAGACTCCGGCAACCATGAACCATGGCCATACCCGACGGTCTTTGCCTCTCATCGCGCCGCCTCCTGGAAAGAAAATAGAATCGATGGCATGTGGATTAGCATCGTTATATCCGTCATCGGAGCCGTCACCGGAATCGCCGGCGTATGCCAAGCGCATAAAGCGAACAAGACCGCCGGCAAAGCGCTCAAAGCCTCCGAGGACCGGCTCGAATACGAGTGGCGTCGTGTCTACCGCAGGGGCGACAGAGCGATTTGCATGCAGAACAATTCCCCGAACACGGCGCTCAATGTCTTCGTGGCCGCCCAGTCCGACAAGGCCGCCGGCAACCTGTGCGTGGCCCAGCAGGCCAGCGTCGCGCCCTACGATTGTATCCTGCTCGAAGGCCTCGACGAAACGGACATCGTCAAGCAAGCCCGCAATATCCTCGGAGGACTTCCTCTCCGTTTCCAGGTCCGATGGGAATCCGAGAACGGCACCCTCCGCAGCTGTTCGGTAGAATTCAACGTCTACTAACCGGCTCATTCCTTGCTCCCCTTGCCGAGGAACACGTCCATGGACCTGGTCTGACCCTTGCCCGTCAGCTTCGTCGTGCGCAGCAGACGGGTGGAGCCGTCCGGATTGTTGATGACCCGTTCCTTCACTTCGAACAAACCCTGGTCCATGCTCTTCTGCGTGGGTATGTTCCAACGCTCACCTTTCAGCCCATGAGCCAGCCGTGGCCGCGCAGCCAGGCGAACAGCCTGTTCTGCCCCATATCCACGCCGTTCTAGCGGAGGATCTTCGCGAGGTCGCCGATGAGGATGCTCTGTTTGCTCGCGGCGACCGCGTCCGTGAACAGGACCTTCGGCTTCTGGGCTTCCAGTTGCTTGGCCTGGCGGTCGAGGGCGCTTTTCGCGGCGATCAGGGCGCGCGCCATCAAAGTCTCCGGGTCGTCGTCCCTGCTGGCGGCGACGTACGCGCCCTCGCGACGGATGACGGGCAGCACCTCGGTTGCGCCCGCTGTGCTTCGAGGCGATGCGCCGCGAGTGTGCGAATACTCCTCGAGCTTTGGTTGATGAATTACGTAAATACGCATTTGATTATAAAGGCCGCCGCCCAACAGAGCGACGGGCTTTCTCTCATTACTCCTGCGCACTCCTCAAGCGCCTTAGAGTCCCTTCGTCGGGACGTGCTCGGCAAGCAGGTGACCTCACCCCGCATCACGAATTTTCTTCTTACGCGCCAAAATCCAACATCTTCTCTACGCGAACATCTGCTGGAGCAGGCCCTTCTTCAATTCCTGCCATTTCACCAGTTCATCCTTCGACTTCTGGATGACCTCATCCATCGAAGCGAGGCAGTCGGCGATTTTGCGCTGCTCGGGAAGGGAGGGAACGGAAACGGTCTCGCTTGACACGCTTTTCGAGTTCAATCCAAGCTGAGCCGAACCTGTCACCTTCCTCCCAAGACGCCTCTGCGGCCCCGAAGAGTTGATTTCATAGTGCATGAAAAGGCCGTCGATTTCGCTATC
>JAFNPO010000091.1 GCA_017386585.1 Aeriscardovia sp.
TAACTATTACTCCGGAATGAAGAGTACCTATTATTATTTCGTAACTTCTTCCAATTGGGAAAGCGTCTGTTACGGTAAGATTAAGAAGTATAACACCGCTCTCTTTATTATAGATTAAGTCTCCAGCTATTATTTCACGGTTAATACTAAAAAATCCTGAGAGCCTATCCATATTATCCTGCATTCTTTCACCTCATGGCCTTTTTTCATGATAAGGTATTTCGAATTCATATCTTATACGTCGCATTACTTCATCTTTCTGATTGCAGATTCGTTTCTCTCCGCTTCCGACCTCGGATACCTGTATCTCCACTGGTCATACTCCTCACGGGTAATCTCTCCATTGCGGTACTTCTGAGCCATCTCCTCCCACGGTTCAAGCAGACCTGTCATTTTCGCAAAAGTTGAGCCGTTCTGCCTGTTGATGCGGATACATATTTCATCGTCCAAGCGGTCAATCCTGAAACCATATAAATCTTCAAGAGCAAACAACGTATGCATCAGCCCCGTATAGCTGTCTATGTTCGGTACATTCAGAGCCTCAGTCGATACATCAAGTGCATTGGCAAGCTGTTCTATAAGATCAGCCTTTGGTGTTCTTGAACCTGATTCGTACTGTGCCATACGAATATCGGCTGTTCGTTTAGTAAAACCGACCTGTAACCCCAGGAACTTCTGCGTCATGCCTCTGAGGTTACGAACAAACCTTATTCTCTCTCCTATTGCGCAATGCTCGTGCCTTTCGGATGGGGGATGGATGTGATCGGCTCCCTGGGAGCGCAGCGCAGAAAACGTCAAATCCTGCAGATTGACCGGATAATACCAACAACTGCAAATGGGCCACAAGTTGGGTGCTGCGCATGGATTAGATCCAGGATAAAGCCAACGAGACGACACCCGCACCAGATTTGTGCAGACAACACACGCCGCACCCATTTAGAGCATGATGAGATGGGTACTATGCACGGCGTTCGCGTATCTCACCAGCGCGCAGCTGATGCTGCCGCGTTGACGTGACTTGCCAGACAATAGTCAGCCTAACCGCAGACGGATGCGTCCGGATAAGGCAGATTGGTCCTCGTGTGTTGTCACGTCGAGATTAGGATTAGCGGAATCTCAGAGGCCTTCGCTGACAGACTCCGCTGGTAAGCCATGTTCCACTTCGCTAGATGTGACATTGCCAGACGCATCGTCACAGTCCGTTCTATGTTCTGTTGTAGGACGAATCTGGTCAGGCGACTCTGGCTTCTGACACCAGGTCTGAGGCGTGTTCTGCGCCGCTGTGGCCAGCTTTCTGACTTGCGACGCTGGCCTCTTCATTGTTCCACTACACAGCGTTATTCTCATGTTTTCCACTGCTGGAACACCGTTCTGTTATGGCCGCTGGAGCTACTTAGGTTCGCGTTCTCGTCGTTTTCAATCGCGAGGGCGAAACACGAAGAAGGGGTGAAAAATACTGTGAACAAATAGTGGATGTGCTGTGAGCAAGCGGTAGTCGCATGTCGATAGGAACGCACTGCACAATAACAAGGAGAACACTGGGAAACAGATTCCGAACGCAAAAATAAGGAGCCTCCTGGCGGATTCGAACCGTCGACCTGCTGTTTACAAGACAGCCGCTCTAGCCAACTGAGCTAAGGAGGCGTTGCCCGCGTGAAAAACGCTAGACTTCTTCAGCATACCCGACGGTATGAACCGAACGCGGCAGACGCTAAACCGCCGCCCGTCAAACACCGGTGAACTGCACAGTCGTGTGGCCACGCCACTCGTGCAGCCCGATGGTGGCCCGTAACCCTTCCCCGGAGTGCATTTGGCGGACAATCTGTTCAGGTGTCATGTTCCAGAACATTGCTTCCACACCATCTGCAAGCGTACATTTGGCGTGTTTGCCGCCTGAGAGCGTCGACCAAGGCGCCGACAGCGGAATCTCGAGCCGGGCGATGGGATTGGGCCAGTCCTCTCCCCAGGGTGCGAGGCGAGCGCAGTCGTGGGCGAAGGCGACGAGTTCGGTCGTATCGGAGAACACGACGTCGGGGGACGGGTTCAAGGAATTCCCGGTAGCGGCAGCTGCGGAACTGGCAGAAGCCATCGCTGGTACAGTTGCGCCGACGGTGAAATCGAATTTCGGAACTAGCGGAATGATCGGCTTGGCTTGTTCGGCAGCTATTTTGATGCGCTGGGACAGAGCCGTCAGGTCCGCTTCGGAGCAGTGGTCTACGCTGTAGCCGAATGCTTGGGCGTGACCCGCGGCGATGCCCAAGCCATCCTTGCGTAACCAACTGAGGAAGTCGAACCAGTAGGGAGCGCGGCCAGAACCCGTGTAACCGTTCGTTTGGGGACGGAGAACGAGCACAGGCATCCCGGTCTCTCCTAGGACGGTGTTAGCAAGTAAACCGAGGATGCCATTGGGTGCATCAGTGAGGAAAATACTAGGCGCGTAGGGTTGGTGTTTCTCGAGAACAGAGGTGCGTAGCAGGTTCGTCTTGATGGCGACAAGATTTTTACGCTGGTTGCTGGCTTCAATGAGACGTTCAGCGAACACATACTTATCGGACAGGTGCGGGGATGTGAAAAGACACTGGATGATGTTCATTGGTTTTTCGAGGCGCTTGAGGCTATTGATAGCGGGCGCGATAGTCCAGCCGTAGGTCTGCTCGTCGATGGGCAGGTAGAGCTTGCCGGCGCGTTGAAAGACGCGATACAGCACACACAAACCCGCGAGGGCAGCGCCGACGGGCGTGCCGTCGGCTAGGGATCCGGGGCTGACGGTAGCGAGGGCGTTGGAGTCGGCGATGGACTGTTTAACTAGGAGCCGGTTCTCCTTCCACAGGGGCATCATGTCGGCGATAGTGGCGATGCCAGCGAAGACGCGTAAGCGGTCGATGGCGTCCCGGCGGCTCGGGTCGTAGAGATCGGCGTAGCGGCACAGGATCTGCCAGAATACGTGGGCGCCGCAGATACCGTCCCAGCCGTAGGCTTTCTTGTCGGCGCTGGGGTCGACGACACAGTCAGCTTCGATGGGGGTACCGTCCGGCTCATGATGGTCGGTGACGAGTACGGTCTTGCCCTGTTCGCGAGCGTGTGAGAGGGCTTCGTGACAGGTGATGCCGACGTCGCAGGTGATGAATGCTTGCACGCCGGGGAACTCCTGTTCAGCGCGATCGATGTCCTGTACGGCGATACCGTAGCCGTTCTCTGCATGTGGGGCGTAGAGGCCGCAGCGGAAGCCAAGCTGATTGAGGCCGGCCCAGCCGACAACTCCGGCCATGACACCGTCGGTATCAAAATCCGGCAGAATAACGATGAGCTGGCCACTGTCGTGCACAGCTTTGAGCTGTTCGCACATTTCGTCGAGATTGCCGAGGGAGCGGTGCGCGGGGTTGGTGTGAGTCTTCAACCAGTCGCTGTCCCAGCCGCGGCGCTCCAGCACGAGCGGCATCAGCTGTGATTCGAAGTCCATGGTATCGCCTGCCCTTATCCTTCAGCGGCCCAACGGCGCAACTCAGCAACAGCGGCGTCGTGACCGACTTCACCATTTTCGAGACGGAAGTTGAGCATGTGTCGGTAGGCGGCGCCGACCTTCGCACCCGGGGTGATACCCAGCAGCTCCATGATCTCCTGGCCATTGATTTCTGGGCGTATACGCGCGAGATTCTCCTTTTTCTTGAGTTCCTCAACGCGAGCTTCCATCTGGTCCATGGCGTGTTCGAAGGTCAGGGCCCTGTGGCGGTTGCGCGTGGTGACGTCGGCACGCGTCAGGCGGTTGAGGCGTGGATACAGGTCGCCTGCATCGACCACGTAGCGGCGCACAGCGGAGTCAGTCCAGGGTTCGTCTACATAGCCATGGAAGCGCAGATGCATATTGACGAGGTTGCTAACATCGTCGACGATGTGCTTGTCGAAGCGCAGTGCCTTGAGGCGTTTGCGTGTCATCGTCGCTCCGACAGCGTCGTGGTGGTGGAAGCTGACTTTGCCGTTGGGTTCGAAGCGGCGAGTGCGCGGCTTGCCGACGTCGTGGTAGAGAGCTGCCAGGCGCAACTCTAGATCGGGGCTGGGAACAGGACCATCGGCTCCGGTTTCCAGGTCGATGGCGTTGTCCAAGACAGTGAGGGTGTGTTCGTAAACGTCCTTGTGGTGGTGGTTGGGATCCATTGCCATTCTGAGAGCCGGGATTTCCGGAATGACATGGTCGGCAAGGCCGGAATTGACCATCTCGTCAACACCCAGGTGCGGGTTGCGGGCGAGCAGCAGCTTGGCGAGTTCGTCGCGCACGCGTTCAGCGGAGACGATATCGATACGGTTGACCATGTCCATGAGGGCTTCAGCCGTGCTCGCTTCAATGTCGAAGCCGAGCTGAGCGACGAAACGGACGGCGCGCATCATGCGCAGCGGATCGTCGTCGAAAGACTGATATGGGTCAACCGGCGTACGCAACAACTTTTTGTTCAGGTCGTTAGCGCCGTGGAACGGGTCGGTGAAGGATAGGTGCGGCAGACGGATAGCCATGCAGTTGACCGTGAAATCGCGGCGGCTCAAATCGCCCTCTAACGACGTACCGTAGCACACCTGAGGCTTGCGTGAGTCTGATTGATACTTATCGGAGCGGTACGTGGTGACCTCAGCGGCCATGTCGTTGTGGTAACTGCGGCGGCGAGCGCCCAAGGTGCCGAACTTGCGGCCCATATCCCAGAAACCGTCGCGGCCCCACTGGCGGAGGATTGGCTCAAACTGGTCGGGTCGAGCGTTGGTCGTGAAGTCGTAGTCGTGGACTGGACGGCCTAGCAGCAGGTCGCGTACAGCTCCGCCCACTAGGGCGAGTTCATACCCCTGCTCCTCGAACATTTTCCCCAGTTCAATTGCTTCAGGCCTGACCTGGAACCACACGCCCACACACCTCCTCTTTCGTGCCCATGAGGGCAGACGCGTTTGATTTTACGCGCACCGGTCCGCCAGCGTCAGGTAGGATACCCCCGTCCCATTACCCCATCTGCACAGGGATGCACATAAAGTAGGAGGTGTGATTACCCCGAAGGATGTTGCCCGCATGCTCCGCGGGTTTGCCATACCTTCAGGGCAAGCGCACAGACAGGCACGCCCGGGGATGGCCGATGGGGATTCGCCCGCTCTCTTCACCAGCGAATCGAACGGCTTCACCATGAGCTTGGCTGACAAGTTGCCGCCGGGTCTGCCGGACTCACTCTATGAGCTGGAGGTTAGCGCAACCCCGTCGCCCGCTATGATGCCAAAGAAGCGGCTGGATACGGATTCCCCCGCGACTTTCGCGTCGCTGGACGCTCGCGAATTGCCGGTCGTGCGTGAGTATTCCGCGGGCGGTCTCATGTTCAATAGGAATAACGAGGTGGCTATTATCGCCCGTCGTTCTCGTTCGGGCCATCTGGAGTGGTGTCTGCCCAAAGGGCATATTGAGAAAGGTGAGACGCCGGAGCAGACGGCCGTGCGTGAGGTTCACGAGGAGACTGGTATCTTGGGCACTGTCACCGGTTCCATCGCCACCATCGACTACTGGTTTACTGGCGAAACGCAGCGCGTCCATAAGCTCGTCCATCACTATGTTCTCCGCCGGACGGCCGGTACCTTGAGCGTTGACGGTGATCCTGATCACGAAGCGGAGGATGCCGCTTGGGTGGCCTTCGACGATTTGGCATCGGTGCTCAGCTATCCCAACGAACGGAGGATTGTCTGGCTCTACGCACGGAAGTACCGCCACCAGTGAAGCTCAATCATCCACAACGGCTACGCGAAGGAGCGCGCAGACTGCTCGTCCTGCTGCTAGCGGCGACTTTGCTGGCGGCGGTCGGCATGGCAGAGTTGGGTTTAGGAGTCCCAAGGGCGTGGGCATCCGACCGTAGCAGGACCACGGTGTCGGGCCAGTTTGGTTCGACCAGCCCGAACAGTTCAGGCACCCTATCGAGCAAAAACACTAAAAACAGCGGTTCTTTCTCCATTGGTCTGTCCATCAACTCCGAAAATCCCGTCATCACGGCGACCTCTGGCTACCGCGCCTCCATCACGCTAACGAACGATAGTTCAACCGGCCTACACGAAGGCGACCTGTCAGTGCGTATCTCCCCGCAGTCCATCGCGTCTGCTGACAATCTGGAGCAGTGGTCCGAGGGGTCGAGCACCTTGTCGACGCCATTCATCCTCGAGGACGTGCCTGTGCCGGCGCTAGGCGCCGGAAAATCCGCAACCGTTCAGGTCACTGTCGACGCGTCCAACACGTCGCTGAAGGCCATCTCCACGTGGGGTGCCAAGCCAGTCGCTTTTCTCTACGCGGCCGTGAACGATGAGGGAACCAGCGAACTCGCACAGCTCAATACCGTGACTACACGCACCACCGCGGGGTTGGACGTCTCCACTCCGCCCCTCACCATCACGCCCGTCGAACAACTAGAGAATACAAGCGTGCAACTACGTACCGACGCAGCCGACAAACTCATCAGCAACCTAGCGGACACCACCACCAGCCTGCTGCAGGCCACGAACCAGTCGACGAAAAAAACCACCGCAGCCGCCTCGTTCGCAGCCGACCACTCTATGCTGCAGGTCATCGCAGAACCCTTTGCGCTGACCCCAGCCGTGCTTCAAGCGCTGGACGGTCACGTTGACGCGCTTACCCAACCGCGGGAGTTTGACATCCAAACCCGCCAATTCCTCTCCAACTCCTCATGGAACGCGGCCGGCCTATCCGACTCGCTGTGGAGCGCGCAAGCCGCGCGCGCGACAGCACTCAAAAACGACCCCAGGCTCGGGAACATACCGGAAATCGCTTGCGAACGCGACTACTCCTGGACAGAGGCCGGCCTGGATGCCGCAAGCCGGGAGGGCTACTCCGTGGCCATGGCAATCAGCGCACCCACGGCTCCGACCGTACACACTGGACGCCTCATCGAACGAACAGCCTTTGGAGACATCACAGTCCTAACAGCACAAAGCAATCTATCAACGCTGGCGCAGGGTTCAGCATCAAGCCAGTGGTCCACCGCAGAGAAAACAGCAGCGGGCCGAACATCACGTTTCGTGGCACAGACAGCCATCGACGAGGCACAAGCCCCGTCCGTAGACCGCAACCTCCTCGTCTCCTTTGGCGCAAACGCTAGCAGCCAGGAAGACGCACAAATCCTCAACACACTCACCTCATGCGCCTGGGTGAAGTTCGGTACACTTGCCGAACTCATCAACGGCCGAACGAACAGCGCAACCAGTTCCGCAATGTCAGCCAGATTGACCAGCAGCGCCGTTCCAGCTACCAGCATTCCCCTAGGAGGCCGCAAGCCGGACGAAAAGGACCAAAAGACCTTGGACACTGCGATACGCCGCCTAGCGAACACGCAGCAGAAAATCAATCGTTTGCGCTCGCAGCTTAGCTCCGACATTGCGGGCAACTCTCCTGAAGCGGCGGCGGTACGCCAGTGGCTCGAGCGTTTGAATGCTGCACACGCCGACATCGCCATAACCACCCTAAGCGGGTCTGACACACCGGTGATGGAGTCGGCCTTGAACGCGGACGAACAATTTTCCCAACACCTGTGGGACGCGGTGTCCATCTCCTCACCGCAAAAAGTCAGTGTGTTCAGCAGCACCACCGACATGCCAGTCATTGTCATCAACAAACTGCCCGTACCGTTGACGGTGACAATTCGAGCGAGAACTGGCTCTAACGCTACGACAATCACTACCTCGCGCACAGTACGCGTCAAGTCCAACGGTCAAGCGCAAACGACGTTCCGTATCAAAGCCATCGGCGCATCCACAGTAACGGCATCTTTCCATCTCCTCACGGGCGCCGAGGACGCGTTTGGCCCGACCACGCGCACACAGATTGACAGCCAACTGACACTGCGGGCCATGAATGGGAACGTACTGATTCTGCTCGCCGTCGTGCTGGGTATAGTAGGCTTCTGGCGGCAATTCCATCGGCGAAAGGACCCTGATCAATGAGCGAGACGTCCACGGCGTCCGCCGATGCCAAGACCACAAGAAGCGTCGGGCGCAACTCCATCATCATGGCCTCAGGCACGCTCGCCTCGCGCCTAACTGGCCAGGCTCGCACCATCCTGCTGGTAGCTGCCGTCGGCGTGACGGGCATGGCCGCCAACGCCTACCAGGTGGGCTCCCAAATCCCGCGCGTCGTATTTAACCTTCTCGAGGGGGGACTCATCAACGCCATCCTCGTACCGCAAATCGTTCGCGCGTTCAAGCATAAAGATTTCTCCGACCGTATCAACAAGCTACTGACCCTGGCCATCAGCACCTGCTTTGGCTTCATGGTGCTGCTCATGATCTCAACGCCACTGCTCGTACGCTTGTACACCACGTCCGACTGGACGAACGCGCAGCGTGCTCTGGCGAGCAGCTTCACACTCTGGTGCATGCCGCAGATCCTGTTCTACGGCATCTACACGGTCGTCGGACAGGTGCTCGCCGCACGGGACAACTTCACCGCGTACGCCTGGAGCTCGGTGGCATCGAACGTCATCGCCTGCGCGGGCTATATTCTTTTCCTCGTCCTGTTCGGCCACGCGCAAACCCAGCCATTGGACTTCTGGACGCCCGAGAAAATCGCCGTTCTCGGTGGAGCGTGGACACTCGGCATCGGTGTTCAGGCACTCATCCTCTTCGTGCCGCTCATCAAGGAAGGCATTCACCCACATATCAAGTGGGGTGTGCACGGCATTGGTCTGCGCTCGATGGGCAAGGTGGCCGGCTGGACCTTCGCCGCGGTCGTTCTCAACCAAGTCGCTGGCCTCGTCAATACCCGCATCGAAACCGCCGCACCGGCCGTGGCTGGCAACCGTCTAACCGTTGCGGGCGCGCAAGCCTACGCCCAGACCTTCCAGCTGTGGATTCTGCCATACTCCCTAGTGACAGTATCGATTGCTACCTCTGTGTTTCCGGCCATCTCCCGCGCCGTGGAAGCGCACCGCATCGACGACGCACGCGACGCACTGTCGGGTTCGCTGCGCAGCTCGGGGACCATCATGCCCCTATTTACGGCCTTCTTCATCGCCATGCCCGTGCCGATTGTGCGAGCGCTACTGCCGTCTGTGGGTGTTTACGACGCTAACCTTATCGCCACACCGCTAGTAGCGATGTCCCTCAACCTTGTGCCCTACTCCGTGACGCTGCTGCTCAACCGTGTGTTCTACGCCTACGAGGACGGCAAGTCGCCGTTTTTCCTGGCGCTCGTCCAGAACATCGTGCAGGTGGGAGCGCTGCTCATCACCATCAAGTTCGTCACTCCAGACCTGTGGGTAGCTTGTATCGGCGCGTCAAGCACCGTCAGCAACCTCGTACTCATGCCCATCTCGTACCTAGTCATCAAGAGGCGCATGGGCGGACGCATCGGCGCACGACCAGTAGCGTCGGTGTATCTCAAGGCTTTCGTCGGCGCGGCTCTCACCGTGATGATCGGCATCCTTGCCTCCGGTGTGACGCAGCACGCATTACACGCAAGTACAGCCGCTAGGGGCGGCCACATGAGTTGGATCCAGGCGGTGGCCGTCTGCGCCACCACCGGCATCATCATGATGCTCTTCTACTGGGGTGTTCTCCACATGCTACATGTGGAGGAAATCGACGCCACTGTCAATCTGCTTCTCGCCAAGGTCCCGCACCGCCGTCCGAACGCCGCAGACGAAGTTGCTGCTACCGACACTGACGGCACCGCGACCACCAACGCGACCACTACCCGCTCCGCACAGTCCACCGGCCGCATCTCCTCGTCCAGCTCTGCGCGTCAGGGGCGCCACGCCCCGCGCACTGCCCGCGGAGCCGCATCGTACGCCATCTTGGCGAACATGTCGAGCACCGCGGACGCCAGCAACGCCAACGCCCAAGCTTTAGCGGACGAGCCTTTCGCGCTCATGAGCTTCATGCCCCGCCAGCAAAGCGTTCACTACGACCGGAGTGCTCTGTCCACGTCCTCCCAGACACCCGGAGCCGCCTCCTTTCGCGGTCCGCGCTCCGCTTCCTCTTCCTTTCGATCCGGCTTTCGATTCGGTTCTGCCCCGCAGCCCGCGGGCCAGCCAGAACCGCGCCCAACCCAGCCAGAATCCCCTCGCTCCGGAGCTGGGTCTTCCGGAGCCTTCCAGCCGACGCCACCGCGTCGTCAGTTCGGCGAACGCATCCAGACTCCAGCACAACCAAATGGGGGACCAATGATTCCTGCCATCGGCGACACTATCGACAACCGTTATACGCTCATCACCCAGTACCGTTCTGAACCAGGCTTAAGTGCTTGGCTAGCCAACGACCATACTCTCATGCGTGACTGCCAGCTGTTTATCATCTCGAACAGGGCCAAGCTCGCGGAAGTTAACGCGCTTGCTTCTTCCCTCGTACTCTCCCGCGACCCTCATGTCACGCGCGTGCTGCACTTGCAGAAGACCGGCGATGTGTCCGTCATTGTCACCGATACTGATCCAGGCGTCTCGCTTCATGAATTCCTCGCTTCACGCACCGGTCAGCCACTGAGTCCCGAGGTCATGCGCGGCATTTGCTTCCAAATCATCGACGCCCTCCGTAGCCTGCGCAATCAGTCTCTCTCGTCCGACGTTCTCGATTCGCGCGTCGTGCGCCTGACCTCTAAAGGTGTCACTATTGCGGATACATCTGTCTCCCCGCTGCTGACCACAAGAATCCACCCAGAGGATTTCACCGTCGTTAACCGCGAGGCGCTGGCCATCAAGCAGATTGCCGGCATGCTTTACGAAATGGCCACCGGCTCCGAGTTTGACCCCACCGGTGACACATCCGCCGCAGCGCGCCTGCTGCAGGAAAAGGGCAAGAACCTACCAGAGGAGTTCCTCAATATCTGTCGGCGCGCGCTTAACATCCCCGTACGCTCCGAATTCGAGTCCGACAAACCGCTGCCAATCCTCACCCTGCTGGAGCTGGAAATGCTCCTAGGCGAACGCGTCGACCTGTCGAAACTGCCACGCAGCGAGTACAGCCTGCCGAGTGCTCCGGGCGAAGCCTCTATCGCCATAGCCCTGTTTGCTCCAGCTGCCGCGCACGACATCGTCGATATCCCGGACTCCCTCATTTCCTCCGCCATGGTCAAGCCGGTGGGTGCCGGTCACGAAGCCGCCACATCGGTCAAGCGCCGCGGCATGTCCCAATGGGACTCCAACCAGTTGCTACGTGGCGGCAACGCCGTTGAAGAGTTAAGTCCGGAGGATTCCAACCTCTTCTCCGCGTTCGACACCGACCATCCAGTGCGCCGAACGCCAACCCACGGCCGCACCACCACCAGTGCTGTTCAACCGCGCTCCATCGCGCCAACCGGCAACGCCCAAAGACCAATCACCCCAGGCCAGACGCCGAATAAAACCGGTGCACTCACGCCTGCGCAGTTGGCTGCCGCCCGCAACGCGGCGCGTCACCAGAACGCGCAGGCGATGCGCGCTCAGCGAGCCCGCGCCATGGGGACATCACGTCCTGCGCAAACTGGCATGGATGGTGCGGATCCAACTGTAGTGAACCGTGGCCCCAACGTCGCTCGCAGCCGTAATGCTCACAACATGCAGTACCGCAACGCCGTCGCGTTCGCGGCGAACTCCGCTAACCCGCGTATGGCAGCCAACCGCGCACCGATTCAGCGTGACCAGCATCGCAACCCATACGCTGTCCGCGGCCCGCAATCCGTCAGGCCCGTCACCGACGCGGAAACCAAGAAAAAGGGAGGTTTGGCGCGCACCACGATCATCACGGTCGTCATCATCATCCTCGCAGTGCTGTTGGGCTGGTGCATTAAATCCTTGGACCTCGGCTCCTTCCACCTGGGTAACGACGATTCGCACGTTCAGTGGAATCTCAACGTCAATTCCGCGCCAATCCCGGGCGGCAAAGCCGAGGAACAGGCGGACGCCAACGTGACAGGTGCCGACGTCGGGTCTAATAGTTCCTCGTCTAGCAGCGCGAATGTCAAGAACGCGCAGGCCGTCCCAGCTCCAGAATCGACAAACACGACCGCCTACACGATCAGCAGCACGCAAATCGTCCGCTCCGCGAATCTGCGGGGTCTGGGCCTGCAGATCCACCTGGTTCAGCCTGAACCGGTGCAGAAGATTGTCGTCACTACCCGCTACGGGGGCGGCCAGGCCGCGGTTTACGCGAACTCTACGGCGCAGGACCCGCAAAACGGTACCCCCCTGGTAAACTTCTCCTTCTCTCCGAACGGGCAGACCACGGTGGTGTTTCCCTCTGCCACGCAAACACAGGATCTCGTCATCTGGGTCTCCCAGAGTCCAGCCGGGGGTTTCTACTATCAAAGCGTCAAAGTATACTAAGCGGCAGTCCCGTCGGCGCTTTCATGCTCACGTTAATACAACATGACTAGGGTGCAAAGGCCTGCATTATTACTCTGATACTCTGAGCGCCATCCAAAAAATGGCATCGATTTCAAAGCGTTTCCTTGGAACAATCGCTGGCGCAGCTGCCAATGCCCACCTAGAATCTGGTGGCGAAACGGGCGTGGAGTGGCTGCTGGACGGCGCTGCGGCCACCCGGGCAAGAAGGGTCCTATGTCATCCCAGAACGCAGCAGCGCCCACGCCCACGCAACGGACGTTAACCCTGTTCGGTTTCTTCGCCATGACGGCGTCGATGGTCATGGCCGTTTACGAGTATCCCAGTTTCGGCACGTCCGGATTCTCCTGCGTGTTCTTCGCCCTGCTAGGCGGCCTGTTCTGGTTCCTGCCCATGGCATTGATGGCCGCCGAGATGGCCTCCGTCGATGGCTGGTCGCAGGGCGGCATCTTCGGCTGGGTCAGCAACGCCTTGCACAACGAACGGCTCGGCTTCATGGCTCTCTTCTTCCAATGGTTCCAAATCACCGTGGGCTATGTGACTATGAGCTATGTCATCATCGGTTTGCTGTCGAAGATCCTCGGCTGGTCGGCCCTCAATGATTCTCCGTGGCTCAAGTTCGTCGCCGTACTCGTCATCTTCTTCGGCGTCACGCTCCTGCAGCTGGGCGGTACGAAGTATACCGCAATCATCGCCAAGATCGGCTTCGTTGTGGGTATTCTTTGTTCGGCGATCATCCTCTTCGTGTTTGCTATCATTTACCTGGCACAGGGACATCCTGTCCAGATCCGTTTTGGCGCACGGCAATTCTTCCCTGATTTCAGTCAGATGGGCACGCTGACAATTTTCGCCACCTTCATCTTGGCATACACAGGCGTGGAAGCCTCCGGATCCCATATCAACGAGCTGCAGAAACCGGGGCGCAACTACCCGCTGGCCATGTTCATCCTCGTGGCTATCGCCATCGCCTTCGACTCCCTGGGCGGTATCTCGGTAGCATCGGTCATCCCAGAGAAGGAACTCTCTCTCAACGCCGGCATCTACCAGACCCTTGACTACCTCATGTACGTCGACACCGGTGGGACACACCATCTCACCTGGCTACTCGACCTAGTGTGCCTGCTCATCTGCTTCGGCGTCATCGCCGAGATCGGTTCCTGGGTTGTTGGACCGTCTGCTGGCCTACGCACCTCCGCTGACTACGGTATGATGCCCCAATCCATTCGTCGGACAAACAAGCACGGGGTGCCGACTATCGTGTTGCTGCTCAACTGCATCATCGTCGTCGTCTGGGACGCGCTACTAACCTTCGGTGGCTCCAGCTCCGGAGGCAACGTCTCCATTCTCGTGGCCGAGACACTCACCACGTGCATTTATCTAGTGGGGTATTTGCTGATGTGTGTCTCCTACTTCCGTCTTATCTATGCGGAGAAGGATCTCAAACGCACGTACAGCATTCCCGGTGGCCTGGTCACTAAAACAGTTGTGGCCGCTTGCGGTACGCTCACGTCGCTTTTCTGCCTCGTTGTCAGTTTTGTGCCGTCAAGCGCGCTGAACACGACAGGACAGCACGAGTATGAGACACTGCTGTGCATTGGCTTCATTGTGGCCATCGTTATTCCGATTATCATCTCCGCTTTCCGCAACCGCTACGTCGCCGCCATGAAGCCTGGTGCTCTTAAGAAACTGCGATACCAGCAGGAGCAAGGAAAGCACGTTTAACGCAAGCATTTGAAGCGCCTAGAGCCGCATGCGCGACGTAAAGACATGGGCGAGCAAGCGGGAACGTGCGCAAGAATACGCGAAAAACTTCCCCCTTCAAGGCTTCTGAGGACCACTCGTAGTTTCTGGAACACTTTCGCGTCCACGTTAATCTGCAGCCGCCCAGGCGGATTGCGTCCGACGCTGCCCCTGCTAGACCTAGACGGAGCAGCAAGCAACCCCCACCTAGAGGGGGTTCTAGGGGCGCGGGGAAAATATTTCGCGTGTGTCAACGTACCCAATACCCGCGCATTTCCTTCTCTCAGGAAGTACCCCGAAAAACATGAACGAAACCATAAGTCCTAGGACGGGAACTCTCCCATGTCTTAAAACCCGTGAACTTTCAATGGTATTACGGTTTTAGCTCTAATTTTTCCTGGCACAATACTCTTCATGAAAGTTTGATATCTACACTCTGAAAGAACATGCGAATCGGCATTGTTTTTTAACGAGGAAAGTGCGTCACTATGCCGATGAACAAATGAAAAACTTTACTGCCGCAGCCATTGACATGGACAGCGTCACGTCTTTCATGGCCGTCGCCGACGCCAGTCCAGTCGCCTAGCGGGTACAAAAAGGTGTTTGATGAAATAGACTAATTATAAGAACGCCGAGTCGCTCCTCAAGAGGGCTGCTCTTGAAGAAAAGTAGGATCCGCATAGGATTGCCATCATCTCGCCTCCTACCAGAGGAAAGACCACGTCGTCAGGACCATCGCGTTCACGTTCGCCACTCAAGACGGCGTATGTCAAGCACACTCATCCTTGACCTGCGCCAAACCCCCGTCTTCCTGAAAATCGCCCTTACCTAAAACTAAACCGCTTACAATGCCACGTCGCCAAGAAAAATGCTCTCAACGACATCAAAGCCGAGCGTAAACATTAGCCAGCCCCGAATACGATACCCAAATGCTCCTCGAGCAGGACGCACGCAGAGGATCTCCCCGCGACAGGGTGTTGACGGCAGCCCGTCATCGTCATGAGCACAGTTTGCAAGAACAACCTCACCAGAGGCCGCAACCGTTGCCGGTGTCTCCTTCGTTTTCAGTCGCAACGCCAAGACAGAACGTTGAAAACTAATGCTATCGGAGAAAGCGAGCGTTTGGAGGCTGACTGTCGGCACGCTCGACCAACTAGCTGTCTAAAACATCAGGAGGCAGAGCTTATCACGCCCGTACACAACACGTTGCGTACTCCCGGATTGCGACCGTGCAAAACGTCATCGCTTCGGTGGTTGACTCCATCCCCCAGCAGGACGAAACTCACTGCAACAGCAAATCGCTGCCTACCAAAAGGCACCACCATCGTGCCGCAAAAATCAGCAAGTGCCACAAGGTCGAGCATAACCCTACGCTATTGAAGGAAGTCCGCGCCGGCAACGCTGGTCTCGGCGCTTTGCAAATGATACAGGACGAGAAGTCCCCTTCCCCTCTATCTACAACACAATGCCCACGACGCGAAACGGCCTGTCTGTTTCATAGGAAAAAGACAGGCCGTTCAGCAAACTGGACCCTAGTCAACTAGGGACGCCCAGTCGAGCATCCTCACAGGACTTGTTCTCAATTGAGGAGGTGTTTGTGTGCGAGTTCGTCAATGCACCGCTTAAAATCAGCAATGAAATCATCAGCAATCGTCATACTCATAGACGGACGCACAACAATACGCTGCACAATCTCATTCTCCCGATCCTTAGGCAACGGATACGCCGGA
>JAFNPO010000092.1 GCA_017386585.1 Aeriscardovia sp.
ACAATGGCTGTTGAAACTGTCAGAACCACCATGACTTCCGTCTCTTTCTCCTGTCTCGGCTGATTGGGGAAACGGAAGGCCATGATGCGCAGAAACAAGAACGACGACATAAGACAGCACCAAAGTTCTTGCAGGCCTTCGCCCGGATTGTGATGACGCGCCGAACGGCAACGGGGTGGGCGCGAGCACTGCTGATTGTTCATCGGGGTTCGTTGCGCTGACTTTAAATCGGTAAACATCCCTCCGACAGACTAATGGTCGCAACCACTCTCCTATGCCAAATACCCGTGCTGTACCGCAAATGTGGAACCAGAAATGCCAGTATTTCCACAAGATCAACGTTGGAGGAACCTGTCTTTTTTGAGCCGCGCGGTCTTGGCCAATCAGAACCTCCGACAAAAAGACGGAGAACTGAAAACCGTGTCACCGCGGTATTAATGCTGTCACACTGGCTGACGTGTCCGTCACGTTCCCAGTTCCATCAGTGGAAAGAATGCAATTAGCATTCACCTTGGAAACGTCGTCATCTTCTTCACGTCGGTAACATCCCCCGAAAAACAGGAGAAGGTGTCTTTCGCTGCGGTAGAAAGTTAAAGGATAACAGTCCTTCCGCCTAGCGGTGAGCCGTTACTCATCGATAAACAGCGTTCGCGGCCCCTTGCGAAAGCTCAGAGACCGACTTCCACTGGCGCAACGTATCCGGGGTCAATGAGAGCGGATTTAAGATTACTTTCATCGATAGGTTCGATGGCGGGTCCTGCGGTGGTCCTAGCCGTCGGTTGTTGGTCAGATGCTATCGAATGACAGGCGTTGGCGATATCTGTGACCAGTGTTCTGCGCGAAACAATGCCAGTCATCCACTGTTTGCCGTCAAGAACATCCGGTAACGACGCCGTCGCGGCACCAAAACCGGTGATGACCGGCCACTGCGCTTGTTCACGGGCGGCCAGAAGAGCTTCCAGAATCCCCTTCTGCCGTTGAATCAAAGCCACCTGCTGACCGGTACTGTCCTGTAAAGGAGCTGGGACCGCTGTTTTCTGCAGCGGCGTGCTGCCGATGATGGTATTTACGAGGCTGTTCAGAGTGATTTCGGGATTGATGCTCGAAGCAGATCCAGAATATCCAGCACTCCCCATGACGGCGACCATTTTCTGGGCAATGCTATCGGTGGCAGCGATGACGCCGTCGATGGTTGCCGGTGCTGTCAGCGACGATGCTGCCGGCTGTTTCGAGTCGGTCGCCTTCTGCAAAGAGGACAGTTCAGCGTTTTCGTTCCGTTTTGCGGAATCGAGAACTGTCGTTACACTGTTCGACAGGGATTGGCTGGAAGAAACGTCGACGGTTGTTCCTGACCACAACGTTTCCGCGGAAGGTGTCTGCCCTATTTGCGCGTCAACGGTGAGACTAGGGTCGGCGGGATCTTCCACCGCGCCTGCCTTGAAATACGGCTTTAGAACAGACCAAACGCCGTCAAAGAACTGCTGCGACGATTCGTTCAACGCTGACGCTGCGGCTCCTGATTCCGAAACTGCTGCTGTATTCGCAGTAGGTGCAACCGTCTCCGACATGTACGGTGTCAGAACCAAAACTTGTCTCGGACGAGTGAAGGATGTTGTAGACAGCTTGAGTTTTCCGACGAGGTTAGTTGATTCGATAATACCGATTTCCTTTGGTGTTGGCATGGAAATCGTCACACTGGCCCCGATTCCCGCATCACCAATGGAAATAACGGGAATCCTCTCTTTCTTCAGTGTCGTCACTGCCGCTGTCAGAGCGTTGCGCTCCGCCGGAGTCATGGGGGTCGTGCAGCCTGCCGTCAGGATTCCTCCGAAGAAAGCCGCGCCCGTAGATGCTACGCAAGCGCCGGAAGCTGGGGCGGGGGCGATAACGGCAATATGCGGAGTAAGGACGGCCCCGTCGTTCCCCTTCTTGGGAAGGGACTGAGACCAAGAGCGGAGGGCGGCCGTTTCCTGCTCGATGTCCGCGTTTTCTTCAACGGAAACGGTCGCAAACCCCGTTTTTTTCAAGGTGATTTGCGCTGTCTGGGTGACGGCAGCCCAGGAATTAACAGGTTTGAAATCGGCGGGGAATGTCTGCTGCGGCACGAAAAAACGAACAGTCGTTATCTCCGCGGGCGAAGATTGCCTCGCTACTGGGGTGGCTGTTTCCTGGCCGCAGGCGGATACCGTCGCTATCGTCACAACAGTGAGGAGGATGATCCGAAAAATACGGTGGACTGTGCGCCGCAGAGAGTTGTCGCTATGCATTCCCTTTATTCTATCGACGCCCCGGTCCGTTGCCTCTCTTTACTTTTGACACTCTAAAAAACATTGCAAAATAGCTATTTTCAACTAGCTAAAAGGCTATTTTTTATAGATTACATTTAGATAATATTTATGATACTTTTATATATTCTGCTGTATCAGACATACAAAACTGAACACAGGGCATTAAGTGTCCACAAGCCCATCTCTTTTCTGCTATAAGACGTGTGTCGACATCCTGCTCGTCTGCATGGTCATTTCGATCTGTGGTGTCTCTAATCTCCTGTTCTAGCTTTCACGTCCTTGGAGTCGTCACGAGGATGCACCGAACTACCCAGCGGTGCCCAGGGGGGGGTGAATCAGACGATATTCGCCATCATCTCCGACCTCCGATAGGTTCTTGCCCAGAAAGATATCGTCTATGACAACCCGAGGGGAAGTACATGAAAATCCTCTCCATCCATGTGCGGACGGCCCCTGCTGTGCTCAGGACCGTCAAGTTCACTGCCTTTGCTCAATGGCCGTTGGGCGCACCTTCACATGTTCCACCGCGGAAGTACCACGGAAACTAATGTTTGCTTGGGCGTCGAGGTGGTGACTTATGGATATCGCCCGCAAGGTGGGCGTGCTACGCTACCGTAGTGTACTTACGTAACCGTAGCTTTCCGTAAAGCACAGTGCTCGACGGGGGAGCGATGAGGAGGCTTCATGAAAAACGAAACCACAACTCCGCTGGCGTATCAGACGTCGCAGGATCAGAACATCTTTTCGATTCTTGTTGATCGCGCGACGCGTAAGCCGAACGACGACCTCATCAAGTTCCGTGACGAGAAAAACGAATGGGTGAGCCAGACTGCGTCGGAGTTTCTCGATACTGTTCGGTTGCTGGGGAAAGGTCTGTTCGCTCACGGAATCCGCAAAGGTGACTCCGTCGCTATTCTCAGCAACACGCGGTGGGAGTGGACCGCTCTTGATTTCGCAGCTCTTAGCATCGGAGCAGTCATCGTCCCTATTTATCAGACTGACTCCCCCGCTCAAATCAAAACCGTGGTAAACGATGCTCAAGTCAAGCTCCTCTTCGTCGAAGACATGACGCAGCGCGCCAAGGTTGAGGAAGTCCTGCCGCAGATTCCCGGTCCGATGGAAGTTTACGTTCTGGATGAGAACGCCATCGCCATTTTCCAGGAATTCGGCAGATCTATTGATGACGATGCGTATGATGCTGTGATTTCATCGGTAACCGGCAAAGACTTGGCGACTATCGTCTATACGTCCGGATCGACGGGCGAACCCAAAGGTGTCGAAATCACTCACTATGAATTCTGCTCTGTCGTTTACAACGGACGCGAATCAATGCCGGACATTTCCTATGCCAAGAACGGCTGCTATCTGTGTTTTCTACCACTAGCGCACGTTTTCGCCCGCTATATGCAGTTCTTCACTGTCTCCGGCGATATGACCCTAGCGATAAGCAAGAGCATGAAGACACTGCTGACTGATCTTAAAGAGACGAAGCCGACCCTCATCCTCGGTGTTCCGCGCGTCTTCGAAAAAATCTACAACGCCGCCACGCAGAAGGCCGGTACCGGTCTCACAGGACGCATCTTCCACCGGTCCGTGGTGACAGCCAGAAAATGGTCCCAGGCCCAACAGAGCGGCCATATCCCGTGGTCGTTGAATGCCAAACGCAGCTTCTACAAGAAGGTCATTTACCAGCAGATTATCAATGTCCTCGGTGGCCGCGCTGACTTCATCATATCCGGTGGGGCGCCAATCGATCACGAGCTGTCCTCCTTCTTCAATGGCATTGGTCTGCCGCTGCTGGAAGGCTACGGCATGACAGAGTGTGCTGCCCCGGCAGCCGTCAACCCCGTCTCCGGTTACAAAATTGGCAGCGTTGGCCGTCCGCTGGGAGGAATGACCTTCGCTATCAGCGACGACGATGAAATCTTCATTGCTGGGCCGAGCGTGTGCAGCGGATACCACAACAATCCGAAGCTAACGGCCGAGACCATCGACGCCAATGGCTGGCTACATACCGGCGACTTAGGCCGAATCGACGAAGATGGTTTCGTGTACGTGACAGGACGCAAGAAGGAATTGCTGATAACGGCTGGCGGCAAGAATGTCTCCCCTGCTCCGTTGGAGGCGTCGGTCATGAGATCTCCGGTAGTGGACCAGTGCCTAGTGATTGGCGACCGCAGACCATTTATCGCCGCCCTCGTCACCCTAGATCTATCGGAAACGAATGCCTGGCTGGTATCGCAGGGTGGCAAGCCAGTAGCATCCTTGGATGAAGCGCGCCGTAATCGCGCCGTAATCGCCGAGGTCAGTCGTGCCATCGACGATGCCAACATAATGGTGTCCCGCGCAGAATCAATCCGCAAATTCGAGATTTTGGACATCACGTTCACGCAGGACAACGGCATGTTGACGCCGTCCCTCAAAGCGAAGCGGTCGGTGATCCTCAAGAACTTCGATGAGCTAATCAACGCGGAGATTTACGGACCGAAGAAAGCCGTCAATACTGCGAACCAATGGTAGGACTCCGCGGCAGTTTTCCAATTGGCAGGAAGCAGGCCAAGCGAAGAACCGAATTAACAATGTGAATTTAACGGAGATATACGGAAGAGGCGGGGAATCAACCTGGTGAATTTCAGACTGACCCCCAGCCTCTTCTTGTGCTTTCAGTTATCGGTATTCTGTGTCACTTGCGATATGGAAGAACCTGATCAATGAGGCCGTATTCCTTTGCTTCCTGGGCTGTCAGAATCGTGTCAACCTCAATGTCTTTGCGGATCTTCTCAACAGGCTGGCCAGTGTGTTTAGCCAACGTGTTCTCAAGCCATTCGCGCATGCGCAACATCTCCTGCGCCTGGATTTCAATCTCGTTGGCTTTGCCGAAGCTCTGTTCAATCGCCGGTTGGTGGATGAGCACGCGAGCGTTTGGCAGCATGAGGCGTTTGCCTGGTGTGCCGGCAGCCAAGATGACCGATGCGGCAGACGCCGCCTGCCCTAGGCATACCGTTTGCACGTCCGGCTTGATGTACTGCATGGTGTCGTAGATGGCCGTCATTGCCGTCATGGATCCGCCCGGCGAATTGATATACATCATGATGTCGCGATTTGGATCCTGGCTCTCCAAGACCAACAGCTGCGCCATGATGTCGTCGGCGCTAGTGTCGTCAACCTGCACGCCCATAAAGATAATGCGGTCTTCGAATAGACGGGAATATGGGTCCTCGCGCTTTATGCCGTATGGCGTGCGCTCCTCGAACTCTGGCAGTACGTAGCGGTCGACTGGCAATCCGTAATGAACAGAGCCGAAACGCTGTCCAGCCAGACGGCGCTCCCGAGACATATACTGAGCTTCTTCAGAGGGCATCAGTCATTCCCTTTCCTGTCGTCGGCACTATGGCCGCTCATCGACGATGCCGCGAGCAAATGATCGACGAAACCGTACTGGAGCGCTTCCTGAGCAGTGAACCAGTGATCGTAGGCGTTGTCACGGTAGATTTCATCGACGGTGTGGCCGGTCTGCTGGGCGGTGAGTTCGGACAAGGTCTTTTTCATATCCAAGATAAGTTCGGCGTTGACGCGCACATCGGTCTCCGTGCCGCCGATGCCGCCAGCCGGCTGGTGCATCAATACGCGGGCGTGCGATGTGATGTATCGCTTTCCTGGGGTTCCGCTAGAAAGGAGGAACTGGCCCATGGAGGCGGCCATGCCGACAGCGACCGTAGCGACATCCGGCTGGATGAGCTGCATGGTATCGTAGATGGCCATGCCGGCGGTGATGGAGCCGCCCGGTGAATTGATATACAACCAGATGTCGCTGCTGGAGTCATCGGCTGCTAGCATTAGCATCTCAGCACAGATTTCGTTTGCGTTCTCGTCCTTGACTTCTCCGCCGAGCCAAATGATCCTGTTTTTCAACAAACGTGTGAAAATCGGGTTCATGCCGGTCGGGACTGCTGTCTCTCCCTCGTCGAGAGGCGGAACAGGGGCAACACCGTATGACACAAAAATCTCCTTTTTCGGAAGTTTCCTTTTGACCATAGCCTATGAAAACGAGAAAAGGGTGTGCTTTCTGCTACTGGCATGGAAACTCGGCGTAAGAAAAACGGCGGCTGCATGCGGCAGCCGCCGTCTCAACGGGATACATCACTTAGTTGATTTCGCCGCAGCAGATTTGGCACCCTTCTTGGTCGCAGTCTTCTTCGTGCCGCCCTTGATGATTCTATCAGCGACAGCGGCGGCTTCAGAAGCGGCTTGAACGGAGTCGTCCTTCTTCGCCTCTTCCTCGTCCTTGCCGAGGAACTGGGACAGATCG
>JAFNPO010000093.1 GCA_017386585.1 Aeriscardovia sp.
AGTCCGCGCGGCCGTGCAAACCATTCTCGACACCCATCCGCTGACGACGTACGGCTACAAACAGGCCATCCAGTTGGCCAAAGCCGCCGGTCTGGTGTTTCCGCGTCCCGTGTTCGACGTCCAGCTGGCCGCCTACTTAACGGACCCTGATTTCACGACCGACACTATCGAGAAAACCGGAACGCATTTCCTGAACCATGATTTCGAATCAGAAGCCGAAGCGGAAACAATCCTCGGCGCAAAGAAGACTCCAACGATTCGGCAGAATGGTTTTGATTTCGGAGCCGACGCTGCCCTGCTGGAAACCGGCCAGGGCCGTGCCGAACATCGGAGTGCGCTGCTACGCCACTTGGCCGTCGTGTCTGCACTAGAGACCAGCCTCAAACCGGTACTAGAGCAGCGCGGCCAGCTTCCGTTGCTCACCAACATTGAAATTCCCTCGTCCGCGGTGTTAGCAGGGATGGAGGAGACGGGTGCAGCCGTTAATCAGAAGCGATTGAAGGACGTGCACGACGATTTCGCCGCTCAGGCTAACCAGGCCAAAATTATCGCCTTCGAAGCAGCCGGCCCCGGTCACGACGATCTTAACCTGCAGAGTCCCAAGCAATTACAGCAAATACTGTTCGCCGAAATGGGACTAACAGGAACAAAGAAAACCAAGACTGGCTACTCTACGAATGCCACGGAACTGCAGAAGCTTTACCTGCGCACCGTGGACAACGAGCGCGCCAATCAGTTCCTTGGCGCGCTGCTGCGCTACCGTGAAGTCAATAAGCTCAAACAGATTGTCGAAGCCCTTCAAGGATCCGTCAATGCGCGTGACGGACGTATTCATACAACCTACGAGCAGACAATCACCGCCACTGGACGTCTGAGTTCCACCGACCCGAACTTGCAGAACATCCCGAACCGGAGTAACGAAGGACGTGAAATTCGCAGCGCCTTCGTCGCTGGCGCTGGTTTCTCCTCCTTCCTGAGTTCTGACTACTCGCAGGTGGAACTGCGTTTGATGGCACACCTGTCGGGCGATGAAGCGCTCATCGAAGCGTTCCGCTCTGACGCTGACTTCCACCGTTACGTCGCCTCCCTCGTCTACCAAATCCCTGTTGAGGAAGTTACCGCTCAGCAGCGCACGCGCGTGAAAGCCATGAGCTACGGACTGGCCTACGGGTTGAGCACCTACGGCCTGGCGCAACGGCTGAACATCAGCCCAGCAGAAGCGGACGTGCTCAAAGAACAGTACTTCGCTACGTTCGGCAAAGTCCACGACTACCTCGAATCGCTGGTATCCCAAGCCCGCCAGCGCGGCTACACGGAGACGATGTTCGGTCGACGCCGCTACTTCCCGGCGCTGCAGTCCAAGAACCGCGTCGCCCGCGCAGCCGCCGAACGCGCAGCCCTCAATGCGCCGATCCAAGGCTCCGCCGCCGACATCATGAAAATGGCCATGGTCAAAGCGGCGCACGGCCTGGCCGAGGCGAAGCTCGGATCCCGCATCATCCTACAGATCCACGACGAACTGGTCGTTGAACTGGCAGCCGGCGAAGAGGAACAAGCGACAGCCATCGTGCGCGACGCCATGGAGAACGCCGTCCACCTGGACGTGCCGCTGACCGTCTCGACCGGCGTCGGCCCCGACTGGCAGTCCGCCGCCCACTGAAACAACGTTCACCGAAACGTCTTTCGAAAGGAGCCGATCTGATATGGCAGAAACAGCAACAACCACCCTGCCAGCCATCACAACCCACCCACCCGTCGTCACACTTGCCCAAGTTGTCTGCCAGCTGGAAACACTCTATCCGCTGCGGTATGCGGAAAACTGGGACCATCCAGGTCTCATTATCGGAAACCCGCTACAGACCATCCGCCACATCTACTGCGCCGTTGACCCAAGCCTCGACGTGGTGCGTGAAGCCATCGACTGGGGAGCTGATCTGCTCATCACCCACCACCCGCTCTGGTTCCGGCCCACGCACACCATCAGCGGCACGGGACATCGCGGAGCCGTAGCGAACCTGCTCATCAAGAACCACTGTGCGCTCTGGGTAGGCCATACTAACGCGGACGCGGCCTACCGCGGCGTCAGCGAGGCACTCGCCGACAAGCTGGGCGTGCTCGACCAGAAACCGATCGCACCAATCGACGACCCCACATCAGCCCACAAGGTAGGCGAAGGGCGCGTCGGCCATCTCGCCGAGCCGATGAGCCTGCTGGAGTTCGCGCGGCGCGTCAACGCAGCGATCCCTCCGACGCGGCGCGGCATCGACGTCGCCGGCGACCTCGACATGCCCGTCCAGCGCGTCGCTGTCCTCGGCGGCTCCGGCGACTCACTGTTCAATGAAGTCCGTGCCGCCAATGTTGACGTGTACGTCACCAGTGACCTGCGCCATCACCCGGTGCTTGACGCCCGCCAGCAGGCGCAACGCGAAGCCGAGCTGCGCGCCCACGGCGTCGACGTGTCCGAAAGCCTCATCGCCGGCGCCAAGGAAACGGGCTACCGCGTCCAGGGTCGCACATACGCGCGCCC
>JAFNPO010000094.1 GCA_017386585.1 Aeriscardovia sp.
CTTGCCGTCCGCACCGGACTGGAAGACACACACGGTCACCGAATCCGGATGAGTAGAAACGCTCCAGGTCTTCCTGACAGTAAGAGTAGACGGAGCGGTCTGAATAACCGGCATCGGATACGTCGAATCACTCACCGGCCCATTAGTAGTGGTGGTAGTCGGCGTGGTGGATCCAGCTGGTGTGGACGTCACGGTGGTGGTGCGACCCCAATTGAGGACAGTCGCATTTTTGTCGTTGGAGTAGAAGCCCTTCTGTCCTGCGGATGTGCTGCCAGTGCCGGCATCGCCGCTGTTCGGATAGGCGGCAGTCGTGTTCGCGCTCGGGTATTCGGTGTCGTAGTCTTTTTGAACGGGCTGCACTTTGAAACTGATTGTGTAGGTCGCGCCGTCGGCTGGCACGAAGCCCCCACCATTGTTGAAGGTAACTTTGATCGTGCGGGTTGTGGCGTCCCAGTAGGCCTTGTAGTCGGGCGGCGTGGCGGAGTTCGACGCCGTCAGCGTGACGTATTTGGTGATGTCTTGGCTCGTGTTCTCGTTCCATTGTGTCGGCACTGGTTCATCATTGCCGGACAGGGCGTCGGTGATGGAGTACACGCGGTAGGCGTTGGTGATTGTCGTGCCATCCGTCGTGTTCGTCAAGGTCTTGCCTGTGACGTCGAGATGGAGGTCGTACGTGCCGTCGCTGTTCTTGCTGACGTATTTCGCGTGGGCCGGCTCTGGCAGGTCGGTGTTGGCGATGTCGATGGTGCCGGCCTGACTCAGTAGGCCTTTGAGGTAGACCGCGTTACTGGCAGCGACGCTCGAGTAGTTCTCAGAAGGCAGTTCGCCGGTCAGCGCATTGGGCCAGCTGGTGGACGTGTTGGAGAAGTTGTCAATGGATGTGGAAACGTTCTGTACACTAGCGGAATAGGTTGGCGTGTAGCCGACGACGGGCGCTTCGACGGCTGTGTAGACATGGCCTTGCGGGCCGGCCGGGACGTGGATGGTCTGCGTCCAGTTATTCGCCGCGTTAAGTGTCACCGTGTCGTAGTCGTTGTTCGTGCCGGACGCGGAACAGGTACGGCTCGTGTCCGCATCCGACGTCGACGAGGAGCCGCTCGAGCTGCCGGCAGTGGTGTTCGTGGCGCCGGTGCCGTTGATGTTGGGCGTGTCTGGCGACGCGTTTTGGAACACGCAGACGGTAACGGAATTGGGCTTTGTTTCCGTGCTGTTCCAGGTTTTTTTGATGGTCAGGGTCGAGTCCCAAATCGGGTATGCTGGAATTGGGAAATTGTCCAGAATGCCACCGCTGAGAGTAAACTCGGAGTTTGGTCCGAATGCATAGATGCCGGTGACGCCGTTGCTGGTCCCGTAGCCGCTACCCGTGACGCTCGTGTAGGGCGCGACCTGGTCCGCGCCGGGGTATCGCTCGTCGTACTGTTGCTGCGTGGGAATGACTTCAAGCCAGCACTTGTAGTATCCGTTTCCGTTAAGATTGTAGCCGTTCGAGCCGTTGCCATTCACCATGGTGATTTCCACAAGCTGTTTGGAAGCGTCCCAGTAGGCGGTCCAGGACTTGATCGCGTATTGGCCGCTGGGATTATTGGACGCGCCGAAGCCGTAGCCGTATCCTATCCACTGAAAATGGACGTACTGCGTCACGTCCTGGCTGACGTTCCGGTTCCATTGAGCGGGAGCGTTATAGCCCTGCGGTAAGGAGATGCTGATGCTGTTGCACCACCCGTTGCCGTCCACATTGACATAGGTCCACGGCGCGCCTTTCCATGCCGACCCGTTTAGATTCGTCGATTGAAGCAGTCCCGTTGCGTAGGGCACCTGGTAGGGGTTGCTCCATGGCTCTGCTGCGAAAGAACCCGCGAGCTGCCGGACGGACGCCCCTGCCCGGGTGCCCAGGGCGGGAGTTGTCCTCACCGTGGCGTTCACCGGTTCGAAGCCCGATGCCGTCACCGTCTTGGCGGGCGTTCCATCAGCGGTGCGCGCAAGCGCTTTGGCCGTAGGCTGACTGCCGTTCGTGCTGACCTGCGCTGTCCTCTGGTCGGCGACTTGCGTAACGGAAGCCGCTCGCGCGACCGGAACCAGCCCGACCA
>JAFNPO010000095.1 GCA_017386585.1 Aeriscardovia sp.
CGCGAACATGGGGAGCACCGGCGCGCGTAACAGGAGCGGCGCCCGCGGCAGCGGAAAAGACAGGAACGACGCTGCGTAGTGGAACGGCGCGGAACCAGCACCACGCCCGAGGAAGACTGGCCGACGGCGGCGCAGGACGACCGTCGGACCTGGCGTCAGGCGCCGGAGCGGGCTGCCGAGGTCCGTCTCTACAACAAAACGGGGCGTGGCGACATGTCTTGGCAGTGTCGCATCCGGCGAAATGAAACATGGCCGACGCCATCGACGACTCAGTCAACGAAGGCCTCTGTTCCGCTAATCCTGACCTCGACCCGACGAAGCACGAGAACCAGGCCGTCTATCCAGACGCGCCCGTCTGGGCCGGCCGTTTGGCAGGTCACGTCGGCGCAGCGGTCGGCCATCGGCTGCGCGCCGGCGCAATACGCGGACCTCGCCGTGCGCTGTCTGTACGAATCCGGTCCGGACGTTGTTTCGTCGGCCCCGTCATGGACCTGATCCGCGGAACGCCCGACTACATGGTCCGCCTACGATCGTTGATGCCGCGCTACGGCTGTTATCCGGTCGATCCGTAGGGGTCACGCCTTTGCACCGCGCGCCTGCGGAGCCAGGACCGCATCCATCCTACGGCCGAAAGGCACGAGCGTCGCGCAATCGTGCTCATGGCCCCAAGCCTGCTGCCGGACACCGCCTAGGCGCACGGCGAGCCGAGGGCGCCGCTCCTCCGATCCCGCAACCATTGAAGCCGTGCGCAGGAGAGCGCGGAGCAGGGCAAGGAACACGTCGCGTTGCCGGATCCACGGGGACGGGCATCGGCAGCAACCGCATCAGCGAATGGCCGACGCCCACGCCGCTGCCGCCGTCCACGCCGTACCCTGGGAGTCTGCTCCTTATGGGAAGATACAGTGAAGATGATCAGTACGGTCTTCGGAGAGAGAACTGGCCCGATCCTGACACCGACGCAGGTCTGGATATGATACGACACAGAAGGGGAAAGCCTGACATGAGCAAAGCCACTTGGACGCCACGGCGTTTCGCGAGACGCCGGGTGTGGCGGATCATCATCGCCGCATGCGCGACGCTGGCTGCATGCGGCGCCGGTTTCATCGTCAACCAGCGCAAGAGCATCGCCCTGGAGGTGGACGGCAAGACGAAGCAGGTGACAACGTACGCCGCCAGCCTGCCGGAGTTCCTCAAACAGCAGCACATCACCATCCAGAGCCACGACCAGGCCCAATCCCAGTCCGGCTACTGGCTGTCCAACGACGACATCGTCCGCGTCCGCAAGGCATACGAGGTCATGCTCAATATCGACGGCCACATCGTGCCTTACTGGACCTATGCGAACTCCGCGGCGCAGCTCGAACAGTACTTCCACCAGAACGACCAGGAAGCCTCGAAGGTCAGCGTCGACATTCCGAACGTCTACAACGAGCTCAGCGGCGGCATCCTGCTCAACACCACCGGCAACGTGCAAGTCATCGCCAACGGCAAGACCTCCACCGTCAACGGCAACCAGACCGTCGC
>JAFNPO010000096.1 GCA_017386585.1 Aeriscardovia sp.
CATTCTGTCGGCGTTGGAGTGATGAATACACTACCAAACGATGAGGAGGACATTCATCATGACCCAAAGCGCAGATTATCTTGACTACAACGTGACCGGAGCCGAACGCAAGCGGCTGGTCAACGCCATCAGCACCCACACTCAGACGGACGCGAAGTACCTCAGTGTGCCGACCTGCGCGTATGAGGTGGGCTGCTTCACAATCGACCGAAACGGCCGCGTCAGCTTCGACGACCACGCCAACGGTGAAGAGATCCGGGGTCTGGTCGAGGCGCTGGCCGCACAGGGCTTCCATGCCCGCGGCAACGCCCGCGCCGCGGCAGCGCCGGACGCTGACGAACCGGCAACCGAAGGGCTGACGATCATTCTGCCGCTGGACGGCTTCGACCCGGACAGCCTTGACCGTCTCACTAAGCTGGTGGACAGCAAGGCGGGGCTCATCAAAAAGTCGCTTGGCGCGGATCGGCTCACCATACAGCTGAAGAACGACGCCGTTTCTTTCCCCTGGTGGGATCGTATGCTCACCTCGGAAGAAACACGCGCCTACACCGCGTTCCTCGCCGCCCTTTGCAAGATGGCGAAGGATGCAAAGCGCGTCACAGCCACGGAAAAGGATGTGGAGAGCGAGAAATACGCCTTCCGCAGTTTTCTCCTGCGGCTTGGCTTCATCGGAGCGGACAGCAAGAATCAGCGGAAGCTCCTGCTGAAGAACCTCTCTGGCAGCGCAGCATTCCCCAACAGAGAAAAGGCGGACGCCTTCAGCGCCGCGCAGAAGGCAAAGCGCGACGCCGAGAAGGAGGTAACGCCATGAGATTCCCTTCCAGAGAAACAGTCGAACGGCTGCGCCGGGAATATCCGGCAGGAACCCGCGTGGAACTCATCCGCATGGACGACGTCCAGGCTCCGCCCATTGGAACGCTTGGCACAGTGCTTGGCGTGGACGACACCGGCTCCCTCCTAATGCGCTGGGACAACGGCTCCGGGCTGAACGTGGTTTACGGCGAGGACCTGGTCAGAAAGCTCTAAGGCACTTACAAATACACAACTTTCCCACTGTATCTTTGTGCAGGATATGGCTCCGAATTGTCTTGCTATATCTCCCCGAAAGAGTGATTAATACACTACCAAAAGGGAGCGGACAGCCCCGGAAAACGGAGGACAAGACAATGACAGACAAGACCGCGCGCCAGATCAGCGAGATGAAGAACCAGACCATCGGGGTCGAGGTTGAGATGAACAGCATCACCCGGCAGACCGCCGCGAAGCTGGCCGCCGACTTCTTCGGCACCGGGCGGTTTGAAGACACCGCCTATCGCAACGGGTACCACACCTGGAGCGCCTGGGACGCAGACGGCCGCGAGTGGAAATTCCAGCGGGACGTCAGTATCAGCGGCCCGGACAGTGAGAAGACTGAGATGGTCACTCCGATCCTCCGCTACGAGGATATCGAGACCCTGCAGGATCTTTGCCGACGTCTTCGCAAGGCGGGCGCTAAGAGCGACGCCACCCGCGGGTGCGGAGTCCACATCCACATCGGAGCGAACGGCCACACGCCGCAAACCCTGCGGAATCTCGCCAACATCATGGCGAGCCACGAAAGCCTCCTGGCTGACGCCCTGCGCCTTGACCGCGGCCGCATGAACCGCTACTGCCGCACGGTCGACCCTGACTTCCTGCGGGCGCTAAATCAGCGCAAGCCCAAGACAATGGCAGCCCTCGCGGACATCTGGTACAGAGGCAACGGAGCGGATTACGGCAGAAGCCAGCACTACAATGACAGCCGCTACCACATGCTGAACCTTCACGCTACATTCACCAAGGGCACCGTTGAGTTCCGCCTTTTCCAGTTTGACGCGCCGGACGGCGTACGGAGAAACGGCATCCACGCCGGACAGCTGAAGAGCTACATTCAGCTTTGCCTCGCGCTCAGCCAGATGGCGAAGGACGTCCGCACGGCGAGTCCCAAGCCCCAGCAGAACGAGAACCCCAAATACGCGATGCGCACCTGGCTCCTCCGCCTCGGCTTCATCGGCGAGGAGTTTGCCACCGCCCGCGACTTCCTGACCCGCAACCTTGACGGCGACGCAGCCTTC
>JAFNPO010000097.1 GCA_017386585.1 Aeriscardovia sp.
GAGGCTTGGAGCTGGACTTGGCAACGAGTCCATGCAGATGGCTTCGCTCTAGCGACAAGCTAAAACAAAGTCACCTACAACGGTCGTCGTCGCTGACCGCGGTTTCCAGCCATGCTTCGATGCGTTCCGACGTGTCGAGGTTTTCGCTCGGATCCCATTGCCTGACGGTCATCACGTTTCCCCCCCCCTCACCGGTTCGATGGAATCCCATCCTCTTCGAGAGACTGGGACCGGTCCTCGAAGAGGATGGGCGCCAACTCCCAACTAATTCCCAACATAGACCACCCTGTCATCTTTAAGTGACGATAGCACATGCCGTCCGCCGGCCACGCCGCCGAACCTCCCTCCCGCCGATCCCCGACGCCGCCGGCAAACGGGATCGTACCTGTGACACGTTTTCCTCGTACCTGTGACACGTTTGCTCGTACCTGTGACACGTTTTCCTCGTACCTGTGACACGTTTCCTCGTACCTGTGACATGCGGGCATGGTTCTCCTTGAACCAGGACAACGCCTCACCGGGCATCGATTCATAGAGTCATAGATGTCATAGGACATATCTTCATAGCAAAAACGAATTGAAAATCAGCGTCCATCCTCTTCGAAGACCGTTCCTAGTCCTCGGAGAAGATAGAATTCCACTGTTTCGACGGTTTCCCCACTCAAAAACCGTTAATCCTTCCAGAGTCCCGGCCTCGAACTCTTCTTCCAGGTTGCGGTGCCTCGATGCCGACGACCACTGATGGGGAAAGCGAAACATCATGCTCCGCTCCCCCACGGCCTTATTGCTTTTGCCCAGTGGCCTCCCGTTGTGCCATGACGGCTCCCTCTCTCAAAGCTTCCGCCAACGCTGATCCCATGACCGGCGCGCTTGTTTGCGCCAGCATGTGGGCGGCTTTCGCCGCGCCGCGCAACCCCGGGTCCGTTGGAGCCGGGTCAGCGCCAAAACCACCCATCCCCATTCTCTCGTCGCCCGGGATCGGTTCGTCGTCCAGGAACCCGCCTGGCTTGTCGCCAGCAGCAGGCACCAACTGGAGGATCCGGCTTTCCGTCATTTTCCCGGAGGTTTCGTCACCGGCGGGCGGACGGATCGCTGCTAACCGTTCCGCTAGCAGCTGCCCCCAATCCTGCCCGTCCTCCCCGGTTTCGAAATACGCTTTATACACGTAGTCATTTTGGCCGGCGATTTCCGCAACACCCGTACCCACGGCCACGCCCTCCTCTTTCACGTTGGCGGGGACGAGCGGATACTTGTTCGTGAACGTGGTTGCAGGGTCCGCGTTCGCACCCACACAAATTTTCGCGCTCAGATTGTTACGCACGCTAGGATCCAACCCGTTCTGGCTGGTGGCCGACTGAGCCGCGTACAGGAAGCAGATGCCTGCTTTGCGCGCCACCTGGGCGAGTCTCAGCAGGCTTGAATACGCGGCGTTGTGGAGGTTCTGCCGGTAGGCGCTTTCCGTCTGCTACTCTACAGGCAACGATGCCATCGACTCCAACACTGGCACAAACGGCGCCATCACTATAGGCAACGGCTATGTGCTGGCCTATATGAGCAAGGGCGACCCCGACGAGGCTTTCGACTGCGACAACAATAACTACA
>JAFNPO010000098.1 GCA_017386585.1 Aeriscardovia sp.
CGAGGGAGCCGAAATTCCCGTGTCCGTCGACAAGTGGCAAGCGCATGGCAAACGGTTGAGCTAGGCGCACCATGGCCTCGTAGATAGATGAGTCGCCGTGCGGGTGGAGCTTGCCCATGACTTCACCGACGGCGCGCGCGGACTTCATGTAAGGCTTGTCCGGGGTCAGATGCATCTGTCCCATCTGGTAAACGATGCGCCGCTGGACTGGCTTCAGGCCATCGCGTGCGTCGGGCAAAGCCCGGGAATAAATTACGGAGTACGCGTAAGCGAGGAATGAGGTGCTCATTTCCTCTTTGAGGGGTATGTCCACGATATTCTGGACGACGGTCCGTGGATCGTATTCTACCTGTGCTGGTGTGCGTGTGCGATGACGGCGAGTGGCCATGATTCTCCTTCTCTTACCGGGTTCCTATTATTGTCAGAACCCTTGAAAACGGAAACGGCGGTAACGCCGACAGCAGATGTGTGGAGGTTTTGTCAAGCGGCACGTGGTTGAATGATGCCGTTAAGAAAGTGAGATAATGGTCGTCCCAGATTTTTCCGAAAAAGATGTGCTGAGAAAAGTGACCAGCGACTATTCGCGGAGCCTGTCGACCGTCCTGCCGGCGCTGACGGCCGCCATCGGCTCGCCGGTAGACACGGAATTCCACCCGAACGCGAAACTCTGCCAGCAGCGTTTGGGCGTGCCTGACGCGCGTTCAGCTATCGTGATTCTCATCGACGGTCTGGGCTACTGGAACCTTGTCGACCGCATCGGTCATGCACCGTACTTGCGGTCCCTGTTTGACGCCAGTGACCCGGAGCGCAGCGCAGGACGTCATTCCATCGTGACCTGCTATCCAACGACGACAGCTGCTGCTATAGGTAGCTTCGGTACCGGCACTTGCCCAGGTCTGACGGGAATGCTGGGATATACGCAGCTTAACCCGCGAACGGGCCGTATCGCACAGATGATTCAATTTAAAGGAGCCCCGAAACCAGAAGAGCTGCAGCAGGAGCCAACCGTCTTCGAAAAAGCCGCTGCCAAGAACGTACCCGTTACGTCAGTGGGACTACCAGCGTTCAAATGCTCTCCGCTGACTCGGGCGGCACTGAGGGGAACAACGTATGTTCCCGACCTCGATCCACTAGGGCGAGCGGAACAGGCCGCGAAATGCGCACGCAAACCAGGGTTGACATACTTGTACATCCGCGTTGTCGATAAGGCGGGACATCACTACGGCTGGCAATCTGACGAATGGGCAACGAGCTTGGAATTAGCGGATCGGCAAGTCAGACTTGTACGTGAACTGGCTCCAGCTGGAACAGTGATCGCGGTCGTTGCTGACCATGGCATGGTCACAATGGACTCGTCCCTGCAAATCGACGTCGCACAAGAACCAGAACTATCCCAAGGAGTAGCGCTGACAGGCGGCGAACCACGCGCACTAATGCTCTATGCGGAGCAAGAGGCTAATCCGGACGCCATAGCCCAGCGATGGCGGAATCGGCTGGAAGAACAAGCCACAGTCATGACCAAGAATCAAGCCATCAACGCTGGTCTGTTCGGCGACGTATCGGAGCGCGTCCGACCGATGATCGGCGACATTATCGTGCTCTGCGCAGGACGAACAACCATCGTGGATTCCCGTATCCAACAAGAAAAAGCGATGGCAATGCCAGGGGTTCACGGCTCCTGGACAGAAGCAGAGGCGCGCATCCCGTTCCTACTCGACCTCAACTAAAAACCGGCACAACAAACATATCCCCTCACAATTAGACTCCAGGCCAATAGACTTCAGGCCAACAAAGTCAACGCTTCGGTAAGAATGCTGTCACCGACCACCGAAAATGATATCGTCCCAGGAGGGGATACAGCGGCGCCTACGACTCTTCGCGCGCGACTTAGACACCTGCTTCACCATCGTCTTTGGCCCTGTGGTCACAGCATCATCACAGCTGGAACCATCGGTGTTCGCGGTATCAGTGTTCGCACCATCGGCCACGGAAGAACCCGGATTCTGGTTCGTAGCGACTATTTCTCTCGGCGGCACCGCCATACGAAGAGAGTTCTGAGAAACAACCCTCTTCGCCGGCGGAACAAACGAAATCGGCATAGCGCTAATCTCCATGTTATCAGCACTGTCTTCCTGCACACTTGTAGTGGTTAAGGAGGCTGTCGATTCAATCGACACCGTCGATGGAGCCACGCCCGTCGGAGCCTTTTCGTTTGCTGAAGTCGAAGAAACAGCTGTCGTAGTCGACGGAGCAGTCGCCGAGAACATGATGCCCGAGCTATCTTGCGTGGTAGTCACGGCGCTTGCAGCCCCCAGGCTGGGAAGACTCTTCTCCGCTGCCGAAGGAACAGGGGTCGTAGCCGCCGCTGCGAACGCGTTCAACGAAGTGACGCTAGGCAGCGGGACGTCACCTCCAACATTCTGTGGTGCGAATCCTGCAGTGACTGGCGTCATTATGGTCGGTGCAATGTTTAGAAGCCAGGTATCTTGGTCGTCGTTCAACAGTCGGATGGCCATATCGTCCAAACACTTGACAGTTTCCGTGCTGTTACCGCCGTGCATATTCCAGGTCCACGACGCTGTCATGACGTCGTTATCATGGGGGAAGCAGGCCTGGATGCGCCACGGATCGCGGCGCACGCGGCTGGCAGACCACTCGACGGATGAGAACTCCAGACCAGCCCGTGTGAATTTTTCGGAAATAATGTCCTGGAGCCGCCTCCGATCTTCGCGAGACTTAAATGTCGCCAGGAACTGATGGATGGCGGAACGTTTCTCCTGCTCGACAGTATCAGCCATACGACGAACTAAAGACTCGTCCATCTGGTACTTTTCAGCGATGTCAGCATAGGATCGACCCTCGCGCACCATTGTCTGCACTTGCGAAATGGGGAGAGTCACACTCTTCGGAGGCATTTGACCGCCGCGATTTTCGGTTTTGATCTGGTGAGAGGAGAGGATGCCCTGCTCCAATCTGTCTGTTACCGGCAGCTTGACCTCGACGTTGTCAATCAGGAGGATGAGGTTGCCTTTGTCGTCCACATGGTCGTAAATAGCTTCCTTCATGTCTCCCCGATTCATCATTTGCACACGACTTCCGCCGCGCGTCTCGCCAATCGTATCCTCGTGGTTTCGAATAAGTGTGTATGCTATCGCACAGTGAAACGGCAAGTACTCAACGAAAGGCATATCATGGCACAAGACTATGACTCCCCGAAGGACAAGAACGACGACGCGGTCGCCGCTTTGGCTGGCGGAGCCGAAGCCCATGACGGATCAGATGTGGACGACGACGAGACTGCAATCGCAGAGAATTTCGAGCTTCCTGGCGCGGATTTAAGCAGTGAGGACGCTTCTGTCACCGTCATTCCGATGCAAGGCGACGAATTCGTGTGCTCCGAATGTTTCCTTGTCAAGCACCGTAGTCAGTTGGCGTTCATGCGCGACGGTCAGCCGGTGTGTAAAGAATGCGCCGCGTGAACAGAAATGACTTCTTCGATCAGCCCCGAGGACATTGACTCCCATGTTCTCGGCACTGACAATCACTACCGCAATACAGCTGGAACGAAGCAGTGGATAGACGCACCCCGTGTCGGCCATTTTTTATGGAAGCACCATCCTTATCCGAAACTTTTTGCGGCAATAAACGGATAAATATTATGTAAATAATATGCAAAACTAAAATAGAACAGGGTTAGCTACGGGTCTCGGGTGTCAAATCCCTGAGAGGAAAGTCCTTGAAGCCGATCGGCGTAGAGTGGAAGCGTGATTGAGCATCCCCGCATTCTTCTGTCCGGCGTCGACGGAACGGAACCGTTCTTTGTCCCCGACTACGAGCACGAAGGAGACGCTGGCGCCGACCTGTGCTCCGCCGTCGACTTCACGCTGGCACCGTTCGAACGTTTCCTAGTTCCTACTGGCATCCGTATCGCCATGCCTTTGGATTATGTAGCCTTAGTGCATCCGCGCTCAGGCCTAGCCGTCCGTCAAGGTGTGACGGTCCTTAACACACCGGGCACAATCGACGCCGGTTATCGCGGTGAAATCAAGGTACTGTTAATCAACTGCGATGCTGAATATACTTGGGAGTTCCATCGCGGTGACCGCATTGCCCAGCTGGTATTCCAGCGCTATGCGCGCGCTAGGTTCGAAACGGTTACCAAACTGCCAGATTCCGCCCGGGGAATGAACGGCTTCGGGTCGACTGGCATCTGCGATAAGGCGTGAAGACAATGGCTACTAGAGACACAGCATCCCAGAACGATGATATGCCGCGAGTGGAGCTGTCTTCCCGTCTTCTGGGCGCTGAGATTACGGATGACCCGTTCAATCCGCTTCGGCCGATTCTTCAAACGGTGGAGAATCACCACCAGAACGCTGACCTCGACGTAGTTCGTCGCGCCTACAACCGCGCTAACTATCAACACCGCAACCAGCGCCGCCGCTCCGGTGAACCCTACATCATTCATCCGCTGGCAGTATCGCAAATCTTGGCTGACTTGGGCATGACGGACCGCGTCGTTGCCGCCGGGCTGCTGCACGATACGGTTGAAGACACAGACTACACGCTGGAGCAGTGTCGTCAGGAGTTCGGCGACACCATTGCCGGCCTTGTCGACGGCGTCACGAAGATCAGCAAAATCGAGTACGGCGACTCCGCGCAAGCCGAGACAATCCGTAAACTCGTTATCGCCATGAGCAAGGATGTGCGCGTCCTGGTGGTTAAGCTGGCCGACCGTGTGCACAACGCCCGAACCTGGCGCTATGTCGAGGAGGAGAGCGCAAACCGAAAAGCCCGAGAGACCCTAGACATCTACGCGCCGTTGGCCAACAGGCTCGGCATAAACGCCATTAAAAGCGAACTCGAGGAACTATCTTTCAAACAGTTACAGCCCAAGATCTACAACGAAATCGTTGTCATGGTTGGGCGCCGAGCCGGCCAGCGTGATGTGTACCTCAAAAGCATGGCTAGCCAGATTCGTTTTAAACTCAAAGAGCAGCACATCCGCGCGGCCGTCATGGGACGACCGAAGGACTACTTCAGTATCTACCAGAAAATGGTGTTGCGCGGACACAATTTCGAAGACATCTACGACCTGATGGGCATTCGCATCATCGTTGACACAGTCCAGGACTGTTACGCGGCGTTGGGCATGGTCCATTCCCAGTGGACACCAATCCCTGGACGATTCAAAGACTATATCGCTATGCCTAAGCTCAACATGTACCAGTCCTTGCACACGACCGTCTTCGGTCCCGAAGGCAAGCCCATCGAAATTCAAATCCGTACCTGGGAGATGCATCGTCAAGCAGAGTACGGTATCGCTGCACACTGGAAGTATAAAGCCAACGGGCAAGCAGCTCGCGACCTCTCGACGCCTGACCGGTCCGATACCCAGCGTGCCGCGAACGCTGACAAGAGTGAGGAAGATGACAATTTCAGCAGCTTCGGCACCAACGGGCTGCGCTGGATTCAGCATTTGGCAGACTGGTCCGGGCAGACGCCGGATTCCGATGAGTTCCTCGGCACATTGACACAGGATCTCAGCGCCGACGATGTTTATGCTTTCACACCCAAGGGGAAGATCATTTCGCTGACGACTGGGTCAACCCCTGTCGATTTCGCTTACGCCATCCACACCGAGGTTGGCAATCGGACCATGGGCGCGCGCATCAATGGACGCTTGGTGCCGCTCGACACGCCTCTGAGCAACGGCGACATCGTGGAAATTCTGACTTCCAAAGCAACAGACGCCGGTCCGTCCTACGATTGGCTCAGTTTCGTCAAGTCACCCAAGGCTCGCAGCAAGATTAAGCGCTGGTTCAACCAGGAACGCCGATCCGAGGCCGTTGAAAATGGCCGCCACAAGCTGACCCGTGCTTTGCGTCGACGCAATCTGCCAGTGATGCAGCTGCTAACGGAGACGTCGATGGTGAGCATCGCCGACGAGTTGGATTTGCCTGATCCTGACGCCCTATTCGTTGCCATTGGAGCAGGGAATGTCTCCGTAGACACTGTTATCAAACATCTCATCAGCAGGATCGGCTCGCAGAAGGTTGACGAGTTCGTCACTGACTACATGCCCCATGTGAGCCTTTTGACGCGGCCGACGTCCGCACGTCAGCACAGAACAGCCCCGTCAGTTTTGGTCAAGGGGGAAAAGGATATTTGGGTCAAGCTGGCCCGCTGCTGCAACCCTGTTCCTGGCGATACCATCGTTGGCTTCGTGACGCGCTCGCAGGGCGTGTCAGTCCACCGTGCGGACTGTGAGAACGTGCGTGATCTGAAGAGAAAGCAGCCAGAGCACATCATCGACGTCTCTTGGAGCGGATCGACCGGTACGTTTCTCATCCGCGTCCAGGTAGAGGCGCTGGACCGCCCCCAGCTACTCGCCAACCTGGCCACCGTTCTAGCTGACTGTGGTATCAGTATTCTCTCCGGCCAACAGCAGGTAGACAGCCATCGCGTAGTGCGAGTGCGTTTCGAGTTCGAAATGGGGGGTACGAAGCATCTAGCGCGTATCTTGTCAGCGCTACGGAAAGTCGAAGGTGTTTTCAATGTCTATCGTTTAACAGGTTTTCGTAAGAAAGAGGATGCTGGCTGTGTGCAGTGACGGCCTGTATTAGACCGGGGTGTGCCGCAAAACCGGCAAAAATCCACGAAACCAATGGAAAAGGGAATCCTCTTGTTTCTCCGAACAAGCTATCGCGACTGGAGAAACCGGAGGGTTCCCTTTTTCGAGTTAGATGGCTTTAATCTCGTTCCTGCAGCATTTGGTCGACTATAGCCCATCGATGCCGCAGGTTTTTCCGCTTCGCCTCAGTGAGTAAGGGAAATCGCAGTCAGCCACTGCTGCTTGGCCTTTTTCTCCTCTTCCAGTTTTTTCTTGAGGGACTCATCATCGGTAGCGGCAATCTGCCGATCTATCTCTTCCAGCCGAGTTTTAATCTGGTTCTCGAACGAACTCTTGCGGGCGCTTGTCTCTGGATCCTTGGCCTTCCAGGCAGCTTCTTCGACGGCCTTAATCTGGTTCTCAACGGCAGAAAGACGGTCCTCAATGCGACGGAGGTCTTCGCGCGGCACGCGGCCGATCTGGTCCCACTCGTCCATGATGTCGTTAAGCTTCTGGCGCGCAGCTTTGGCGGCTTTCTCATCGGGAACGGGAACGAGTTTTTCTGCCTGTTCCAGCAACGCTTCCTTCTTCTTGAGGTTATTCTTCTCCGTGATACTCATAGCTTTGCGATCGTTTTCGCGAGCATTGAAGAAAATGTCAGCGGCGGCACGAAAACGAGTCCACAGCTCATCGTCGTCCTTGCGACCAGCCCGACCGGCAGCTTTCCACTGATCCATTAGCCGGTTAAAGGCGCGAGAAGTCTCGCTCCACTGCGTGGAGTCCTTGAGGCTCTCGGCTTCGGCGATGATAGCCTCCTTGTCCTGCCGCACCTGCGCGCGCTGGGCGTCGCGGTTCTTCGCCCAAGTACGGCGCCGGCGATTGAATTCGGAACGTGCAGAAGAAAAACGCTTCCAAAGATCATCGGCCGTTGACTTGTCAACGCGTGGCTCGGTGCGCTGCAGCGTTTGCCACTGATTAAATAGGCCGTGGAGTTTCTCAGCGGTGTCCTTCCAATTGGTGTCGGAACCCAGCTGATCGACGATAGCTTCGGCCTTCTCGACGACGGCGGTCTTATCAGCAATTGCCTTGGCAACGGCCTTCTGATGGGCTTCGGTTAGTTCTTTTTTCCTGGCCGTAGCCTGATTGCGCAGCTCTGGCATCCGTGAGCGCAGCGCAGCTAGGTCACCGATGCACTTGCCTGCGGTGAGTTCCGCGTCGATGGCGGACAGGGAGGAGTCAATCTCATGAGTCGTGACGTTCTTGGAAGACAAGCGCTGCGCGAAGAGGGCGATGCGCTGCTTAAGATCGAGGTAGCGAGAGGCGTACAGCTTCATCACGCTCTCGGCCACATCGCCTTCAGCGATGGAGCCAAGAGCGCGGTTCTGCCCATCGTCGACGACGTAGATGGTGCCGTCGTCACCGATGCGACCGAACTTCTCTGCCGCCGCAATATCCTCATCCGTGTACGTAGAAACATGAGCGACGCTAGTCGTTTTCTCTCTTTTAGCGAGAACAGCTGGGGAAGGGACTCCTGCTGGTGTCGCTGGTGTGGTCGTCGTTGGCTTTTCTTTTGATGTCTCTGGCACGCTCATGCCTGCTCCTTGGATTGGCGTTCGGTGGAAACCGTGTAGAAGCCTTTTATGGTTTTGCCCTGGATTCCGAATGATTTCGTGACGTCTCCTATTATAGGGAAGCATGGCGAAAGGCGCATCAATTTCAGGATTCCCCGAATGGCTTCCAGAACAGCGGATGGTGGAGCAGAAGATCATCGACACCGTGAAGCGAGTGTTCGAACTCCACGGGTTCATCGGCATCGAGACATGCGCGGTCGAGACCGGCGCGAGTCTGTTGAAAAAAGGTGAGACGAGCAAAGAAATTTACTTGCTGTCGCGTCTGCAGGAGGTTAGACACGAATCCGATATTCCCATTTCCGAGCGGCTCGGACTCCATTTCGATCTGACCGTTCCACTGTCTCGGTACGTCGTGGAGCATTCCGGACAGCTGACGTTCCCGTTCAAGCGATGGCAGATCCAGAAAGTTTGGCGCGGCGAAAGACCCCAAGGCGGTCGATTCCGCGAATTTTACCAAGCCGATATCGACGTCGTAGGCAATAACAACCTGCCAGAACACTACGAAGTAGAACTACCGCTCGTCATGTGCGAGGCATTAGATGAACTGCATCGATTCGGTCTATCGAAAGCGACCGTTCACGTCAACAACCGCAAGCTTTCCGAAGGTTTCTACCGTGCCATCGGCTTGACGGACATCGAAGGCGTGCTGCGCGAGGTTGACAAGCTCGACAAGATCGGTCCAGACGAAGTCAAGAAGCTGCTGACAGAAGATCACGGCGCAAACGAAAAGCAAACCGAAGCCTGCTTACGCCTCGCCGATATCGTCACCACCGACCCCAACAACCTCCGCTCCCGCTTCGACGCCCTCTGCGACTCCTACGGCGTCGACCACACTTCCGAAGGCTACACGTTAGCGCAACAGGGCCTTAACACCATCTGCACCATCATTCAACAGTCCGCCCACATCCGTCCGGGCGCCGTCATTGCCGATTGCAAAATCGCGCGCGGATTGGACTACTACACCGGTTCCGTTTACGAAACCTTCATTGACGGAGCTCCGGAGCTGGGTTCCATTTGCTCCGGCGGACGGTACGACAACTTAGTGAGCAAGGGTAACAGAAAATACCCGGGCGTCGGCCTGTCCATCGGTCTATCTCGACTGCTGAGCTACCTACTGGGAACAGTTGGGGCGAAGGCGAGCCGCCAGTCCCCCGCGAGCGTCCTGGTAGCGGTATGGAACGAGAGCACTCGCGATACCTCGAATCGCATCGCATCCCGGCTACGCTCCCGCGGAATCTGCGCCGATGTGGCTCCGCAGGCCAATAAAATCGGCAAGCAGATCAAGTACGCATCCAAACTAGGCATCCCATACGTGTGGTTTCCCGCCGATTCGGACAACGAAACTGGTTCCGACGTAGCTGTGGACAGCGTAAAAAACATCGTAACGGGGGAGCAGTCTCCGGCTGATTCAGTGTCTTGGTTGCCCGATACCGTTTATGCACAGCAGACAATCGTCATAAACAAGGAATGAGGATATGAGCAGCACGAAATACAGGTCACATTCCGCGGCAGAAGTGGGCGAAGAACTCGTCGGCAAGTCTGTCACGCTCGCTGGATGGATCGACCGGCGCCGCGACCATGGCGGAGTGGCCTTCATTGATCTGCGTGACACATCCGGTCTCATCCAGGTCGTCATCTACGACGAAGCCGTCGCACACCCGCTGCGCAGCGAGGACGTCATCCAGGTCGTTGGTACCGTCCGTCTCCGTCCGGAGGGTGAAGAGAACGATAGTATCGAGACTGGCAAGATTGAGGTCGTCGCTGACTCTGTGATGGTCTTGTCCCATTCCGCGGCTCTGCCCTTCCAGGTGTCGACAGCCCTCGAGAACAAAGGAGAGCTAGATCTGCCAGGCGAGGAAACGCGCCTGAAGTACCGCTACCTCGATCTGCGTCGCCCGTCTATGCATCAGCACCTTGTCATGCGCTCCAACATGACGAAGGCGGCCCGCGAAACTCTGGAATCCTTAAACTTCACCGAGGTCGAGACTCCGACCTTCATCAGGTCTACACCGGAAGGTGCCCGCGACTTCCTTGTCCCGGCCCGTCTTGTTCCTGGTTCTTGGTATGCATTGCCGCAGTCTCCGCAACTTCTCAAGCAGCTACTAATGGTCGGTGGCATCGAGCGTTACTACCAGCTGGCCCGCTGCTACCGCGATGAGGATTTCCGTGCCGACCGTCAGCCGGAGTTCACCCAGCTCGATATTGAAATGAGTTATGTCGGTCAAGACGATATCATGGCTGTTGCCGAGAAGGTCATCAAGGCCGTGTGGGCCTCTGCTGGCTACGAGGTAAAAACCCCCATTGCCCGCATGACGTGGGCCGAGGCCATGAACGACTACGGTTCCGACAAGCCAGACGTGCGCTTCGGCAACAAGATCGTCGACCTCACCGACTTCTTCAAGGACACTCCGTTCCGCGTTTTCCAACAGCCGTACGTCGGTGCCGTCCTGTACAAGGGTGGAGCTGCGCTTCCTCGTCGCCAGTTCGACGCTTGGCAGGATTGGGCACGTCAGCGTGGTGCCAAGGGTTTGGCGTACATCACGTTCAAGGACGGCAAGCTGCACGGCCCAGTAGCTAAAAATCTCTCTGGGGAGGAGCGCGCCGGCATCATGGACGTGGTCCACGCTGAGGATGGTGACGCTGTTTTCTTTGCGGCCGGCAAAAAACGCAGCTCCCAGGAATTGCTGGGCACCGTCCGCGTGGAGATTGCCAAGCGTCAGGGTATCCTCGACCCGCATGAGTTCGCCTTCACTTGGATTGTTGACTTCCCGCTCTTCAAACGGGCGGACGATCCAGACGATGACGACGTGGCCGTGGGCCATTCCAAGTGGACCTCTGAGCACCATCCGTTTACGATGCCAAGCGAAGACTGGCTGGACAACTTTGATAAGGACCCAGAGCATGCAATAAGCGATGCCTACGACATCGTCTGCAACGGAAACGAGATTGGCGGCGGTTCCGTTCGTATCCACCGCAGCGACATCCAGAACCGCGTATTCGATGTTCTGGGCATCACCCCAGACGAAGCCAAGGAGAAGTTCGGTTTCCTGCTCGAAGCCTTCCAGTACGGGGCTCCGCCGCATGCCGGCGTGGCTTTCGGCTGGGACCGCTGTGCCGCGGTCCTGGCTGGCGTCGACTCCATCCGCGATGTCATCGCGTTCCCGAAGTCTGGAGGTGGTAAGGATCTGCTGACCGGCGCGCCAGCGCCGATTACCGATGCCCAGCGCGCGGAGACCGGCGTCGACTACAATCCCGACGAGGACAACTGATTCTCTCGGGACATGAAAGGCAGAGCGCATGACCATCATTGACGGTCCGATGCACGGCACCGAAAAGGCCGATGAGACGTTGGACTCATCGGCTTTTTCATTGATGCAGCAGGTGCCATGCTATGGACACGAACGAAATATCACAGAGGACGACATCTACGATCACTTCTTCGACTGGGTGGAGAAACAGGGAATCGAGCCGTGGCCTCACCAGGAGGAAGCCATGATGGACTTGGTCTCCGGCAATCACGTCATTCTCGCGACACCGACGGGGTCGGGCAAGTCAATGGTGGCGCAAGGATTCCTCTTTGCTGCTCTCTGCACCGGCCGGAAGGCTTACTATACAGCCCCTATCAAGGCCCTCGTCAGCGAAAAGTTCTTCGACGCTGTGGCGCTCTTCGGCAAGGAGAACGTCGGCATGATCACCGGCGACACACACATTAACACTAGTGCGCCCATCATCTGCTGCACGGCGGAGATCCTGGCGCAAGAGGCTTTGCACGGCGACGCTGGCAACGACATCTGTGTAGCAATGGACGAGTTTCACTATTATGGTGACCCACAGCGGGGCTGGGCTTGGCAGGTGCCGCTGCTGACGCTGCCGCATGCTCAGTTTCTGATGATGAGCGCCACTTTGGGAGACACGTCCGGCATTCGCGCGACGCTGGACCGCTGCACCGACCGCTGCACCGACCTCGTTGCCAACGCGCAACGGCCAATCCCTTTGTCCTACAGATATATTGACAGCACGCCACTCCCGCAAACGCTTAGCGATCTTATGAAGGCCGGAGACTCGCCGGTTTATGTCGTCCACTTTGCCCAGGAGGCGGCCGTTCGCACGGCGGAGGACCTCTCTAGCTTTGGCGTTGCTACGAGGGAACAGCGCGTCGCCATCAAGGAGGCGATTACCGGCTTCAAGTTCACCACATCATTCGGTAAGACACTCCGTAGGCTGCTTGTCACCGGGGTGGGCGTGCACCACGCCGGTATGCTGCCGCGGTACCGTCGTCTTGTGGAGCAGCTGGCGCAACAGGGTCTACTGCCGGTCATCTGCGGCACCGACACTCTCGGTGTGGGCATCAACGTGCCCATCCACACCGTACTGTTTACGGCGCTGACTAAGTATGACGGCTTCAAGCAGCGGCGGCTGCGTGCCCGTGAGTTCCACCAGATTGCCGGCCGCGCCGGCAGGGCTGGGTTTGACAGTGAAGGGCTATGCCTGGCGCAGGCACCGGAGTACGAGATCGAGAATGCCCAAGCCGAAGCGAAAGCAAAGGCCAGGGCGAAGAAAAAGAAAGTCGTTAAGAAGAAACCGAAGGAAGGTTTTATCGTCTGGAATGCGCAAACCTTTGATAAGCTCATTGCCGCCACGCCCGAGACGCTCGTCCCGCATCTGCAAATCACTCACTCGATGGTTCTCTCGGAGGTTACCCAAGGAGGAGATGCTCGAGAGCGCTTGTCACGCCTCATCGCCGACTCTGCACAAACTGACAAACAAAAGGCGGAATTGGAGAAGCGGGCCGACGAGATTTTTGGCACCCTTGAAGGCACAGGCGTGGTCGAGCGACGGGATAACGTTGACGGCACGATCGACTATTCGACGACGCTCGACATCCCCGACAATTTTGCGCTGGACGAGCCGCTGTCGCCGTTCCTGCTAGCGGCTCTCGAGCTACTCGACCCAGAGTCGCCGACATATGCCTTGGACGTTGTGTCTATGGTGGAGTCGACGCTCGAGGATCCTTGGGCTGCCCTTAAGGCACAGCAGCGTCAGGCGCGCGACGCTGCCCTGCAAGAGATGAAGGAGGAGGGCCTTGAATATGATGCGCGTATGGAGAAACTGCAGGATATCACCTATCCAAAGCCTCTTGAAGAGTTATTGACAGCGGCCTTCGATAACTACCGGCACGCAGTCCCCTGGGCAAACGACTATGAGCTGTCACCGAAATCGGTACTGCGCGACATGATTGAGACTGCGTCCGACTTCAACGGTTACATCGCCCGCTATGGCATTGAGCGGTCTGAAGGCGGATTGCTGCGCTACCTATCGGACGCCTATAAGGTCTTGAACCGCACTGTTCCACGTGAGAAGTTCGACGATCGACTGTACGATATCCTGTCGTGGTTGCGCCTTGTTGTTACTGGCGTTGATTCCAGCCTTCTGGATGAGTGGCAGCAGGCCGAAGACTTTGGGGGAAGTGTCGCCACTGAGGCGACTGCTATCGCGCCGCCGTCCGTCGATGACGTCGTGGAAGATCGGCGAGGCCTAATATTACTTGTGCGAAACGCGCTGTTCCACCGCGTTGAACTCGTCGCCACCGAACGAGAGGATGTTCTGGGGAATCTGGACTCGTCATGGGGGATGAGCGCGCGATCCTGGGGTGACATACTGAACGACATCTACGATGAGCATGACGAGATTCTCACCGACCAGCAAGCCCGTTCACGCGATTTCTTCCTGCTGGACACGTCCCACGAACACGACGAACATACATGGCACGTCCGCCAAATCTTGGATGATGTGGAAGGCGACCACGACTGGGCGATTGACGGCATTGTTGATCTCAACGCGACGCAAGACTCTGGCGAAACTGTCTTCCTTGACTATCAGGTGAGTCCGCTCGATGAGTTGCCGGTGATGGACACACGAGACTAAATCTGGAATCATGAGCAAAAACAGAAAAACGGCGGACAGCAGCGAAGATCTTTTCTCCGCTGCTGAGCTGGGGAAGAACGGCGAAAAACAGAACATCTCATCGGCTTCTACCGACAGTTTTACGGATAACACAGATCTGACGACGCGGCCCCTAGCGGTGCGCTTGAGACCTCGGACGTTGGACGAGGTGATCGGTCAGCGAGCGGCGTTGGTCCCCGGATCTCCGCTGCGGCGCTTAGCGATGCCTACGAGCATGACGCATCTGACGGCGCCCAGCTCCCTCATCCTGTTTGGCCCTCCCGGGGTGGGGAAGACGACATTGGCGACTATCGTCTCGGCGCAGTCCGGACGCGCTTTCGAAGAACTGTCGGCAGCGTCCTCTGGCGTCAAGGACGTCCGAGCCGTGTTGCAACGGGCCTGGAACCGTCTGATCCACGAGCATCAGGAGACCGTGCTATTCGTCGACGAAGTGCACCACTTTTCTAAATCACAGCAGGATGCTTTGCTTCCGGCTGTCGAGAATCGGGATGTGACCTTTGTGGCATCGACGACAGAAAACCCGAGCTTCTCGGTTATTTCGCCGTTGCTGTCACGATCGGTGGTCGTTAAGCTCGAACCGCTGTCGGAAAATGACATCCGAGCAATTCTTGAACGCGCCCTTGCTGACCGTCGTGGCCTGGATAGGCATTTTGCGCTAGAGTCGGCTGCTGAAGATGCCATCGTCCGGATATCTGGAGGAGACGCACGTAAAGCCCTGACGATACTGGAAGCCGCGGCGAGCGCGTCCAGTTTGACCGCAGCAAATGCGGCCGGCTTCACGAGAGCTGTGTCAGACACGTCGTTGCCCACTTTGCCAATCTCAGTGAAGGACGTCGATGCTGTCATGGACTCAACGCTTGTCCGCTACGACAAGACCGGCGATGAACACTACGACGTGGCGTCAGCTTTCATCAAGTCCTTGCGCGGCTCTGACGTCGACGCATCTTTGCATTACCTAGCCCGGATGATCCGAGCCGGGGAAGACCCGCGCTTCATTGCCCGACGACTCATGATCGCCGCCGCGGAGGAAGTGGGGATGGCTAATCCGCAGGTGCTGCAGACTGCCGTCGCCGCGGCGCAAGCCGTCGACATGATCGGTATGCCCGAAGCCAGGATCATCCTGTCGGAAGCCGTTATCGCTGTGGCCACCGCACCGAAGTCGAATGCCAGCTATCTTGCCATCGACGCAGCTCTAGAGGACGTCGACAGCGGGGATATCGGCTCGGTACCGCTGCATTTGCGCAACGCTCCAACCGTCCTAATGAAACAGTGGAAGAACCATGAGGGCTACAAGTATGCTCATGATTTCCCGGGTGAGATCGTGGCGCAGGAGTACATGCCCGAGCCGCTGCGAGGGCATGAATACTATCATCCGTCGTCACGTGGGTACGAGGCCGTCATTGCCCAGGAACTGCCGCATATCCGGCGCATCCTGCATAGCAGCGCGGAACAAAACACCAATGGCAATGGAAATATTAACAACGGGAAAGTGAGAACCGCGGCAAAGAAGATCCATCGTGCTAGCTGAAGCCATTTTCTGATCTTTTGCGATTTCGGCCGAATGTTTTTCACAAACGCAGACGAAAGAAAGGGTGTTGAACGCTAGGAGAAACGGTTGAACAATACCTTTCCGTGTCAGATTTCCAGACCACGGGGGGAGTGGGCTAAGTAACGACGCCACGGTCGACTACGAAAGTCACTTGCAGTGCGTGATCTAGTACAGTAGCTCCCACGGCATGATGCCGATTAGCTCGTGCCCAGTTAACCGACAGGGTGCCATCGTAGGCGTACGGGTCAAACTAGGCGTCGCTCATGAAATAGCCCTTGTTGCTCCCCTCCGTACCTCAGCTGTTCTTAATCCTTCAGTAGTTTGGACGGCCTTCCGAATCCCAGTCGATGCCGGTGACTGTCAAGACATTGGTACTGCTCTGATATGTCGTGGACGCGCCATACCCACTCGAGTGGGTAGTCGACATCAAAAAGGTTCTGGTCCGCGTCTTCTCGTCGCGGGTTCCTTCCTCGTGCCGGCAGAATATAGACAGTCGCAGAAGAACCGCCCTGATGGCTGTCCTGAATCTACATGACAACAGCATTCCTCGTTTTCAGTGCGCCCATCTCAACATTGACGACATCCATACCACTACCGCCGCGGTGACATTCCCGGAGTGCTCAGCACGTTGATGTAGTCGTTGATATCGATAAGACAATACCAGTTCAGGAACTCGAGCGGCGAGCTGCTGCGCGCTTCGATGAACTTGTCGGCAACGAAACTATTGGTCCTAGTGCGGGGTGCCAACGTCCTTTTCAACGTCTCTCGTATCATCGGACTCAACGCGCACGACGAAGTCGAAAGTCTTTGGCGACTCTCCCATCCCAATGCATAGGGGTCATCCTAATGCACAGGGGTACAGTATACCCATTCTGTGCTCTCGTGGGAAGGAGCGGACCTCGTTAGTATCCTTGCGAGGGGACGTGCCGGGAGCGCAGTTCAGTCGTGTCGCTGCACAGCTTCAAGCTCAATAGCGGTTTGGGTGTCAAAATCCTCGGAGTTGAATGACTCCGGGTAGGCGATCGTGAGGACCGCTGTACTTCTGACAAGGTTGCGGAACATGCCCCATCGGGTGCCTCACCGACCGAATCAAGGGGGTGTCTGGAACAGACGGTCAACAATCGGCGCGTCAACGATAGCAATGATTTTCCAAGATATAGGAGTCAGATCTCTCTAGCTTGTCTTACAAGAAGAGATCTGCCTGCGAAGCTCGAGATCGTCAAGGTACAGCTAGTGCATAATTTCGCAGCACTGCGTGTTTACACCGGGGAACATTAGCAGCGGCCGGAGTGCTTTTAGTTTGCGATGGGCTCCTGCTGCAGCTTGACAGAGAGGGCGTGGAGTTAGGCATGCGAACATGCCTGTAGTTCGTCGTGGCAACTAAGATACCGTTCTTCGTAGTGGCATTAGTGGCCACGCGGTACCAAACCGCACATTAAATTGTTCGGAATACCTACCTGACTTCTACAGCTGGAAAGCACACCGAGGCGATGAGTTGATTACTATCATGGCCCCATTTTATCCGGTCAGTTATCGGCCAAAGGGCGTGATTCCATATGGTATCGTTTCCGCAAGCGAATGTGTTTCCCTGGCTCCGACCGACACTCGAAAACGCCAATTGACACCGGAAAAAAGCTGATTCTACGATGAGTATCCCGGCCTTATCCGGGAGCCGACGCCATAGCCGCCGGCGATAGCAGTGAAAGAAGGCTTCGTATGTTCGACAATTCAATTCGATTCGCGATGGCCCAAATCGACACGTCCGTGGGAGACATCCAAGGCAACAGCGACAAGGTTGTCCGCTACTGTGCCGAGGCCGCTCGTCACGGCGCCGACGTCGTCGTGTTCCCGGAGATGTCTCTGACGGGGTATCCGATTGATGACCTGACATTCCGCGATTCTTTCCGCCGCGCGGCGAGTAACGCGGGCCGGATCCTGGCTTCTCGCCTGCAGGACGTTGGATTGGGCGATTTGACCGTCATTGTCGGCACGCTGGGTCTAGGATCGGCAGCCGCGCAAAAGGGAAAGGTCTGGTACGCCACCGACCACAATCGTCTATGCGCCATCCGCGGCGGGGAGATTGTTGCTACGTACGATAAGCACTTCCTGCCGACCTACGGAGTATTTGACGAGCTACGTCTCTTCGCTCCAGGCAACAGTGTCACCGTTCTGGACGTCAAGGGTCGCCATATCGGCGTCGCCATCTGCGAGGACATCTGGCGCGACGGCGGAACGGTAGCCGAGCTCGCAGACAAAAACCTCGATATGTTGGTCTCCATCAACGGCAGCCCATACAACGTAGGGAAGATGGACACACGCTACAATCTCGTTCACAAGCGCGCCACCGAAATCGGTGCGCCGATGATGTACCTAAACCAAGTGGGCGCGCAAGACGACCTCGTCTTCGACGGCGGCAGCTTCGTTATGTCTCCCGACGGTACCCTTCTTGAGCAGAGTCCGCAGTACCGTGAAGATCTCAGCTACTGGACCCTTCCAGCAACCGAGTCCGCGTCCCTGGATCTGAAGCAGATTGACGACTCCCGTTCACACTGCGTCGAATTGGGCTGCCTTGACGAACAAATGTACGACACCTGCGTCTTGGGCCTACGCGACTACGCGCGCAAAAACGGCTTAGATAAGGCTGTTCTCGGCCTGTCGGGGGGTATCGATTCCGCCTTAACGGCTACCGTCGCCGTCGATGCCCTTGGCGCGAACAACGTCTGGGGTATCTCTATGCCCAGTCAATTCTCATCCAACGACTCAAAGACGGATGCCGAGCAGCTGGCGTCGAATCTCGGCTGCCACTATGTTACGGAACCCATCGGCGAGCTGTTCGACGTGTTCCAGAAGCAACTGTCGCTGGAGGGTATTGCCAAGGAGAACCTCCAGGCACGCATCCGCGGCGTCATCCTTATGGGATACGCTAACAGAGGGAACATGCTAGCACTGGACACCACGAACAAGTCTGAATTCGCCGTCGGCTATTTCACGCTGTACGGCGACGCCTGCGGCGGCTATGCTCCGCTAGTCGACATCTACAAGACGCAGGTTTACCGCCTGGCGCGGTGGCGCAATGACGAGGCCATCAGGCGCGGTGAGACAGTACCTATTCCGCAGAACTCCATCGATAAGCCGGCGAGCGCCGAGCTGCGCGAGGGTCAGCGGGACTCCGATAGCTTGCCTCCGTACAACGATTTAGACGCGGTACTGTCAGCGTACATCGAGGATGGCGAGGGGCGCGCCGATATGCTGTCGAGCGGTTTCAGCCAAGGTACGGTTGACGCCGTCATGCAGATGGTTGACAGAGCGGAGTGGAAACGTCGCCAGGCTCCACAAGGCCCGAAGGTCTCTTCGCGCGCGCTTAAGCACGACCGCCAGATTCCAGTGTCGCAACATTTCCAGGAGTGAGTCTCTCACTTCCTCTTAACAGGTGTTCCCACTCCCCGTCGTTCAATTTTCCGGCAAGCAGGAATGGCCAACGGCGGGGGATTGATGGAAAATGGAAGCCCATGGAACTTCGTCGGAACCTTCAAAGGAGGAGTAATGTTGCAGGATACCGAAAAAAAGTGGTACTTCAATACGCATACCAATCAGGTTGAGCATGGCCGCATCTCCAGTCTCTTGGACGTCGTAGGCCCGTATGATACTCGCGAGGAGGCGGAGCATGCGCTAGACGACGTCCGCAATCATAACGAGGCGTGGGTGAAGCAGTCTGCGGAGTGGTCCAACTCGGAGGAAGAGGGCTACGGCGAGGAGCCGGAGGATAAAGACAACACCGAGGGCAGCTGGCCATCCTGGAAGGAATGGGTGAACGATCCGAACGTTCAATATCGAGAACCAGGGGTTGGCAGCCAAGACGTTCCGTCGGCGATTTTCTGACACGTCCTCCTGTGGAACCACCTCTCGACCTACACTGAAGGGTTATTACAACAGGAAAAACAGGACTGAGGGGTTTGTTTTATTGAATATGGCGAGGGATAACGCAGAACCACGAGAATCAGTGTTGCTGGCCGAACCACGCGATGGCGTCCCGGATGTTGTCGATACGGGGGTGGGATTCGATTCCGCTCTAGCGGAGCTGAAGTCGGCTGACGGTCCCATTGCTGCCGACGCCGAACGAGCTTCCGGCTACCGTTACTCGCACCAGGACTACCTCATCCAAATCAAACGCGTTGGGACGTCCATCTTCCTGTTCGATGTCCCCGCACTGCTAGCCGACGGCGCCGACCTGTCGCGCCTAACGACGGAGATGCCGGGGGAGCAGTGGATTCTGCATGACGCCAGTCAGGATCTTCCCGGCTTCGCCGATATCGGTATCCGGCCTGCGAGTCTATTCGATACCGAGTTTGCCGCCCGGTTCCTTGGGTTGCCGCACGTCGACTTATCCTCCTGCACGGAAAATTTCCTAGGCCTGCGACTGGCCAAAGAGCATGCGGCAGCCGATTGGTCCTATCGACCACTGCCGCGCGAGTGGCGTAACTATGCCGCTCTGGATGTTGAGCTGCTGCTTCAGCTGCGGGAGAAGATGGCACAGGCGCTGCGGAAAGCAGGAAAGGCTGACTGGGGTCGCGCAGAATTCGCCCATATCTTATCCACCGGCCTCAGCGGCGTAGATACTCCGAAAGAACCTTGGCGACACACATCCCGCATCGGAGCGCTGGGTTCCGACCGGCGTGCGTTATCTATCGTGCGCAAGCTGTGGACAACGAGAGACCACATCGCCCAGTCTTTAGATATCGCGCCAACGCTACTTCTCAAAGATTCGACAATCATTCGCGTCGCGCAGCTTAAACCTCGAAACGCCCGGCAGTTCGCTGCTGTTCCAGAGCTGTCGCAGCGGGTGCGGCTCCACACCGGCACCGCGCAGGACAAGATGTTCGAACGGTATGCGCCAATCCAGCGCAAGATTAAATCGCGCGTGTGGAAGCAGGCCGTACTCGACGCGCTGCACGAACCTCGCTCTCAGTGGCCTACTGTCTCTCCGCCACAATCACATGAGAGGACGGCCGTCCCGCGGTCCATGAAGTACTGGCGTGTCCACCAGCCACAACGTTACGCCCGTCTAGAAGAAGCGAAACAGTCTATCGAGGCCATCGCGCGACGCGTGCGGATCCCATCCGATCTTCTCCTGCGGCCGCGAATCCTGCGGTCCTATTTCTGGTCAGACGACCCCGATTCTGACGTTGATAGTTTTCTCGAAGCCAAGGGCGTCCGCGATTGGCAGCGGCGGCTCGTCGATGAGTCGCTGAAGCGCGTTATTATGGAAAAGTTGCCATCGGAGTAGAGATTTGTCTCTTCAATGAATTGGAGTAAACAGTGAGGACTACTGTCAAGAAGCTCGAGCCGACCAAGGTTCAACTCACCATCACCGCCGACAAAGACGACCTGAATCCGTTCCTTAACAAGACCCGCAATGACATCGCCAAGCGTGTCAACGTTCCTGGTTTCCGCAAGGGTCATGTCCCAGCACGCGTTATCGACGCCCGATTCGGCTACGCGACTATCGTTTCCGAATCGCTCAATGACGCCATCCCAGCCTTCTATAGCAAGGCCATGGAAGCCAAAAAGCTCCACGCGATGGGCCAGCCGCAAATCGATATCAAAGATATCCCGTCCTCCGCCGAGGATAACACCAAGTTAAAGTTCACTGCCATTGTCGAAGTCCGTCCGGAATTCACCCTTCCAGATCCGTCCACACTCACGATCTCCGTTCCAAACAGTGACGTGACCGAAGAGGATATTACCAAACACCTGGAGGACCTGCGCCATCGATTTGGCTCTCTCGTCGGCGTTGACCGTCCAGCTAAGAAAGGCGATTTCGTCAGCATCAACCTGACGGCGAAAATTGACGGCAAAGATGTCGACACTCAATCTGGCGTCAGCTACGAAATCGGATCGGGCACTATGCTCGACGGCATGGACGAGGCCCTTGAAGGCCTGTCCGCCGGCGAAAAAACTACTTTTGAGGCCACGCTGCCCGCCGGTAAGCACAAAGGTGAGAAGGCCATCATTGAGATCACCGCCAACTCCGTCAAACAGGAGGAACTACCGGAACTCGACGACAATTTCGCACAGGAAGCCTCCGAATTCTCCACTTTCGACGAACTGAAGGACTCCATTCGCAAGCAGTCCTCGCTCGATGCCGCCGCTCGCCAGGCCGATGACGCACGCGATGCGTTCATTGCCCGCCTTGAGGAGGGTCTCGACATTCCAGTGCCGAAGGACGCTCTGGAACTTGCCGCCAAAGAGCAGCTCAACCGAATGGTGCCAAACGCTGATAAGGCTTCCGACGATGACAAGAAAAAAGCCAAGGAAATCGCTGAGAAGGATCTACGCGATCAGATGGTCCTCGATAACTTGACCGAGACTCTCGACATCGCCGTTAGTCAGTCCGACGTCTACGAGTTTCTCGCCGCCGTCGCCCAGCAATACGGCCTTGATCCTTCCCAGTTCATCAACGCTATCATCCGCAATCATCAACTGGAATCAACTGTTAGCGAAGTCGCTCGCCAGAAGGGCATGGTCGCTGGTATGCGCCAGGCGAAGTTCTTCAACGCTGACGGGGAACCCGTCGATCTGTCCCAGTTCCTCGGCAAGGACGAGGAAGAGGCGAAGAAGGAC
>JAFNPO010000002.1 GCA_017386585.1 Aeriscardovia sp.
TAACCCAGCTCTACGTTTCCAGGGCTATGCCACCGAATCTATGATTGGCATGATTGCCGGCGTCGTCCTCAACGCCATTCTCGAGCCGATTTTTATGTTCGCTATGCACTTGGGAGTCTTCGGCGCCGGTCTAGGCACTGCTGTTGCGCAGATTTTCTCCTTTGTTATTATGCTCGTCATCTACTTCAAGAAGGCCACCGCCGCCATTCACTTCAGCGAATTCACCTTCTCGGGCAGCATATGGAAGGAGATTCTGGCAACCGGTTTCCCGAGCTTCATCCGCAACGGCCTTTTCGCCGTTTCCTCTGACCTGCTCAACGTCATCGCGGCGGCCTACGGTGCAGCAGCCATCAGCGCCATGACAATCATCGGCCGCATCATTAACCTCGGCAACGTCATCCAAGTCGGCATCGGCCAAGGCTACCAGCCGGTGTGCGGCTACAACTACGGCGCCAAGAAGTTCAACCGCGTCCGCAAGGGCTACTGGCTCGTGCTGCGCGCCTCCTTCATTTTGCTAATCGTTGTGTGTATCGCCGAGTATATCTGGGCACCGCAGCTCATCCGCATCTTCATCGACAACAAACAGGTCATCGACTACGGCACACTGGCACTACGCGTCTTCTGCACCGACTTCTGGCTCAACGCCTGGGTTGTCATGTCGAACATGATGCAGCAGAACTTGGGTCATACCGTCATCGCGTCTATTGTCGGTTTGGGCAACAACTGCATCTTCTTTATCCCGGCGCTGCTCATCCTGCCCAAGCTCTTCGGCTTCTACGGCATTGCCCTAAGCCAGCCAGTCTCCATGCTCTGCACCTCCTTGATGAATATACCGATGCAGGCGTATGTGCTTAAGAAGCTGCGCACTCAAGAGAAAGCCTGGAAAACCGCTCATCCGGATGGTCTCGGCGCGCCGACGAACAACGAGCAGGTTGCCGACGTGGAGGAAACCATGATTCCCGGCGAGTCTGCTCAATGATGTGCTTGATCGGCCGGTCGGCAGTTCCTACCGCCAGCTGATTGCGAGGCGACTAATGGCGTTCAGTCTCGGAATACGTAAGAATCTTGTTAAGTTGGACGGTTCTTGAATTTTCGTGGCAACGCAGCGGTAGTGTGTGAACTAGTCACGGCATTGAGTCCGTGCTATGAGAGTCGGAGGAATTATGGGCATCTTTAACCGGTTCGAGAAGAGCGTGGAACACGGCGTCAACGGCGTCTTCTCCAAGTTTGGCTCCAAGGACCTGCAGCCCGTGGACCTGTCGAGCGCACTGGAGCGTGAAATCGATGCACAGGCCATGCCAGTAGGACGCGACCGCACCGTCGCCCCCAACGAATACCGCTTTGAACTGTCCACCCCGGACTTCGACCGCATCGAGTCGTGGGGATCCGAAGCGTTGGCAAACGAGCTGGCCGACAAGCTGACCAAGTATGCTGAAACACAGCACTATGCTTTCGTCGGACCGGTCGTTGTCATCTTTGAAGAGAACCTCGATCTCAACAAGGGTGACTTCCAGCTCACCAGCGAGTCGGTTCAGGGCAACGCTGCCCCAGTGACGGACAAGAGCGAGTCTCAGGACTTTCCGGTCCTCGAAATCTCCGGCCGTCAGTACCTGCTGACCGCCACGAAGACCGTCATCGGCCGCGGTTCTAACTGCGATATCGTCATCGACGACCCAGGCATATCCCGCAAACACCTCGAGATTGACATCACCAAGAACGGCGTCATCGCCCGCGACCTCGGCTCCACTAACGGCACTTACGTCGAAGGACATTTGGTTCCTGCTGCTACACTGCTCGATGGCAACACCATCACTATCGGCCGCACGCGCATCCTGTTCTGGGCCTCTTCCGAACCGCGGGACTGACTCGAACGCGGAGGCCGTTTACGAGTTAGGACGCTATGACAGAGCTCACTTTCGCGATTCTGAAATACAGTTTCGTTCTCGCGATTTTACTGTTCGTCTGGCTCACCGTCCGCTCCCTCCACCGCGACGTTTCCGCTTTCCTACCTGCTCGTGACCGTCGCAGCCGACGTCACGAAAGCCGTCGCGTCACACAACCCGCACCAGCCAACCGCGCCCCCGCTATCGTTACAGCTGCGCCGACAAAACCATCGGCATCGATTCCAAGCACTGCGACCACACAGTCGCCGAGCTTAGCGTCCCTCGTCACTAATACGGAGAAAAGGGAACAGAAACAACTACAGCACCCCCAGACCTCCTCGGATGCTCCGACACTGCTCATCATCATTGACGGACCGCGCGCTGGTTCCACCTTTCCACTGGGCGACCAGCCTATCACTTTGGGGCGTAGCACGACCAACACCATCGTACTCAACGACGAATACGTGTCGGCTCACCACAGTCGCCTGTCCCGCGACGCGGAAACCGACGTCTGGATGCTCGAGGATCTGGGTTCCACCAACGGCACCTACCTCAACGAATCCCGCATCATCGGTAGAGTTCCGCTCACTGCCCGAGTTCCCGTCCGGCTGGGCGCCACCACTTTCGAATTGAGGTGATTCCATGGCTGAGCATCACCTCCGTCTATCCTCGACGCTCGTAAGCAACGTCGGCTATGTGCGCCCCAACAACCAGGATTCTGGCCTCGCCGGATCACACATCATCGCCGTTGCTGACGGTATGGGCGGCCATGCCGGCGGGGACACCGCCTCCACCATCGCTATCCGCACGCTCAGTCATCTGGAGCGGGGGCGCCAGCACCACGAGAACATCGACAGCGTCGTGGAGACCCTGGAAAAATCTATTCTCGCGGCGCATGACGCCATCGTCGGCAACGCCAAGAAGGAGCGCCAACTTTCCGGAATGGGCACTACCGTTGATGCTGTCTGTCTCGTGCGCGGTTACTGGGTGTTGGCCCACATCGGCGATTCGCGCGCGTACCTGTTACGCGAAGGTCAGCTCATCCGAGCAACAAAGGACCACAGCTACGTCCAGCATCTCATCGACACCGGCCGTATCACGCCCATCGAAGCGAAAAACCATCCGCAGCGCAACGTCGTCATGCGCGTGCTTGGCGACTTCGACATCGACCCGCATCCAGATATCTCCGTGCGCCTCGCCCATCCGGGCGATCGGTGGCTCCTGTGTTCTGACGGCTTGTCTGGTTCACTGGAGGACGACACCATCGCCGACTCTCTACGCGACATTACCAATCGCGAGGAGTGTGTACAGAAACTCGTCAACATGGCCCTCAAAGCCGGCAGCACTGACAACGTGACCGCTGTCATCGGCGACGCTACTCTCACTGGGCAACGTGGTCTGCACGCCTCTGCAACGCGCCCGTACTCCGGACTGCAGACCCCTCTCATCGGTGGAGCTGCAGCGGAAGCGCTGGCGTCCATCGCGGACGTCATTCACCGGCCGGTTGTTTCCGCGCCACCGTTGGTCGAGGACATCTCCCCCGCGCAGAAGGCCGCGCTGCTGCTGTCGAACCGTGGGCTAGATAATCAGCCAGCCGCCGCTCAGGGCATGGCTGTAGCCGCTCCAACCGACACCGTCAAGGCTCCGGATCAGCTGCCGGACATCAACCGCCTGCAGAAGGGACAGCAAGTCGCTGTTCCCCAGGATGAGAAGCCGGAGGAACCCGTCGCCGATACCGGCGAAATCCCTATCGTCACCAAGCGCGACGGCTCCGTGGCGACCGACCCATCGAACCCCATCGTTACCGCGGCGATCTCTAAACAGCGCGAAGCTGTCGATCGCGATCTGCACCGCCGACGCCACCACGAACGCGTGCACATACTCGTGGGTATCCTTCTCTTCCTCGCAGCCATTGGGATCCTAGGTGCAGTAGCAGCGCATTGGACACAGTCCCAGTACTACCTCAGCGAATCCGATGGGTATGTGGCCATTTATCAGGGCGTGCCGACCAATCTCTTCGGCATGCGCCTCTCTCACGAAGTTGACCGCAGTCGAGTGGCTGTTTCAAGCCTGCCGGCCAATTGGCGCCAGCAGCTGGCCAACGGCATCGGCGCCGACTCCTACCAGGAGGCACGGCAGCACTTGACAACCATCGAGGAGCAGTCGCGTCAGGCCTCCCAGCCAACAACCGTTCCCGCTCCGTCGTCGCTTCAGCCATCAACTACCCCGCTCCCGGCCCAACAGGACAGAACTCAGGACTTAGGCCAAACAAGCACGCAGCCCGCAGCGACGGGAGTCGCCAAATGACGTCCTCCCCACCACCCCGGTCCTTCAGACCGGAACGCAAGCCGGTCTCCTCTTTCCATCCCAGCACGACCACAACGTCTATTACCGCACCCTCTGTGGTCACCTCCGCTCTCAATAGCTCTACCGAGGACAGTTCACCCGTCAGCACGAAAACTCTGACAGCCGTCCAGCGTTTTCTATGCCGCGAAGGCTTGCTCCTGCTCGCTTTCGCCATCGGCGCTCTCGCCTTCTGGCAGATGATGATGCGCGTGGCCGGAACCGTCCCCCCACGCTACGCCATTACCGGCGCTATCGACCTCGTCTTGGCGTTCGTCCTATCCTTCGTGCTCGACGTGCACCTGCCGCGCAGCGCCGAAGCTGTGCTGCCCATCGTCATGCTCCTGTCGGAAATTGGCATCACGGAAATCACGCGCATCGACTATGAGCAAACGAAGAACGGAGCACCCTCCGACATCGGCATCCGGCAAATGATCTGGCTAGCCATCGCCCTGGTACTGAGCATCGCCCTGGCGACACTCCTGCGCGACTACCGGCGCCTGCGCCGCGTCTCCTACGTGTTCATGGTGTTCGGACTCGTGTTCCTCCTGTCACCCATGATTCCGGGCCTAGGCCAGGATATCAACGGTGCGCAGGCCTGGATTCGCGTCGGCTCGTTCAGTTGTCAGCCCTCGGAGTTCGCTAAGCTCTTCCTCGCGGTCTTCTTCGCCGCGTACCTCTTCAATCAGCGTGACCGCTTGGCCGTGGGCGGACGCCGGTTTCTGGGAATCCGTTGGCCACGTTTCCGCGATTTTGGGCCGCTGGCCGTTGTCTGGGTCCTGTCGATGGGCATTCTTGTCATTCAGCACGACCTAGGCGCATCCCTCATGTTCTTTGCCATGTTCGTGGGCATGCTCTTTGTGGCATCGAACCGCAAGAGCTGGCTGCTCATCGGCACCGTCGCCTTCATCATGGGCGTAGTGGCGGCGGACCGCATTTTCTCGACTTTCGCCAGTCGCGTAGACATCTGGGAACACCCATTCTCCCCGACCTTGTATGGGAAGGCGTACGGTGGTTCCTACCAGCTGGTGCAAGGTATCTTCGGACTAGCAGCCGGCGGATTGTGGGGAACCGGTTTCGGCTTCGGCGAGCCGGCCATCACTCCATTCGCTAATTCCGACTTCATCTACACGTCTCTCGGCGAGGAGGGCGGCCTCATCTTGCTCGTCGCCATCCTGCTGCTCTACTTGGTCATCATCGCGACGGCGTTCGTTGCCGCCATGCACATCACCGACGGTTTCGGCAAGCTGCTCGCCTCCGGCCTAGCATTCTCGATGGCATTCCAAGTCTTCACTATCGTCGGTGGCGTCACGTTGGTGATCCCGTTAACAGGCCTGACTCTGCCATACTTGGCGGCCGGCGGCTCCAGCCTCGTGGCCAACTGGTTGCTCGCTATGCTGGTGCTCATCGTCAGCAACGCTGCCAACAGCGACCGCAACAACACGGTCGGCGCCAACGGCACCTGGATCGCCACAGACGCTGACAAGAGGAACGGCCTCGTCCTGGGCGTCGACTCGGAGGAAGACAACAATCCCCGCCTATCAGCGTTCCTCGCGGACAGATTCCGCCGCCGCTCCGCTGCCACAATCGCTCCAACAGCTAGGAGCAGCGCATCAACTGATTCCGTCAAACCTACCAGCCATGGCTCACACCGCCGCACCGGATCGCACCGCAAGGAGGAGGCCTGATGAACAAGTCGCTGCACCAGCTTTTCATCGCTGTCATCATTCTCTTCGCGATCCTCATCGCCTCAACCACCTGGTGGTCCATCGTACAAGCTGATTCCCTCAACAACGACCCGCGCAACACCCGCGCTCTCTATCACGAGTTGAGTGTGCCCCGCGGCCAGATCCTAGCGGCCGACGGCACAATCCTCGCCCAGTCCGCAAAATCGTCCGATACTTTCAAATACCAGCGCAGCTACACCAACGGCTCGCTCTACGCCCCAGTAACCGGTTTCTTCTCCGTGACGACGCGCGCTGACCGCGGCCTGGAAGCAGCGGAGAATCAGCTGCTTACCGGCGACAGCAGCAGTCAGTGGCTCAGCCGCCTCCAATCCCTTTTCACAGGCCAGGAGAACAGCGGTGCCAGCATCAAGACCTCCATTGAGCCCAAGCTGCAACAGCTCGCCGGACAGTTGCTTACCGGCCAGACAGGTGCTATTGTCGTCCTCGAACCGACTACCGGTCGCATCCTGGCGCTCGTCGAGTCCCCCAGCTACAACCCAAATCTCCTAGCCACGCACAACACAATGGCCTCGAAGGCCGAATACCAAAAACTCCTCGCTGAGAATCCGTCACCGCTCAATGACATCGCCACCAAGCAAACCTTCGAACTCGGCGCCGTTTTCAACATCATTACCGCTGCGGCTGCGCTCGGCAGCGGCAAGTACACGGTCTCGAGTCCCATCAGCGCACCCACCGTCTATACGGTCCCGGGCACAAATACTACCGTCACCAACGGCGTGTACTGGAATGGCTATAGCGCGACGAGTTCGATGAGCCTGGCTAACGCCTTCGCTTACTCGTCGAATACTGCCTTCGCCAGCCTCGGCAACGCCCTGGGATACCAAGCCCTGGCGGACGAAGCGTCCCAGTTTGGCTTCGGCTCAACTATCACCATCGATGGCAGCCGCGACATCGGAATCCCCATGACAGCCGTCCCTTCCTCGTTCACGACTATGCAAGGAGCAGGCGGTGCGGCCCTCGGAGCCATTGGACAGGGTGGCACGCGGGCCACGCCCCTGCAGGTGGCGATGATGGTCTCGGCCGTCGCCAATCATGGCACCATCCTGAAACCCACCCTCGTCGACAGCGTCCGTTCCGCCGACCTCAGCCTCATCAGTCAGACCACCCCGACCGTGTTTTCCAAGCCGATGAATGCCTCCACAGCGGCGTCCTTAGCTGCCATGATGGAATCCCTAGTCTCCACGCAAGATGCCGGTCTAGAATTATCGTCTGGCGCGAAAGTCGCGGCCGTCATGGGTTCCAACGTCAACACTTCCGACAGCCAGACAAACATCGATTGGAGTGCTGGTTTTGCTCCCGCAAACAATCCGTCGATTGTTGTCTGCGCCTTCGTCGAGAACGCACATGGAACGCCCGCGAACGTCACGAATCCGATGATGGAGCTGCTGATGGAAGAGGACCTCAAATGAAACTGATTGAAGGTCAGATCATCCATCGCCGCTACCGGCTCGACCAGCGCATTGCCAAAGGCGGAATGGGCGAAGTCTGGAGAGCGTACGACCTCGAACTCGGTCGCGTCGTGGCCATCAAGGCTCTGCGTTCCGATCTGATGAACGCGCGCAGCCGCCTAGCGCGCCTGCGCGCGGAGGCGCACAACTCCGCTAACCTTGCCCACCCCAACATCGCCGCACTTTTCGAGTACTACGAGCATGACGGTATCGGCTTCCTCATCATGGAGTATGTGCCTAGTCCTTCGCTGGCGCAAATTTACCGCGAGGAGGGGCGTATCCCGGCGTCGCGACTCATCCCTATCCTTATCCAGGCCGCCCGTGGATTGTATGTCGCGCATTCCCACGGCGTCATTCACCGCGACGTCAAGCCAGCCAACATCATGGTCTCAGAGTCCGGCGAGGTAAAAATCACCGATTTCGGGGTCAGCTACTCAGCCAACCAAGCGCAGATCACTCAGGATGGCATGGTGGTAGGCACCGCACAGTACATCTCGCCCGAGCAAGCGCAGGGCCGTCAGGCTACGCCCCAGTCCGACATCTATTCCCTAGGAATTGTGGCCTACGAAGGGTTAGCGGGACGGCGCCCGTTCACCGGCGCTACTCCCGTCGACATTGCAGCTGCACAAGTCAACGACCCTGTACCACCCTTGCCGGATGACGTTGATCCGCGTCTCGCCGCCTATGTGATGCGGATGCTCGAAAAGAACCCGGATAAACGTCCTCAGGACGCGCTGGAAGTCTCTGGTGACTTCAGTCGGCTGGAACGCGAGATCCTCGATGCGGAAACAGGCACCTTCCCTGCCGTTTCCGGGACGTTGCGGACACCGCGCAGAGTTCGCAGCACCCCCCACAAAATCAGATACCACGTTCATTCGCAAGCCGGCGAAGGCTACCGTTTACTGCAGGACAGGCCAACTGACCACTTCGGAGAGGAACAAGCGCGATGAGTCAATACATCCCCAAGACGCTCGCCCAGGGCCGCTATAAGGTCGGTCCAGCCATCGGCCACGGCGGAATGGCGGAAGTGTATTTGGGAATCGACACGCGGCTGGATCGGCAAGTTGCTATCAAGATCATGCGCTCTGACCTAGCTGACGACCAGGTGTTCCTCGCCCGCTTCCACCGCGAAGCCCACTCCGTCGCGCAGCTGAATAATCCCAACATTGTTTCTATCTACGACACCGGCGAGGAGACCTCCACTAACCCCGATGGCACGGTCGAAAAGGCCCCGTACATCGTCATGGAGTATGTCAAGGGCCAGACCCTGCGCGACATCATTAAAGAGAACGGAGCGCTCAGCCAACGCGACTCCGAGCAGATTATCATCGGCATACTCAACGCCCTTGAGTACTCGCACCGCATGGGCATCATCCATCGTGACATCAAGCCGGGCAACATCATGATTAGCGACCAGGGCGTCGTCAAAGTCATGGACTTTGGTATCGCGCGCGCGCTGGACGACTCCGCCACCGCCATGACGCAGTCGCAAGGCGTCGTGGGCACAGCCCAGTACCTCTCCCCAGAGCAGGCCCGCGGCGAAACCGTCGACATGCGCTCCGATCTCTACTCCGCCGGCTGCGTGCTCTACGAGATGCTCACGGGCCGGCCGCCGTTCACCGGCGACTCGCCCGTGGCCATCGCCTATCAGCATGTGTCCCAAGTGGCTACGCCGCCCAGCGCCATCGTGCCTGGTCTTCCCAAAATCTGGGACTCTGTCATCGCCAAGTCCATGGCCAAAGACCGACAGAACCGCTACACAACCGCTGCTGAGTTCAAACACGACATTCTTGCCATCATGAATGGCGGTCGGATTGCGGCCGAAGGTTACAACCCACTGACGGACCTTGGGTCCACTCGCGACGCCGAGACGACAGCAATGTCCCCTCTGACGTTAACGGCAGCGCCCAACACTTCCACGCAGACCTTGGGACAGCAACGCGTGGCTCCCGCAGCCACCGAAACGGAGCCGCCGCGCAAGAAGCGTCACACGGCGCTGTGGATCATCCTGAGCATCATCGCAGCAGCCCTCATTGGCGCCAGTGTGTGGTTCACCATCGACCAAACACAGAACGTCACCGTGCCAACCATTACCGCCGGCATGAGCGAAACGACAGCGCAGGAGAAGATCCAGGGGGCGGGACTGACGTTTAAGGCTCAGCAGGACCCGAACACCGACAAACCCAAAGGCACCTTCATCAAAACCGTCACGGCA
>JAFNPO010000001.1 GCA_017386585.1 Aeriscardovia sp.
CACCTCCTTGGTAAGGAGGAGATCGTGAGTCCGATTCTCACTCGAGGCTCCATGGCGGGATAGCTCAGCTGGCTAGAGCGTACGACTCATAATCGTAAGGTCGAGAGTCCGAGTCTCTCTCCCGCTACAAAATGCCGGAGAGGCCGGCGGTAAGATGACCAGTAGAGGTGTAAGAATGGCAAAGAACACCGACATTCGTCCGGGTATTACGATGGCATGCACTGTGTGCAAGGAACGCAATTACATCACCACCAAGAATCGTCGCAACACTCCGGATCGTCTTGAACTCAAGAAGTTTTGCCCGCGTTGTGGCAAGATGACTCTTCACCGCGAGACTCGCTGAGTGAAGCGCATCGTAGAGACCCGGTTTCTGCCGGGTTTTTTTGTTATTTCGGGCCTTTTCGCTCAGTAACGTCCGATTTGCCGAGTTACATCTTGGAGTGGACCTTATCAAATCTGAACCTTAATCGGTGTTGTTGCGCCCAGTCTCGCGCAAGCCATCGGAAAGCGGAGATAACGCCCGCGAGAGTCGTGCAAGGAGGAACCAATGACTGTGCATCCACGTTTCGCAGATGTGACGACTATCGGCGTCGGTGGCCAGATCGCCGACTTCGTTCAACCGGAGACGCGCGACGACTTCATCGGCGCCGTCATGACGGCCGACGACGCGGGTCGGCCGCTGTGCGTCCTCGGCGGCGGATCCAATCTGCTGGCGTCGGACGAGGACTTCGACGGCGTCGTCGTGCGCGACGCGCGCCACACTATCGCGGTGCAGCCGCTGACTGACGAGCAGAAGCGCAAAGACAGCCGTCTCGTACGCATCTCGGCGGATGCGGGCGTCCACTGGGATGATTTCGTGGCCTATTGCGTGCAGCATGGCTATGAAGGTGTCGAAGGGCTGTCGGGTGTGCCGGGAACGGTCGGCGCATCTGTCGTGCAGAACATCGGCGCCTACGGCCAGGAAGTCGCTACGTCCGTTCTGAGCGTGGAGACCTGGGATCGTGAGACGGCGAGCTGTATCGAGTTAACACCCCAACAGATGAGGTTCGGCTACCGCACGTCTGCGCTCAAGCAAAGCATGTATGAGGCGCCAGCCGTGCCATCAGACTCCTATTTCCCATCGCCGCGGTACATCGTGCTGTCGGTGACGTTTGGATTGCACCGCGCCGTCTCCGGCGTGGTCGACTACGCCCAGTTAGCGTCCGCGCTGGGCGTCGAGGTGGGCGCGCACATGAACATCGACCAGATCCGCACAATGGTGTTGCGCATTCGCGCTAAGAAGCAGATGCTCGAGGATCCAGCTCGGTACGCCAACCCGTGGATGGTGGGTACCACATCTTCTATGCCGCGGCACGACGAGATTAATGACGAAGACAATTCTATCTCTAGAATCCGCGATCGCTGGAGCTGTGGCAGCTTCTTCATCAATCCAATCCTGAAAGTATCCGCTGCGGCTACGCTACCGGATGACGCACCAAGGTTCCCGACCACCCTGTCCGATGGCGGCCAAGGCGTCAAGACGTCGGCGGCGTGGCTTATCGATCACGCCGGCTTTCACCGTGGTTACCCGCTGGACACTGTGCCGGACGCGACAGCGTCGCTCTCGACAGCGCACACGCTCGCGCTAACGAACCGCGGGCACGCATCCGCGCAGGACATCGCCAGATTAGCGAAGACCGTACAACAAGGCGTGTTCCAAGCATTCGGCGTCAAGCTCGTGCCGGAGCCAGTAACGATTGGCATCGACCTAGGATGGGAGTCCCGTTCAGTGGACGAACGCGTAGACGAGTAAGCGGAATCAGGACAGTTGGGAATAGAACAAAAATAGGAGAGACGAAAAATGGCGTATGTGATTGCTGAACCGTGCGTCGATGTCAAGGACAAGGCCTGCGTGGACGAATGTCCGGTCGACTGCATCTACGAGGGGCCGAGGACGCTGTACATCAATCCGAACGAGTGCGTAGACTGCGGCGCCTGCGAGCCAGCCTGCCCAGTTGAGGCGATTTTCTATGAAGAGGACTTGCCCGACGATTGGCTGTGGTACAAGGACGCCGCCGACCAGTACTTCCAAGAGATTGGAGATCCGGGCGGAGCCATGGATTATGGCACACTCGACCACGACGAGCCGCGAATAGCTGCGCTGTCCCGGCGCGCACAAGCATAAAAGGCCAGAGGACGTACGCCGTTTGTGGGTGTCCCGAGGACTGCAGCGATGACATGACCGCAGCCCAGCATGAGCGACGCGGACACAATTCACTCATCCCTCGAATCGCGGGGTTCAAAATCATAGAAGCCCAAACGCACAGAACGCTGTCCATATTTGGAACGAATGTTGTCCAGTGCGCGTTCAGCTTTTTCTTGCGCCGCAATACACGAATGAGATGTGCGCGGCGCGCTGGATTCTATCGCACTTGTTGCCTCTGTCTTCGGCATTGCTTTTGCTACTGGCGACATCGTTGCCGATTGCTTCGAGTCCATGGCCGTTTCCGGTGCTGCGTCCCACTCCAGTTCCGGTTGGATAGTGGTGACAGCGCGATGGCTGAGACGAGACACGCTGAGACCAGCCAGGCGCACAGAGTCGGCATACCGGACGAGTAGGTCATCGAGCACTGGGTAGAACAGGTCGCGAATGGCGCCGGCAGAGTCGAACGGCAGACGAGACGTGCTTGAACGTGTAGCATAACGTAGATTAGCGAAACGCAGTTTAAGAGTAACAGTCCGGGCTACAAGGTCATGGGCGCGTAGGCGCGTGGCTATCTCGTCGCTACAACGACACAACAGTTTGCGAATGCACCCGCGGTCGGAAGTGTCCCGCGTGAAGGTGCGTTCAGCACTGATTGACTTTTCAGGCGAGCATGGCGTCACCTGTCTGCTGCTTTCGCCGCGCGCGGCCAAAAACAAGGTGTGTGCCACTGAGGCTGAGTGAACTATCTTGAGGATGTCACGTTCCGGCAGACGCGCTAATTGTGCGACATTCACCACGCCCCACCGTTCGAAGGATCTTGCGGTCGACGGCCCAACGCCCGGAAGAGATCGCAGGGATAGCATCTGAATGAACTCTGCCTGACGCGCCCGCGGCACAAACAGCAGACCGTCCGGCTTGGCGTTTGTCGAAGCGATTTTGGCGATAAGCATGTTCGATGCCACGCCAACGGAACAGGTGACATGGAAGCGCGCGCTAATCTCTCGGCGCAGCCACGCGCCAATGACCGTGGGTCGCTTCCAGCGCAGCAGTGCGGTGGAAACATCGAGAAAAGCCTCGTCGATGGAGACTTGCTCAACACGGTCGGTGACACTGCGCAGAACGCTCAGAATCCGGCGTGACATCGAGGAATAGTATGTATGGTCGACTGGCAGAAACACGCCCTGGGGACAGATCCGGCGAGCCGTGGCAATCGGTTGCGCCGAGTGGACGCCGAATCTCCGCGCCTCGTAACTGGCGGTAGAAACAACTGCCCGCGTGCCGGTGCCGACGATAACCGGTCTGCCTGCCAGTTCCGAATGTCGCGCAATCTCGCAGGACGCGAAAAAGGCATCCATATCGACGTGCAGGACGGTGCAGCCGGTCTCGTCATGTCCCCAGTCCCGCTTGACGTCAAGGGACCGCGGAGAAGTGCTCATGCCTTCATCGTATGGCTGTCGGAACCAGGGGTGGACGGAATCAGCGGAAAAGACCGCTCTTCTCAACCTCGTACGGCCAGTCGTTGATGCCACCGAAAAACTCGACATCCATATAGCCCATGTCACCTAGGATCCGGGAGGCCATCGCCGCGCGGGCACCGCTCTGACAGTACACGAGGATCTTCGCGGACTTGTCGGGCAGCTGCGAGGCGGCCTTGCCGGCGACGTGGCCGACCGGAATGTTGACGGCGTTCTTGATGTGGCCCGAACGGTACTCGATCTGCGAGCGCACGTCGAGAATGGTGCACGGTGTGCCGGAGTCCATGATCTTTTTTGCCTGCTGCGGCGAAATAGTGCGATAGCCCATGATCGGCCTTTCTGGTAGCGGATGACGACAGGAAACGACAACGGATTCGCCGCGCGGCGCGGACCTCCCGGCGCGCGTCCCGTCGGCGGACCTGTTCCAGGGTACGGGAAACATCTCCCCGCGGGGAATCTGGTCAGCGGAGAGGTGAACGCGGGTCAGGACTGCTGGTGGAACAGAACAGAGGAAACGGCGTAGTCCAGATTGCTGCTTTTGTGCCTGTTGCAGGAACGGCAAAGCATTTGGAAATTGCTGTCCGCGAGCTCGTCGCCGACATATTTGTAGGGGACGATATGGTCCAGTTCCGCGCCGGCGTCGGTGATGGGCTGATGGCAGATGGCGCAGAGGTTGTGTTGCTTGGCGAGAAGCTCGGCGCGAATTCTGGCGTTCCCGGTTCCGCGTTCCTTGTACTCCGAAGCAGTGATCCAGGCTTCGACGAGCTGCGTCATGCGGTCGAGCTCCGGTTCGTTGAGACGCGCGTTCGTGTACTGCTGGACCAAGCGGCCCAGCATGCGGCTCCAGCTTTCCTGTGTCCTGTTGTTCCGCCAGAGACCGCGTATTTCCCGCATCTTGCCGGCCTGTTCGACGGCGTCGGCGAAAGCGGCGAAGGTCGTGTTTATCAGCATGGTGTGGACGGCTTCCTCGAATCGTTTTTCGTCGACGCCGTTGGCCTGCAGAAGCAGAGCGAGGTCGGACGCCATCAACGGCCTTCCAGGATATTGAAGGCCTGGTTGTTATTGCGCAGGCTCCGCTGGTAATCGCCTTCGTGCTTCTTGGCGAGCCTGACGGTGGCGGACTCACTGGAGAAAGCCTGGTTGCTGAAGATGTCTTCGCCTTGCTGATCCGTTCCGGCTTCCTCCGCCAGGACGTTCTCGCGCAGTCCGTGGACGTAAGAGCGGATGTTGTCATCGGTTGCCGGGCGGCGCTCGTTCTCGAAGAGGGTGAGCATCAGCGGGAAGATGACCAGAACGTAGCGCAGTCCGGCGACCTTGGTCAGGGTGTCCTTGTCAGGTTCAGCGAAACGGACGTCGTATTCCTTCTCCCATGCTTTGAGGTAATCGGAGATGAGACGGGCACGCTTTCCCGGGTCGCTGGTCAGCCTGCGGATGGCGTCGAAAGCGCCGTACTTCTTCAGGATTTTGGCGATCTGCACTTCCTTGAAGCCCCTGCGGATCGACTCAGCGCCCATGATGACGCGATCTTTCAGCGGGGAGAAGTCCTCTTCGTCGAGCAGTTCGATGAGCTGGTAGATTTCGCCGTCGTCGGTGCTGAGCAAACCCAGCTGCTCGCGGTACTGGCGGAGCAGATTCGCGGGAACCTGCTTCTGCTTCTCGTTGGTGACCATGAAGAGCTCTTTCTTCTCCTTCCGCGATGCCCGATAAAAAACGGAGAAGATCATCTGGTAGGGCTCATCCCGGCTGATGTGGCAATAGTCGGGGCCGAAGGCGAGGATGCGGTGCTGGCCGTCGATGACGTCGAAGGTGTCGGCGAAATTCTCCTGCGCTTCTTCCGGGGAAGCGGGGAAATCCATCCAGGCGGTCTCGCCTTCCGGGTGGATTTCGAGATTGCCGCAGATGTTGAGAATCGGGCTGTTGGGGATGATGCCGAGTGCTCGCTGGTTTCCGCTCTCGTCGTCGGCGTTGTGACCGTCGACGAATGCGGCGATCTCCTTCACGCGCTTGGGGTCCCAGGGGCGCTGGTTGTCCTGGGTTGCCTTGGCTTTGGCGTGGTGAATCATCTCGACGACGATGCGCGGATCCGCGACGAGGGAATAGAACGTCCGGCCGTTCTGGGTGATTTTCTGCAGGTTCAGTCGTTGCATGTCAAACCCCTTGGTTATGAGAGCTCTTTACAAGATCTTAGCCAAAAACATATATTTTGGAGAACTATTCCTCCTTTCGGAAAAGCTTCCGCAGCGATGCCGTCGCGGCGTCTTTCTTGTCTTCCGCCCAGGGGACGGAGTGCGTGGTGCTTCTGCCGTGAGCCTGTTTCGCTTCGGCGTAGAGGCCGGTGCCGTCGATGCCGATTTCCCAGTTCGCGCCTTCGTGCGTGCCGGATCACCAGCAGCAGTCCTGCTCGTTCATACCGGAGTCAGTGACGGCGAAGGAGAAGAAAGTGCGGTCGTCGTTTTTCAAAAGGCAGACGAATTGCGGTATCGCCAGCAATGCCGTGTTTCCATCGATGGGCATGATGGCGCAATTGCTGGGAACCGGAGCGTTCTTCAACTGAGCGACTTGTTCCTGCAGAGCGGTCCTGTCGGCGCGCAGATGGTTGTTTTCGTTCTGCAAGGCGAGGATACGGGCGTTGTTTTGCTGGAGGAGCTGGTTCTCGAGGACAGTCGTTTTCTGTTTAGCGTCGATCTTCATTTTCGCCATGGCGTCCGTGGCGGCCGACACCATCGCCTGGTTCTTCGACAGCTGCTTGTCGTATCGCGCACGCAGCTGTTCTGCCGTCTTGTCGTGTTCCTTTTGCAGAAGCGCGAGGATGGCGGGAACCCGGCTCAGCTCATATTCATCAAGCTGGCTGCACCATGAGCTGAGCACCTGGAGGTCGATGGAGTTCATCATGTCCGACCTCTTCTTCCCTTGCTCATCGAGCAAGTGCTCCAGTTTTTGCCGGCTGTTCGGCTTGAGCAGGATGACGCTCGTTCGTCCGACGACGGCGACCTTGCTGACGCTGAGGGTGATGGGCCCATAGTCCTAGTGATTTTGTAAATCGGGTCGTTGAGCTTAAAGACCAGATCCGGAAACGCCTTTCCATGGAATGGAAAGATCGAGGGATTCTCCTCGTGGATTGGTGAAGCGCAGACGGATCCCCGACTGGCCGGTGCCGAGAAGCGTTATTTCCTCGGTACGGTTGACGGCACTTGTTGTTGGTTCGGATACGGAAGAACGAGAGGAAGAAACGGTCGGAGTCGAAGGTGGCTGTTGCGGCACTTGTTGGGAGGTAGCAGTGGCGGCGGAAGCGTCCTTGTCTTCTTCCTGTGACGGTCCCGGCTGTGACGCTGGTGCTTCCGGTGTCAGTGGTTGCTGATGAGTGTTCCTGTCGTTGATTTACTGCAAGAGGAAGCGGATCAACTCGTTCTTCCCGTTGGAAATGAAGGCGTCGCCGTTTTGTCCGTCATGGATGCATACGGTGTCTGAATCGCTGACCGTTTGGATGAGACCTCGCCGTGGAATGAGGAAAGTGGTGTCGTTTCCCAGATGTTTCTTCAGTTCGAGCGTTTGATCCCACGTGATGGCGGATAGTGACTGTTCGGTTCATTCCGTCTTTTGCGAAGCCTTTCATCTGCATGGTGAGGTTGGCGTCGTTCTCGCTTTTCAGTGTTATCTGCGACGGGCCTTCCTGCTGTTGTTGTGGTTGCTCCTGGATGGGATCGACAACTTCCTGCGCTGCCGCAGAATCCTGATCTTGACGAGCGGCGTCGATGAGTTTGGCCAGATAGGAGCGGCTGTCCTCGAAGTCGATGATTTCCTCGTTGTTCATGATGGACGCCACATGCGAATCCGCTTCCGAGGAAACAAGCGTTTCGCCGTATGTCTCGGCAAACGCCTGGCTGTTTCTCTCCAGTTTCCTCTGCAGGAACCGCGCCTAGTCCCGGCTTAACGCGATGCGCAGTTTTCCATTCGGGGCGGAGGCGTACTCGATGGTGATCCCTGTCGCGTCAGACGAAACCAGCAGATTCCGCTGGGCGCCTGTCGGGTTCTGCTGTTCCTCGACGGTCGGAGCATCGCTTCCGGCATCGCTTGTTTCGGTGTTCTCGCTGGAGCCCTCCTGGTTGAGGAGTGACGCTAAACGGCCGCGGCTGCCGGCCGGGAGCTGCATCCGCATGCCGTCGGCCCACCTGCGGATGAACAGCATGTTGGAAGTCGAGGAAGCGGTGATTTGGACGCCGGCGATATCGAAGTTGACGTTCCCTTCTCGCAGTTTCCTCAGGAAGGCATCCGCGTTGGAAGACGCAATGGCCACTGGAATCTCGTCGCTGCCATCGAAGAAGGACAGGGGAACGCTTTCGTTGGAGAAGCTGGATTCGCGGATGCCGCAATCGCCGGTGATAGGCATGTCTTTGTCGGTGTTGTCGGCCAAGGCATCTGCCACCTGTTTTTGAGTTCCTCGCATCCGCCTTTTTCGGTGTGCCAGGTATCTTCTCCGGAAGGATGGAAGGAAATGCCGTCGAGGTTTTCTCCCGAAGAAATACGCATGGAAATGTCCGCGGAGTACGATCGTGCAAGGCCGCGGAAACGCTGCGATAGTCGTTGGCGAGCTGATTGCCCAGCTTGACGGCCTCGGATCAGTTGATAATGATTTCCCCTTGCGAATCGGTGTCGGCGTCGGCGAAGGGAATCCTCATGCCCCGGTGATTGGCCAGAACGGTGCTGTCAATGCCGTGTTTGAGCGTCATTGCTCTTCCCGTCATAGAAGGAAGGACGTCTCTTCTCGGCACTGGTTCGTGCTGTTCCGAAACCAGTGTCTGACGCTTGGGAGACATTGGAAATATACAGGCTTTCAGAGCGTGTTCCTGTGGTTTTGCCGCAATGGTTTCCCGCATTTCAGACGCTTCTCAGCATCCGCTTCCCAGCCGCGCGCAGATGGTGGTGGCGAGGGCATCGGTGGCGTCCACGGCGGCGATGACGTCCTTCTGCGGGCGCTCGCCGGTAGGTTCGGCGGTCCGCCGTTGGATCCGATGCGCATCCGGGGATTCCAGGGCGGCGGTGCCGGCGGCGGTTTTGCGCGCGTGTTCTGGCAGGAACGGCAGGACGACGACGGCGCAGACCGGGGGCCGGCGTCCAGGAGCCGTTGCGCCAGCCGGGAAGAGACGACGCCGCGTCTTCTCCGTCGGCGACGGCGAAGCGGATGGAAGCGGGGAGACGGCCTTGCTGCTGGCGGGATCGGAGGAGCGCGACGGCGTTGCGGCCGACCCCGTTGATGCCATGGATGGTGATGGGAGCGGCGAAACCGGTGTAGGCGACGTCAGAAAAGTCATCGCGCCAGTATAGCGGAGCGTTAGGGAGACGAGAAAGAAAACGAAAAGGGGGCTGGCATTTCGCCGAAGCCCCTTTGTTCGCGGAGACCGAGAGATTCGAACTCTCGAACGGCTAATGCCGTTAGCACCTTAGCAGGGTGTCCCTATCGACCACTCAGGCAGGTCTCCGTGTTGCAAGCAACAAAAAACACTATATCATCTTTTCCGTCAAAGTGCGAATGATAGTGCGTCATACTGCAGAATCATATGTGTAACGTGTGTGGGACTAGGACCAGAACCAGCGGTGAACCGTTGCCATCAGGTGGAAACGCGCTCGTTCCACGTTACACCCTCACGCCGCTAGAATGAGCTGCACGCTCGGCGGAGTTGCAAGCGCCGCGTAGGGACTTGATCCAGACGAACAAGTCGGCGAGGAGCACCAGTGCGGACACTATGGCTACGATGCTCAGCAGTAAAGTGCTCTTGGAATGCAAGTTGCCAATCGCCACGATAAGGGATGCGATGAAACCGATGATCACGCATACTAGACCGGATACGGCGTCGATGCGATTGACCTTTTCCATGGTTGTTTTCCTTTCGGGACCAGTTGAGCCGAAGCGGCTTCACTTTAGCGGTTGCCACTGACCTCCGGTTTGAGCAAGTCAGGCAGGCGGATGAGGGCGGTGTTCGCTAGGCCTAGTAGGAACTTGGTCATGAGGCCGCGCTCATCGGCGGGCAGCTTGCGGATTTGGGCGTAGACTCGCGGGATAGCGGTGCGCAGGTCGGCCACGGCCGCGAATAGGTCGGTGTATCCTGCTTGCATAATAGCGTTGAAGAAGGAGTCGATAAATAGTTTGCGCTTCTGTGCGGGGAACCGCTTGTTCCACGTGTTGAGCGTGGTGGTCAGGTATTGGGACAGCGGCGAGACGTGGTCGGTGGTCTGCAGCCGGTAGTCATCGGCGAACAGCCAGGTAGCAGTGTAATGTTGCATGACGCCGCTAGCCGAGCTTTTGACGATGGTGACGGGAACGGTAGAGGACAGAAGCGGCCCAATGACAGAGAATTCGGGGATAATCTTGTGCACACGCCCGTGGATACGTTCGTAGCCGGGGCTGTGGATGAAGTCGTCGGTGAAGCCCGGTCCGTCGAGCGAATAAACGGCAATGATGCGGTCCTGGATAGCTGGTGGACATAACGCGGCGCAGTAGACAGCGAGGTTGCCGCCCTTGGAGTGGCCTCCGAGGATGATAGTGCCCTGCCAGTTCTCCAGTACGCGGGCGAGATAGCTGAGAGCGGTCGTCTGGGACGGCACGGGTGAGAGAAACGCCATCCGGTAGTCGTCGTGCCAGCCGGCGAGGGTGCTATCAGTACCGCGGAGCGAGATGAAAAGGACACCGTTGCCTAAATCAATAGTGAGGGCACTGAAGCGCTCGTCTTCATCGGGGTCGGCGGGTTCTACCACGTTAGCCAGGCGTCCGGAACGGAAGCGGGGGCTTTCACCCATCGCACGCACGAGGTCGATGTTCTCCTGCGCATAGGGAACGTCGCAGGTCAAGGGGCCGTACCAGTCAGAGCGTAGCAGGCCACTGATGGGTACGGGTTCGGAGTATGCCGGATAGAGCTGAGCACGCAGGTGGGACGAGGCTAACGGACTGGCCAGAGGAATAGCGGACGATTCCGAGGGTTTCTGTGACTTTGAAAGCTTCGAGGTAGAGAGCTGGTCGGCAGTCACGGATGAAGATAGGCTCGTGGGAGCGAATGCTTGGCTGGGGATGCTCTGCTTGCGGATGCTTTGCTGGCGGCGCATCTGGCGGGAAGACAGTGGTTGTCGGGGTGCTGGGTCAGGCGCGACAAGATGCGGATAGCCGCTCTCGCCAAAAGCAGCGAATGTCCGCTCGGCGAAGCGCTGTTCGTTGTTATTGCTGCTGCCCCATAGGGCAGTTTCCTGGATACGTCGGCGTCGGGTTGGAGAGATGGACAAATCGAGACGGGGGACCGTGGGCGGCATTTCGAAGTAGGAGAGCTGCGACAGAGCGATGGCATCGGCGTCGCAGAATGGTTTGTCGTTGAAACTAGCTGACGTATGTAGAACATAATCAACAATCGTCTTCATGGCATCCATCGTAGCGGTGTAAGACCGGCAAAGGCAGGAGTTAAGTCAATTGGGAATCAGTGCAGCTGACAGGCACGCAGTGGTGGAGAGGGACGGGTGCGGCCAGTGTAGTGGAGCGCTCAGAACCGTCGCGGGACGGTGGTTGGCTGGTGGCATGTCAATCAATGCAGTGGATCGGATAGTAGACAAGGACGAGGCCGTCGAACGTGCGGTCGGACTGGTCAATGAGGTGACTCGGGAAGCAGGAACGGTTACAACCTGCGCGGCTGGCCGTGTTCTGCGCGTGTGCGGTGCGCCGGGAACAGGCAGGTCCGATATCTGCTTGGACGCGTTCACGGATCGGCGAGTGCGGCCGTTCGTGGCGGCGGGTCGTGCGTTTCTCGTGGTGGGTTCCCGTTCAACAGCCGACAACGTCAACGACAGGGTGTTCAAACAGATGAGCCAGACCGGAGCGCAACGGTTCACATCCCGTGGGGGGCGGCCGGTTAGGACTCTCGCGTCCTTGGCGTTCGACATCCTGTGTCAGCGAGCGAAACGGTCCGGTGATTCAAAACCTAAATTGCTAAACGGTGAGGAGCAGAGCCGTCTGCTGCGCGGCGTTATTGGAACGCACGTCCACCACGCGGAAATTGGTGATAACGGCGACTGTCAGACCTGTCAACTGTTGCAAGAGTATTGCGCGGTGCGTGTCCGCTCGGATGAGGAGAGCGGTCAGACGAGCGCGCAGGCGTTTCGTCGACTGCTGGGGCAAGAAGCGATCACGCAGCTGCGTGACGCCATCGCCCGCTTCAGCGAGCTGGGCATCGTAGACGACGAGGCCCTGTTTGATTTGCTCGCCGTGGGGGGGAATGTCGGACATCGGCGTGTGGTGGAGTGGCATACGGCTGCGACACTGCAGCGCGAGTATGCGCGGAGCGTTGATCAAGAATACCCAGGGCAGCGGCGACTGGATAGCTCGTTGCTGTTTGTCGACGCGGCGCGAGCTGTCAGGGAAATGGCGGGCGCGGACGGCTCCGCTGATACCGGCGGCGTGGCGGATGCTCCTGGCGCCGCTGGCGCGTCCGTTGATAGGGGGTATTCGGCGCAGATTAGTTTGCCGACGGTACTTTTCGTCGACGACTGTCAAGATTTGACGATAGCCGGCTATTCCTTTATTCGGTCTTTGGTGCTCGCTGGCACAGCCGTGGTCTTAGTCGGTAATGACGACGAATCCGTGCAGTCTTTCCGCGGCTCGTATCCGGTGGCCTTGTCGTTGCTGGAAACCAGACCTCTCGAACACGGTGGTTTGGGCGCGGATGTCGTTGAGCTTAAACAGTCGACTGGTCTGGCGGACCATGACGGCTATCGTGAGGCGGTGGCGACGCGTGTTTCGCAGGCTATTGGCTCGACGCTGGGTTTGGATGAACCGATTCCGCTGCGTCCGGGGAAAATGCGCTGGAACTACGGCGGGAAAGCGGGTGCGGATGACGATATAGCTAGTGGAGTTCAAGCCATGCCAGTGACGGAGATGCCCATCAAGCCCGACGCGTCGCTGAACATCCGGTTGTTCCACACCGCTCAGCAGGAAATGGATAATCTGGTAGACGAGGTGGTGTCCGCGATGGTTGATGGTGGCGGAAGCGGCGACAACGCGAACGGCAGCAACGGTGATGCGGAGCGCTGCGGGCGCGGCTACTGCGCCAGCGATCTTGCCGTCATCGCCCATGACAATATAACTCTGCGCGCAGTCGGTGAACGTTTCAAGCGCGAGGGCATACCTATACAATATTCATCGGTGACACGTCCGTTGAAGGACGATGCCACTGTGCTGGGCCTGTTAGCCATGATGCGTCTAGGCGCGATGCGTGAGACGCTACGTGACGCCACTGTTCAGAATAATACGAGGGCGCAAGCGGCTTCCAGCGAGGCTGTTGACCTGCTTTGGCAGGTGTTGCTCAGTCCACTGTGCGAGATTCATTCCGGCAGCCCGAACCAGACCCGAGGGGAAGTAGGAGATTGGAAACCGCGATCAATCCGATTACCACGTCTAAACGCCGTCAAGCGGGCGTGCCAGTCGCTGATGGCGCTAGAGGTTATCGATCGGAAGAAGGTCGATAGTGGCATTGCTGTTGCAGGCGGCGGTGCCACGATGGGTGTTTCGGACGGTGGCGTTGGATTTGAGAGCGTGGATTCGCTGTTGGTTGCGCTGCTGGTCGACGAGATTACCGGTGATCGACAGTTTAACGACAAGCGGTTTGGAACTGCGCAGGTCTCGGACGGATCGAGCAACGAAGATCAGAAGTCCACCGCTTTGGGTGAGAAGCTGCTGGCTGTCGCCGGCGCTGGTCGTGCTGACGTGGCTGCGTTGCTGTCCGCGATAGAGGAAATTCGTCGAGGCCAGGACCTTATCGACCAAGGAATCGACACGTCCGTTCATGCACGCTTGTGGGCGATGTGGAACTCTTGCTATGCCCTGTTTAGCGAAGCGTCGGTCACCGCCAAACCGGTTTCTCTCGCTGACACGTGGCGGCAGGAAGCGCTCAGCGTCGACGACCGCGGTCCAGAGGCGAACGACCGTCTCGACGCGGTGATCCGCCTGTTCCACCACGCGCGAATTGCGGGCGACCAGCCTGTCGACGAGTTCGCGAACTCACTAATAGAGGCTCAGTTCGAGGCTGATTCGCTGTCGAAGACAGAGCCAAAGACTGACGCAATCGTGTTGGCCACACCGGCAGGAGCGCTGTCCTTGCATCCCAAGAAGACCTGGATCGTATCGGTGCAGGATGGCATGTGGCCCAACCTCATGCCACGCGGCACCATGTTTGGTTCGCAGGAACTGGCAGATCTGGTTGTCCGCCAGTATCTCGGCGTAACTGGCGGCAGCACTCTCCATGAGCGTGATCTCGACATCCTCTACTCGGAGCTGCGCGGCTTCTACGTGGCCCTCACACGTGCAACCCAGACTACGACGCTGAGCGCCGTATGGTCGGACGACACGCAGCCGTCACGATTCTTTGCTGAATTCCTGCCAGGCAATGGCGTCATCGGTCCGACTGAAACGGCGTCCGTGTTCTCGGGTGTCGGCGTGCTAACAGATTCGGATTCTTCCGTTTACCGCAGCGCCATCGCCGGTAGGACGGCGACAATTCCGGGCATAGTGGCCGTCGCCCGCGCACGACTGGCCGAAGCAGTAGCCACAGGGAACGATACCGTCGCCGCCGATGCCGCCACAGCTCTGGCGCTCCTCTCCAAGAAGAAAGTACCGCATGCCGATCCACGCGAGTGGACCTTCGTGGACAAGGCGAACGCAGATAGGGGCGCTGGCGCCCAAGTCCTGGGTCACCAGACTCCATGCACCGTTGCCCGAACTGTCAGCCTCAGTCCTTCGAACGTCGACAACATCTGGAAATGCCCGCTAAGATGGGCACTAGAGCGTCGTTTCAGCGGGCCGACGGGTAGCTCAGTCCAGATGAGCTTCGGCACCTTGATTCACAAGTGCGCCCAGTACGCCACCGAACAAGGCTGGGATCTGCACCCCAATCTCTTCGGCGCGACCCCCGACGAGCAGCGACAGGCCATGACAAATGCTCTGATGAACCGTTTCCGCCAGCAGCGCGCGCAGCAGACGGCGAGCGCTTCCCTCGACGACCGGTGGAACCTAGTCGCACAGGAGGACAGGGCTCGATCAGCTCTTTCATCCATCGCCCGATATTTCGTGGACAGCTTCCGTCCAACCGGAATCAGCGACGCCAGCACCGATACTGGTTCCGCTGGCGGAACCTTATCCAGTTTCGGACTGCCGCGCAGTCTTGGCCAGCTGGACGCGTCCGCCGCGGAAGTGTCCATTGGAACCGCTCGGTTCACTATCGCCGACATCTCGCGCTTCGTGAAGAGCGGCTGTCGTTTCGCCAGCACTGCGGAGCGGTCGGCGACGGGAGCCGAGCTGTTCGCCGTTCTCGACGCACTCGCCGGCGGTTTCGCAACCGGCCAGATTAACGAAAACAGTTGCATCCAGCTCAGCGGACGGCTGGATCGTCTTGAACGGCGCACCGATGAAGATGGCGGTCATCCGCGCCTCAACGTCGTTGATTGGAAGACCGGCGCAAGCTACGTCGGCAAAAGTTTCTCCGACCTGCAGCTCGTGTGCTACCAGCTGCAGCTGGCTTTCGGCCAAGTGCTCGACGCCGATAAAAACGCTGACCCGCGCTGGCGCGACACGAAGACGACGCCGGTCGACCGGGCCATGCTTTTCAGCGTCGAGAAAGAGGAGTACCCGGCTACGAAACCGGAAGGCGAGACCGAGCCAGTGGCGGAATCGCTCTATCAGCCGGGCCTCTTTATCGACGGTAAGCTCGTTCGGAAGCTAGACACTTCAGATGGGCGCGTCCTGCTCAAACCGCCGCACTCCTCCAAGGAACTCCGGATGCTGTTTCCAGAGGAGAAGAGCTTAGCAATGCCGGAACAGTTGTCTTCCGCACTAGCGGACGAGACCCGGCATGTGCTGACGGTGGAGCAGGCTAACGCGGAGAAATCAAGCAAGGAGTTCGATCCGTCTCTGGAAACCGATCTCTTGCCGTGGGCGCTCGCCATGCTGTCGCGCGTAGCGTATGCTGCCAGTTACAGGAACTCGCCGACGCTCATCGCCAAACGGGAAGACGACGGGGTTTGCCGGTACTGCGATTTCAAACGGGTGTGTCCCGCCTGGCGGCAAGAATCACGCACAGTCTATGGTCCCGTGGTGGCACAATGCACGGATGTTAACAATCTAGCGGCGGCAATGGAGAGCTTGGACGGCGGCGCAAGTGATGTTGATGTCGTGGCAGACAGCGCCAACGAGGACAAGGACGGAAGCCATGAGTGAGAAGAAAATCATGCTGACCCCGGAGCTGACCCCGGAGCAGCGGGAGATCGTCGAGGGCAAGCCGTTCGATACGGATATGCTCATCATCGCGGGCGCAGGATCGGGCAAGACCTTCACGATGACTCGGCGCATCATCGAACTCATCACGGCCGAGCATCACGCCGAGAAGCCCGTGAATCCCGACGCTATCATGGGGCTGACTTTCACACGTAAGGCAGCGGAGGAGTTGGCTCAGCGCGTCGACTCCGCAGTACGGGACGTAACACGCCAACGGACGGCAGTAGAGAGAGCTGATCTGGGAGCACGCGCCGCTGGCGATGACACAACGGGGTCGTCTGACTCGTTCCTCACCGACCGGAATAATCCGGCTGCCGACCGCTTGCTGGGGCAGCCATCCGTCTTCACCTACGACTCCTTCTTCCAGCAGATTGTCAGACAGTACGGACTGCTCATCGGCGTCGACCCACAAACGACCCTGATCTCGACCGCAGGCCGCTACCAGCTTGCCGCGCAAGTGGTAGCCCGCGAGTTCGACGAGGTGTGCGAACGCCTGCGCCGGCCTGATCCAGACGGCTTGGACGCGGGCGTTCCCCGCGCGCTGCCGCCGCTGCATTCGGGACAGTTTGGTGCCATGGGCTTGGTCGAAGCTGTTTGCAGCATGGCGGACGACTGCCTGCAATACATGCTGGATATGGATTCTGAGGATCATACGACCTTCACCTCGGCCATCAGGCGTGTCCGTCGGTGGAACGATGCGTGGACAGCAAAGCTGCGCGGGCTGCTGCTGAAGGCGAAGGCCTCCCACGCGGATTACGACGACATCATCGCTAACCCGGCCCTGAAGCCTTCGGGGAAGCCGACGAAACCGGCGAAGAAGAATCTGCCGAAGGGGCTGTCGAAAGCGGAGAAAGAGGAACTGTTCCAGTCCTTGCAGGCTGCGTACGAGGAACGGTCCCAGTCCTTGCAGGCTGCGGACACGGAGTGGAAGGCCATCCGCTCGGCCAAGAAGCAGTACGACGTGGCACGCGAGCGCGCGGTGGTCGTCGACCTGGCCGAGAAATACCAGGACGCTAAGCGCGCCAACGGTTTTGCCGAATACCCGGATTACACGGCGTACGCGTTCCAGCTGGTCCAGCGCTTCCCGTCGATCGGCGAGGAGTACCGCCGCCGCTACCGCTACGTGTTCCTTGACGAGTACCAGGACACATCCACGACGCAGGCGCTGCTGCTGGCGGCG
>JAFNPO010000014.1 GCA_017386585.1 Aeriscardovia sp.
ATTGAGGTATGCCGGTCCGAGACCGTCGGGCAGGAAACGCCCGACGGGAACAAGACCGAGGAAACCATGATGGGAGGCGAAAGCCAATGAGCGGGAAACCAGCCACGGGGAAAGCGGAACAAGCATGAACATGATCACTCTCGCGGACGGAGTGGACCTCCTGTCCGACTACAACGCCGGCATAGGCCAGTTCTTCAACACGCAAGCCGGCCAGAACGTCAGCCACGTGTTCGCGGCCCTCGCAGGCGTGGACGGCGTGCTCCTGCTTCTCGCCCTCGTGTGGGTGAAGCTCATGCACCGCCAATCCTCTTTCCTGTCCATGCTGATCAGCGACGTGTGGGTGATCATCGGCCAGGTTCTTCTGATCCTCATCCTCTCCGCGTTCGGCGGGGCGATGGACTGGATGCTGCCGATTCTCAGCAGTTTCCTCAACGGGGCGGGTTCCATCATCAGGAAAGTTCTCTGAATGGCCGAACCCCAGTGGGCCGCGCATCCGAGCATGACCATGGACGACATCACGGAAGTGGCGGGCGACGAACAGTTGACCCGGATCGAAACCATTCCCTTGGGCAAGCATTTGGAGATCGATTCGCGCACGCTCATCGCCGCTATCCTCGGTGGGGTCGCCGGTTTCCTTCTCGTCTTCCCGTTCGCCTCTCTCGTCGGCTGGCAGGCGGGCATGCTCCTCATCATCGGTTTCATGATCCTCAGCCCCGTGCTGTTCGTCGCCCGCGGCCGGCGCACGCAGCAGAAAAACATCGTGATCGTGCTCAACAAGCTGAAAAGCGGGAGCGTGACCGGCAAAGCGTTCTTTCCCGGCAATCCCACGCCCTACGATCTGACCATCAGCCGCGAACACGTTTACTGGCTTTAGAGAAAGGATGGGAGAGTAAGGGTGTCGCGTCCGTTTCTCGCGCCCAGCAGGGCGCGCAGCATACTGATCGACCAGATGCTCGCCTGGATCGGGGCGATCCTGTTGAGCCTCGTCGTCCTCGTGCCTGATATCGCGCATGCGGCCGGCACGGCCGTCAGCCCGCTCACGTTCGACAGTCCCCTCGAATGGCTGCCCATCGGCCGCTGGTCGAACAGCATCGGCCAGGTTTATCAGCGCACCGAACCGGCGGGCAACCTGTGGGGCAACATCGAGAACCTGGGCAGCTATATGAGCCGCACGTTCAACGTCGTCCTGCCCGACGTGTTCCTGATGATCACGAACGTCATGTGGAGCACCGCCGTGGCCGTCAACCAGTTCGCCACGAGTTTCACGCCCATGGCGAGCTTCGGCAGCAGAATCGACGCGATCAGCCATGCGCTCGTCTACGGGGGCAACGGGCAGGCGGGCCTGGTCGGCGCGGGCGTTCCCGCGATCCTCATGCTGTTGGGCGTGTTCGCCTGGATTGGCGGCCTTCTGTTCAATTTCGGGGGGAACACGGGTTTCACCGGGTTCAAACGCTTCCTGGGGACCACGTTCTGCGTGGCGCTCGTCCTTTTCATGGGCACCGCCGCGGCCAACAGTACTCCGTCCACGCCCGCCATGGGATCCCCCTGGTGGGTGATGAGAACCGCGAACACGACCCTGAACCTGGTGACCGACCGGATCGGATTGGACCAGGTTGCGCAAAGCACGTCCAACCAGTTGATGGCCTCCGCCGTCAACCAAACCGGCAACACGACGGCCAACTGCCAGAACTATCTGAACGCCATGGACCAGCAGTACATGCGGATGGCGGGCAAAAGCTCTTCGGGCGTCGATTCAAGCAACATTGTGCAAGCCATCAACACGGATTGGGAGGAGACGGCGTTGCGCAACTGGGTGACCCTCCAATACGGTCCCACGTTCTACAGCGGGTCGAACGCGGCGTTGAAAGCCCAGGCGGACGACAGCCAGCTCGCCTACTGTCATGTCCTGGAAGCCGTGGCCGGCACGCCCGACAACGTCCAGAACTATTTGACCGGCCAGGAAATGGGGTCCGGCGCTTACGATCCCAGTTCGAAAACCCAATCCTACTTGTTCAGCGAGCATGGCTGGCCGCAACCCTTGGACGGGAGCGTGAACCGGCAGCAGTCCGCCGGTTTCTTCGGCGGCAGCACCGGCACGGACGACCGGAACACGGAATGGAACCAGAACCCGCCTTACGATCTGAACCGCATGAGCGTTTTCTGGGACACGTGCGTCGCCTCCGACGGGCGGATCCACGCCGCCCCCGGGTTCGCGAACCTCATGGGCGCGTTGGACAACATGGGCAGCGGGGACGGGGGCGTCGGCAGTAGAGGCGTCGCATCCATCTACGGGTCGGGCGGGAAACTCCTGCGCCCCGGATCCGACGGCGACGGCCCTAACAGCGGTTACATCAAAGCGTTGCAACCCGATGAAAACCAGTTGAACAACATGGACGAGATCTGCAACGGCATCCTCGACCGCAACGCCAGCCCGCAGGTCATCACGGGCGGGCCGGGCGCGGTTCCGACCACGACGAGCGACCCCAGCCAGGAGAAAACCTATGCTGCCGCCAACGCCGCCTACATGGGTTGGCTGTTCGACGTGCCGAACGAAACGTCCACGTGGACGGTCGCCGGGGAAACACCCTCCACGTCCGGAACCAATCGGAGCATGACGAACGGGGGCATGACCCAGAACGGCGTCGACTGGCCGCAACCCTCCCAAACCAGCCAGCCCGCGGCCTACGCGGCGAAACAATCCATCCAGCATATGGACGGCGTCGACGGCTATGATTCGCTGGGCGCGTTCGGCGCGGCCATCGGCAGCATCGTCAGCCTGGTCACGTGGACGATGTTCGGCCTGGTGCAGATCGGAGCGAAAATCAGTCTGGTCCTGCTCGGGTTCTTCCTGATTTTCGCGTTGCTGGCCCAAGCGTTCCCGTTCGGCCGGACCGCCCGGCAAGCCCTGTTCAATTGGAGCAAACTCGCTTTGAGCGCGATGAGCGTGGGCACCGTCATCGGCATTCTGGGCATGCTCACCGTCATGTTGGACGGTTTGTTCATCAGTTTCATGCCCGATATGGCGGGAACGTTCATCTACAACATCATGGTCGCTCTTTCCCCCTTGTTCGCCGTGGCGGTGACGGAAACGTTCTGCCAGTCCGTATTGCATACGGGCAATTTCCTGAACCCGAAGAACATTCTGGGCGCTATGCTGGGCGGCGAACTGGCGATGAACCTGTTGAAAGCCCCTAGCGAGCTGAAAGGTTTGGCGGCGAGGGCGACGGGCGGCTTGTCGTCCCGTTTGCTTTCCGGCGGCAGGGTGTGGCATGGCCGGTTGAGCAACATGGTGGACGCGGCCACGGGCGTCGGCCGGTCCGCTCGGCAGGGGAACGCGGCGAGCCGGGCGAGCGACATATTGAACGGGCTGCCCGGCGCTGGCGCTGGCGTCGGCGTGGACGAGCCGATGGCGGCCGCCGGCCTGTCCACAAACACCCATACGGCCGGTCTTCTGGACAGGATCGCCGGCAACGTGGATGCGAACGGCCGGCAGGTGATCAGCGACGCGGAACTGGATCCCGGCAGCGTGCGCGCCCACCTGGCCACGGCCAACATGAACACCGATCGGAAAACCGCAGAGCATGCGCAAAAATTGGCGGAACTGCGCAAAGACCGGGGTTGGACGGAACGGCATTATCGCGTCCGCAAGTGGATTAGCGCGCGGCGCGCCGCTCTAGCCCACGCGTTCAACGCGGCCAGGGCGGTCGGCCAGGGCGCGACGTCTCCCCGATTCAAGGCCCATGCGGCCCATGTGGCGCGCACCGGTTTGAAGACCGCGGCCACGGCCGCCCTCCTAGCCAACCCGTTGACGGCCGGTTACGGTCTGATCACGGCCACGAAAATGGCGGCCAAGAGGAAGAACTGGCGTAGTTTGGGCGACGTGCTGGGCGTGCTGGAAACCGGTGGCAGGTACATGTGGAACACAGCGGCGGCGGTGACACCGGAGGAGACGGTCGACGCCCGGTCGATGGGCATGCGCGCAGCCTCCCAAAAGAGCCTCGACGCGGCGAACGTCGGGGAGACGCAACCCCTGGACACGGCAGCCGGAATGCCGGCGGCGGGCAGGGAGAATCCAGCGCAAACAGCAGCCCTCGCCCAGGCGAACGGAGAAGAGACGGTTCGGACGGCCGTCCCAGCAGCCCAGGCAGGCGGCCAGGAGACCACGGCCACGCCGACCCCAGGGGCGGACGCCACGCAGCCAACGACCGCACGGCCAGCAGCCAAACGGAACCACGTGTTCACAGACCCGCGCGTCAACCAAGTCCTAGCCCAACGCGCCCGACAACAAGCCATAGCAGACCAGCAAGCATCCAAAGACGCCCACTACCAGGAAGTCAACCTGGAAGTCAACGCCCGGAAGGAAGCCAACTATCTGGCGACCAAACGGCAGGCAAACGCGGACTTCCTGGCAACCAAACGGCAAGCGGACGCGGACTCCAACGTGAACAACGCTCTGAACCAGCTCAAGGGAGGCAACCAGCGCATCAACGCGCAGCTGCGGACAATCGCACAGGAACATGGTTG
>JAFNPO010000099.1 GCA_017386585.1 Aeriscardovia sp.
ACGTCGTGCCCTGGCGACTGTGGGAAAGTAACCGCGGGGACAGCCGGATCGGCGGCGAAGTAACCGCTTGCCGCTAGACTGGCGGCAACAAGGAAGTTCAGCGGTGCCTACAACGCCTGGATAGGAAGCTGAAGGCCTCCAAAGCCAGGCGTTGTGGCGCGTCGACGGCACAGAAGGAACCGAGAAAGGGAACCATGGATATTCTCGAGGATCTGAAATGGCGCGGTGCCATCAACCAGCAGACCGACGCTAATGGGCTGAAGGCGCTGCTAGATGAGGGGCCGATTTCCCTGTATTGCGGTACCGATCCGACCGGCGACTCACTGCACGTCGGGCATCTCATCCCTTTTATCGTGCTCAAGCGTTTCCAGATGGCGGGACACCGCCCGTACATCCTTATCGGCGGCGGCACAGGTACCATCGGTGACCCCTCCGGCCGTTCCACCGAACGGGTGCTCCAGACGCGCGAGACCGTGCAGCGCAACGAGGAGGCGCTCACTGACCAGATGATTCGTCTCTTCGGCACGGAAAATTTCAACATTGTCGACAACTGCGACTGGCTCGACCGAATGTCGCTGCTTAGCTTCCTGCGCGACTATGGCAAGGACTTTTCCGTTAACGCTATGCTGTCAAAAGAATCTGTGTCCTCGCGCATGGCCAACGGCATCTCCTTCACCGAGTTCAGCTACCAGATCCTCCAGTCCATCGACTTCCTGTACCTGTACGAGAAGAGGAACGTCCAGCTGCAGATTGGCGGAGCGGACCAGTGGGGCAATCTCACCGACGGCGTGGACCTTATCCACCGCAAGCACAACGACGCTAAAGTCTACGGTCTAACCATCCCGCTGATGCTGAAGGCTGACGGCACCAAGTTCGGCAAGTCTGCCGGCGGCGCTGTGTGGCTCGACCCGAAAAAGACCTCGCCGTACGAGTTCTATCAGTTCTGGATTAACCAGGACGACCACGACGTAGTCAAATACCTCAAGTATTTCACCTTCCTTAGCCACGAGGAGATCGACGAGCTTGCTGCCAAGACCCAGGAGCATCCAGAGCAGCGCGAGGCACAGCGCCGCCTCGCGCAGGAGGTAACCGCTTTCGTTCACGGCGCGCAGGCCATGAAAGAAGCTGAGAAGATCTCGCAGGTCCTGTTCAATGGCAGCGTCGCCGACCTGACGGCTGATGAGGTCGAGCAGGCCTTTGAGAAGGTTCCTTCCGTGACTATTGCGGCCGATAAGGCTAACATCGTCGAAATGCTGGTCAGCTCTGGTATCGAGAAATCTAAGCGCCAGGCGCGCGAGGATATCGCTAACGGTGCTATCACCATCAACGGAGAGAAGATCACCAACGTCAATGCTGAGATTGACCCCTCCACGTCCTTCAACGGCCGGTATGTGGTTGTGCGCCGTGGCAAGAAAAAGTACACGCTGGCGCACGTCGAGGACGGTGAGTGATGACTAGAGAGGTCGGACCCGCCAATACTCGCCGCCTCATCGTCCTGTCCGGACCCACAGCCGTGGGAAAAGGGACTGTTGAAGCCGCGATGAAGGGACGCCATCCGCAGGTATGGGTATCCGTGTCCGCTACGACGCGTGCATCCCGTCCCGGCGAGAAGGACGGTGTCGACTACCTGTTCGTCTCCGACAATGAGTTCAATACCATGAAGGAGCGCGGAGAGTTCCTCGAGAGCGCCGTTGTCCATGGCATCGCGCAGTACGGCACTCCACTACAACCGGTTCTCGATCATTTAGCAGCCGGCGTACCGACGCTGCTGGAGATTGACCTGCAGGGCGCGCGCCGTGTCCGGCAGCGCGCCGCGGAGCTGGGGTTGAATGTACTATCAGTGTTCTTAGCGCCGCCGAGCTTCGACGACCTCGTCACCCGCCTAGCTACCAGGGGCACCGAGACGGAGGAGCAGAAGCGTGCTCGTTTAGAGACGGCCCGCGTCGAACTAGCAGCGCAGAATGAGTTCGACGTTGTCCTGGTCAATGACCATGTCGAAACCACGGCTGAGCGACTGTGGGAACTCATCGTACGTGAATACGGCTTGAATTGAGCGCCCAGGAAAAACGTCCACGATGGGTATTTTCGTTCGGAGAAAAGTCCTGGGCATACCTCTCGTCGGTGCGCTGCTGTAGCATAGTGACAGTTTTGATGGCGCATTGGCGTTTCACGCTGCTACATCGCAATCCATCGAATCGAATCTGAGGAGTAAGCATATGCCACTGGGCACGACGCCTGAACCGCAAGGATTGGGTAATCCGCCAATCGACAAGCTCATGAAGCACGCGGATTCCAAGTACGCGCTGTCGATTTTCGCCGCGAAGCGTGCGCGTCAAATCAACTCTTACTTCAACCAGCTTAATGAAGGCCTGCTGCAGAACGTGGGTCCGCTGGTCGAGTACCAGAACGACGATAAGCCGCTGTCCATTGCCTTCCGCGAGATCAACGAGGGCCTTCTGGAGGAAACCCTCGGCGCAGATGAAAAAGACGACGATTTGCAAGCACAGAAGCTCGTTAACGCGTCGACGAGTATCTCCGTGTCCGCAGCCGACATCGTCGATGCCGCCGCTGTCGACGCCGAGGACGAAGCCGACGACGCCAATGACGTTGACGAAGACGATTACTCCGAGGAGATGGACTCCGACGCTTTGTTCCTGCTGAACACGGATGACAATGACGAGGACGACGACTCGGACGACAAGTGAACGAGTGTTTTGGGTCTCCCGCCGACGCGTCCGACGGGAGGCTTTTTTATTGACGGGGTCTGTCGCTAGAATCAGCTCCGCGTTTTCGAGACGCAGCACGATAGCGTTGGACCGCCCGTATCGAGTGAGTGTCACGGGAGGGAAAATGGCAGAACCGCGCTTGATGACCGCCGAGTCGGTGACTGAAGGACATCCCGACAAGATTTGCGACCAAATCTCCGATGCGATTTTAGACGATCTGCTAGCGCAAGACCGAACGTCGCATGTGGCGGTCGAAACATCTGCCACGCGCGGCCAGTTTTTTGTGTTCGGCGAAATCGATTCACAGGGATACAGCGAGGTGCAGCAGGTTGTTCGCGACGTAGTACGGTGTATCGGCTACGATAATTCGGCTATCGGCCTGGACGCCGACTCCTGCGGTGTGCTTGTAGCTATCGGTCAACAAAGTCCGGAAATTGAGCAGGGCGTCGATCGTGTCAATCGCACAAATTCCATGAGCACCGTCGACAAAAAGAACCTATACGAGCAGCAAGGAGCCGGTGACCAGGGCGTCGTCTTTGGCTACGCCTGCCGCGAGACGCGCGTGCTCATGCCGCTGCCAATCACCCTAGCCAGCCGCATGGCCTACCGTTTAGCGCGTGCGCGCAAGGATGGCATCGTGCCCGGTCTACGCCCCGACGGCAAAACCCAAGTCACCGTAGAGTACGATGAGAACAATAAGCCAGTACGAATCGACACCGTCATCGTCTCTTCCCAGCATGAACCGGATGTTGAACAAGACGACCTGCGCCGCGAGCTGCGCGACCATGTCATTAACCCCGTGCTAGACGAGTGGTGCGGCGACGCCGTAACACATGACGATTATCGCCTCCTCGTCAATCCAACCGGCTCTTTCGTGCTGGGAGGTCCCGCCGCAGACGCGGGTCTGACCGGCCGCAAAATCATCGTTGACACCTATGGCGGCGCAGCCCACCACGGTGGAGGCGCGTTCTCCGGCAAAGACCCATCCAAGGTCGACCGGTCCGGAGCCTACGCAGCACGCTGGGTCGCCAAGAATATCGTCGCCGCCGGCCTGGCCGACGCTGCCGAAGTCCAGATTGCCTACGCTATCGGCATGGCCAACCCAGTGGCCATCAACGTCGAAACATTCGGTACGGAGGTAGCCGGCGTGAGCCGTAACCAGATCGAAACAGCCGTACGCCAAGTCTTCGATCTGCGTCCCGCAGCCATCATTGACGAGCTAAACCTACTACGTCCGATATACCGCAAGACTGCCTCCTACGGGCACTTCGGCCGAGAAGATCCTGATTTCACGTGGGAAAAGACAAACAAGGCCAATGCTCTGCGCGCCGCTATCCGCTGATGGCAACCAGTTCATCCGCAGACGCCCGGGTCGTCGCCGAACAACCAGCACTGCATGGCCTTGCCATCCACAAGCACCCGAGGACGGCGAAAAAGACCGCTACCCAACCCCGTCCAGCCGAGCATTTGCCAGTAGCTCGTGTCGTCGTGGACGTGCAGGCGCCGCATCTGGGACGATTCTTCGATTATCTAGTCTCCGAGAAAAATGACATGCTTGCGCTACCAGGAACGTGGGTCCGCGTCCGCTTTGGCGGCCGCCTGATGAACGGCGTCATCTGGAAACGAGTCGACAAGTCAGACACGCCATCCGGGCGCCTGCGGTTCCTCGATCGTGTCCTGGCTGACGCGCCGCGGCTCAGCAGGGAGTATTGCCGTGACGTCGAGGCAATCGCACGGTTCTTCGGTGGAACGTTAGCCAATATCTTGCGTCTCGCCGTTCCACCGCGTGTTGCCGGTGTCGAGACGGAACGGCCGTGGGCAGATTTGGGTGCTATCGCTAGGGAACAGCGGCGACAAAAGTTGGTTCCGTCGGCGGCGACAGAACTAGAAACGGAGACGCGTCGTGAGCTGGACGGATACTCCGGAGTCCGAGAGCTGTTGGACGCCCTCGATATGTCCACGGTGCGGGAAGCCGTTTGGGACGTGCTGCCCGGCCCGAACCGTTGGGCCGCCGACGTGGCGTGGCTCATCGTCGCGGCGCAGCGGCGCGGCCGGGGTGTCATCTCTGTCCTTCCAGGACGTGCTGCCCTGCTGGCCGTGCGGCGGGAACTGACTCGATGGGGTTTCTCACAGTATGCCATCTTTGATTCCGCGGACAAGCCAGAGGTTCGCTACCGCTCCTTCTGCGCTTGCTCCGCGGGCATCGTGACATGCGCCATCGGTACGCGGGCGGCGATGTACGCGCCCGTCTCCGGCCCCTCGCTCTTCCTCGCTGTCGACGACAACGTCTACCAGAACAGCGACGGGTTCGCCCCGTATGCCAACGTCCACGACGTGCTGCGCGTGCGTGCAAAGGAGCAGGACGGTCTTTTCGTCTCGATGGCGTTCGCTCGTAGCACTGTCCTGCAGAAAGAATCCGCGGCCCCCGACGTTCTGGAAATTCATCCGCTGGACGCAGCCTTGGCCCGCGTCCGTCCACGGTTGTGCTGGCTGTCGCCAGAAGCCGCACAGGCCGCCGGAGACGCGACAGCATTCGCCCGTATTCCGCACGCTGTCGTCACAGTCCTAACAAAGGCTGTAGAAACCGGCCCGGCGCTGGTGGTCGTTCCAATGGAAGGTTTTGCTGAGGTTCTGGCTTGTGCCAGCTGCCACCGCCAGGCCCGGTGCGGCCGATGCGACGGACCTTTGCGGCGCGAAGAAGCTGCCGTACCTGTTTGCGCGTGGTGCGGCGCAGTCGCCGAATCCTGGAAATGTTCGGGCTGCGGCGGACGTCAGTTGCTAACAGCCCGCCTAGGAACGCAGGCAACGGCGCGAGACCTAGCGAACTTGGTACGCGACGTGCCGATTATCGTAGCGACCAAACCGGCGCCCGGAGCTATAAATCCGCCGATGATCGCCGATGCTCCCGTCATTGTTGTTGCGCCGCCCGGGGCATTACCGTCCGTCGTACCCCCCGCGGGAAGCGATGGCAGGACAGACCAAACTGGCCACGAGAATCGACACGGGAATACAAACCGATTAGGATACCGCTGTTGCGTTGTACTGGACCCATGGGCAGTGTCGTCGGCCGGAAACCTGGACGCTCGCGAGGATGCGCTCGAATCATGGATGTCGGCTGCGGCGCTCGTTGTACCCGCCGAACAAGGAGGCCAAGCGATTCTGGCGGGGGATTGCGATCCGGACATGGCCCGGTCCTTCGTCGCCTGGGACGCGCGTATCCTGGCCCGCGCTGACTGTAATGAACGACGGGAGCTGCGGCTGCCGCCGTTCGTCGCCACGGCCAGCATCTGGGGTAGCCGCCAAGCGGTGGAAGGCTGCTTGGACGCCATCGGCGCTCGCGGCGGGGACTTGTCCCTTGTCGACGGCGTGCCCGCCGTGATGGGGCCAGTTCCCATTCCGGAACCGGAAACGGAAAGGAACCGATCTTTAGTCGGCGTCACGGACCGTGTCCGTGCTATTGTCAGAGTCTCTGAAACAGAGCGCGGCACGCTAGTGAAACGGCTGTCCAACGCGGTCGCGGAGCACTATCGGAAGGGAAATCCGGGCGAACTGCGGTTTTGGGTGGATCCTAAGGATCTGCACCATCGGTAGCCGGAGGCCGGCTGACATCATGGCGGAGGAATCGCGCCCAAGGAGGGAAGAATATGGTGGCAGGAGAAGAAAGGTCACATATGGAGTCTGATATCCGCAACGTTGTTTTTGATTTCGGTGGCGTCCTCATCCACTGGAATGTTCGGAGCGCTCTTATGAGTCGCTATTCGCTGCAGACCATCGCAGAGTTTGACAGCAGCGAGACGTTCCGCCGCGCTAACGCGATGGGCGACCTCGGCGAGCCATTGGACAAAGTCGTCACATTCGTCCGCGAGGAAGGTTGCAATCTATGGGGTGACATGATGCAGTGGTACATCGATCACTTCCGCGATGCTATCGAAGGTGAGATGCCGGGCGCCCGCCAACTAGTCGCCGACGTTCAGGCTGCCGGCTGTCACGTCTACGGCCTGTCGAATTGGTCGATGGATACTTTCCGTCTTGTGCGAGACTCCGATGCTCTGCCAGCGCTCCACTTGCTCGAGGATATGGTCATCTCTGGCGATGTGCGTCAGATCAAGCCGCATCGTGACATCTATGAGACGGCACTGACACGCTTCGGTATTGAGGCTGGACAGTCGGCGTTCATCGACGACCACGAGGAGAATGTCGAGGCCGCTGAAGCTGTCGGCTTCCACGGCATTCTAGCGCACGGATCCACGGGAATCCGCCGCGACTTGATTCGTCTGGGCGTAGACCTGCCGCGGCTTATTGCCGGCGACGAGGTTAAACCCAGCAGCGAGGAGGAGTGAGGAATGCGCATTCTGTTCGCTGGGACGCCACAAGCAGCTGTCCCTAGTCTTGAGGCGTTAGCGGCGCGCAACGAGGTCGTTGCCGTACTGACCCGACCCGACGCTGTCCGCGGTAGGGGACGGAATCGAACAGCAAGTCCGGTGAAACAGGCCGCCAAACGGTTAGGGATCCCTGTCTGGGAGGACGACCCACGGGACCCCAGTTTCGCCAGGAAAGTCGCCACGACGAACCTCGACGCTGCCGCGGTTGTCGCGTACGGCAAAATCCTGTACCAACCGGTCCTTGACGCGGTTCCTGGCGGCTGGTACAACCTGCATTTTTCCCTGTTGCCGCTGTGGCGCGGCGCGGCTCCCGTGCAGCGGGCTATCTGGAACGGCGACGCGCAAACGGGTCTCACCGTCTTCCGTCTGACCGCCGGCATGGACGAAGGCCCGATCCTCCTGCAGCGGACGCTTCCCATCGAAGGTGAGCCAACATCCGGCGAGTTGATGGAGCAGCTAGCCGTCAGTGGGGCTCGAGTTTTGTCCGAAGCATTCGACCGTTTAGGCGCCGGCACCGCCGAGCTACGCGACCAGAATGGCCTGGATGAAGTTCCCGCTGACCATGCGCGGGCGGCGAAGATCACCCAAGACGATGCCCATATCGACTTCCGTTTGCCGTCCACGGTCGTCAGCCGCCGGGCACGCGCCTGCAACCCCAACCCGGGGGCGTGGTGTACCGTCGAGTCGGCGCAGCTGAAGGCTCCGGTTCTACTGCGCGTCGACCGCCTATCCGTCGCGGACACACAGGATCCGTCATTCCGGTCCGCCTGCACCGCTGCGGGTGTGTCTGCGGAAAACGCCAAAGCGGGTCAGTTCGTCGTCTCGAAGAAGCACGTGTGGGTGCTGTGCGGCGGTTCTGATGCCGGCAACGATGTGGATGCGGTGGAGCTGTTGCGCGTAACAGCACAGGGAAAGAAGACGATGTCTGGCGCTGACTGGGGGAGGGGCGCCCGTCTGGGAAGCCAGGCGCGCGGTGTCTAATGACATTGACGTCACGTCGCGGATTGTCGCTTTCTGTGTGCTAGAACGGGTTCGCCGCGACGGCTCGTTCGCCAATCTTCTGCTGCCGGCGGAGTTACGGACCCGTCAAGTCCATAGTCGTGACGCTGCTTTTGCTACAGAGCTGACATATGGTTGCCTGCGCTGGCTTGGCTTGTGTGACTCGGTTATCTCGGCGGCAGCCAAACGCCCTTGCTCAAAGATTGATCCGGCAGTTCTGGACGTTCTACGGTTGGGGGTTTACCAGTGGCTATTTATGGCTGTTCCAGCCTACGCTGTTGTCTCCAGTTCCATGACGGTGGCGCGCCGTGAAAAGTTGACCCGACAGTCCGGCTTCGTTAACGCAGTGTTGCGCGTAGTGACAGCACGTAGGCGTCAAGAGTGGGAGGCGCTGGTCGTTTCTCGTATCCCAAAGGAAGACCGGTATGGAAGGCTGGCCGTCCGCTATTCCCATCCGCGCTGGATTGTTGAGCGACTGGATCGCTCGCTGCAGGCGGCCGCTGCCGCCGATCCGTCGTTAGCGAAAATAACTCTGGAGCAGGTACTGTCCGCTGACAACCAGGCGCCGGCGGTGACCCTGGCGGTTCGGCCCGGCCTGATGACGCCGAAGGAGATTCTGAGCCAGATCCCATACCGGGCCAAAGGGGAGTCCGGTTTGTGGTCGCCCTTTGCACTCAGGCTTAAAGGCGTAGATCCAGGATCGCTACCTGCCGTCCATACCGGCGTGGCTGGCGTGGAGGATGAAGGCAGCCAGCTGACAGCACTGACCGCTGCGATGGCTCCGCTGCCCGGATTAGGGACAGAGAAACGCTGGCTGGACTTGTGCGCTGGCCCGGGCGGAAAAACGGCGATGTTGGCCGCTGTCGCACGTCAGCGCAACATCGTGGTTCAGGCCAATGAGCCAGTACCGCGTCGCGCCCAGCTCGTCCGCGACGCGGTACGCGCACTAACGGACACAGTATCCACCATCACTGAAAGAGACGGGCGCGATTACAATCCGTCGCGCGACGGCCTATTCGACCGTGTTCTGGTCGACGTTCCGTGCTCCGGACTAGGAGCGTTGCGTCGCCGTCCAGAAGCGCGCTGGACAAAGCGCGAGTCCGACATCGCTGACCTAGCCAGCGTGCAAAAGGAGCTGTTGACAGTGGCGACGCTGCTGGTACGTCCCGGCGGTCTCGTCGCGTACGTCACCTGCTCGCCGGTCCTCGAAGAAACGCGCGCCATTGTGGACGCGGTTCTCGCCGCTGACCCATCTGTGCGCCGGCTTGATGCTGCTGCCGCGATGAAGGTGGCTGCTCCAAAGGTTCCCGTCGCTAGCACGGGCGACGTTCAGCTGCTATCCGCGCCGCACGACACTGACATGATGTTCGTCAGCCTGCTGACTCGGAACTGACGTGAATCCGACGCGGATTCGTCGACGGGAAGTGGACTCGCGTGTGTTGTTCCAGCGCGGAACCGCTTTCTACTTCGCACCGGAACCCAGGGCGGAGCACAATGGAGGCATGATCGCTTCGTCTTTCATTGCTGAGGCCGCTGCAGCGGCCGTTGTGCCGTGCGGCTTGTTCGATGCCGGTTTGATTGCGCGCGTCACCACGTGGATTCTACGCTTGTTCACCATCGTCGGAGCGCCGGCCGTCGGATTCGGTGAGCTGGCGCAAAGCATTTTCCCGCCGATTGCTAGCGAAGTGATCCTGCCGATGGCTGGTTTCGCGTCCGCTGAAAGCGCATTCTCGCCGGTGTGTGCTGTCATTTGGGCACTGATTGGCACTATGATTGGCTCGTCCATGGTGTACTTCGTGTGCCGTGCTATCAGCATGGGCCGTCTAGTGTCCATTTGTCGGCGCCTACCGGGCCTCCGAGTGGGCCGGATTATTCGTTTCAACGAGCGGTTTAAGCGCCACGCGTCTGCGTTGGTAGTGATCGGGCGATTCATTCCAGTTGTACGCTCGCTGGTGTGCGTCTTTGCTGGCTTTGCGAAGATGAACTTCCTGCGTTTCCTATTGCTGATCTTGGCCGACTCGGTGGTCTGGGACTCTCTGCTGCTAGCGTTCGGACACTTTTTCGGGACTCGCTGGTGCCTTGTTTTACACATGCTTGTCGTGTGCGAAGTGGCGATCTTGGTTATCTGTGCCATTATATTGCTGGCTGCCCTCATCGATTGGCTGGTTGGCTTGTCAGTAATGCACGGTAGGTCGGAACTGGGTCTGAAGCGGGCGCGGCGCTGATGGAGGGAAAACGGAAGAGGATGTAAGAAAAGGGTCGGCGCTGTGGGCGTCGGCCCTTTTTCTAGGAATGTCTCCATTGTTTGAATTCCGCCACCCAGATAGTGCCAGACCTCGGTGTCTAAATTACCGGTAGGTGGTGTGCGGAGCGGACCTACGCCCGTCTGGAGGGGAACGTCACTCGGAAACAGCCTTCTTCAGGAGACTGCCTGCCTGGAGCTTGACGCCATAGCGAGCCGGAATCTTGATGATCTCGTTTGTGCGCGGATTACGGCCGGTGCGCGCGGCGCGCTTGACGCGTTCCGCGGAGAAGATGCCAGTGAGTTTGAGGCCTTCTCCGCTCTTCAGGGAATCGATAAGAACTTCCTGGAACGCGTTAATTGCCGCTTCTGATTGGGCCTTGGTGAGATTGGACTTCTGCGCGACCTTAGAAACAAGATCCGCCTTGTTGTACGCCATGATGTGTTCCTTACTTCTCAAGTGGGAAGGGCGGACGACGCTTTCATGGAGTTGTCGCCGTGGCGCCCAAATGCGGTTAAATCATAACTCTGAATACGTAGAAACCTTGAAATGACGCGGTTGATAGGGTTTTTGTTTGCAATCTGCTCACAATGAAACAATGTCAGAGCAGGTTCTTTTTCTCCATCCATTTCATGTAGATGCCGCCGAGCACCATGCGCAGCCAGTAAGTCTCGACGCGAAACAGAAGCGTAGCGGACACTGCGATGGTGGGCGGCACACCAATTCCAATGAATGTCGCCGACAGAACGGCCTCGATAGCACCCAGACCGCCCGGCGTGGGAATGGCCTGGCCGATTGCGTTCGCCAGGAGGAAGAGGAAGATGGTCTCGATGAAGTCGGCGTGGTAGTTGAACGCGAAGAGCGAAAACCAGAAAGCCATGGCTAGTGTCGTATTTTGGATGATAGAGCCACACATCGAAATCAGCAGCGTGGTGGGATGGGAAAAGAGTTCTAGGAGCTGACGGCTGTACGAGCGCAACGTCGGCACGACTTTGTTGTGTACCCAGACGCGCACCGGCGGGATGATCATGGCCACGGCGCAGGCTGCTCCCAGCAGCCCAATAACGATGATGACTGTCTTGCCGGGTAGCACGTTCTGCAAGGCGTTTTGACCGGTGAAGACGCCCAGGATGATGAACATGAGGAGCGTAGTAGTGAACTCGGCTACCATGTCAGCGGACGTGATGGCAGTGGCACGCGTGCTCTGGTAACCGATCTTGCGTAGGAAGGTAAAGTTAACAGCGACCGGTCCGGCGAGAGCCGGCATGGACACTGCCGTGAAGCTGGCAGCAGCCTGTGTTCCTAGGATGCCGAGGTAGTGTCCTTTGCGTTTATCGGGATCGATAAAAGAGCCGAAGGCGATGCCCGAGCCGGACCAAGAGACTAGCCCGATGAGGAAACCGGCCAGACCCCACCACGGATCGGCATCCTTGACAGCCTTGATAACCTGCTCAAAGTTGAGCTGAGTAAACACGACGACGAGTGCGACAACCACCAGCAGAGCCGTGACGAAGCGACGCACGCTGAAACGCGCCAGCTGCACCGGCTGAGCGGCCTCCAAATTTTCCGTAGGGTTCAGGGCCTCCAGGTCGGAACGCAGAGTCTTGAGCAGATGCTTATTCCAGCCGGTGGCCTGCTTGGTGGGTTTAGGCACGGCGATGCTTTGGGTATAGGGGGCGATGGATGCCAGCTGCTGGCGTGTCATCACTTTCTGTGCCAGGCTAATTGTCCGGTCGATACCGAGGGCGGTGCTGAGCAGAGCCAGCAGCTGCACGCGGTCGATTTGCTTGTGGGCGTTCGTGGAGATGATGTCACCGTAGGACCAACCGCCGATGACCGGAGTCCCGTCGGCGGCGCGGCCGATGCAGGCGGGTGTTAGCTCTCGGTGTGAAATGCCGTGACTGTGTGCAGTCTCCATATCGGTCAGCAGGTGGACAACGTCACCGTCGGATAACGCCGCCAAGTCGGCTTGCTTGACGGGATGCTCCGGCTGATTGAAAACGAGGAACGTGGATTCACCAGTCGCGCCGATAGCGATAGGATCCGGTACGGGTAGCCCAATGCGCCCCAAGCTCAAGAGCATCGTCAGATGATGCTCGGTCATGTCGCGAGCGGAACGGTCCTTGCGGATGGTTAGACCCTCCATAGTGACGGTCTTCCATAGCTGTGAGAGGTAGTCGATGGCATGCTCCTGTTCGTCGTTGACGGAGACAACGAGTCGGCGACCGTCCTTTGTCACCGCCGTATAGAGGCGCGACAGGTCCGACAGGTCATCCATGAAGCTCGGGACCTTGTCAGGACAGTCGGATTGCCGGACGAGTGAAACAAGGTCGAAGCCAACACCCTGCAGCGCGGTCACCAGCTGCTGACCCCAGGCTCCGGTGCTGGGGGTACCAATCGAGAAACGAAGCGCTAGACCTAGAGCGTAGCCCATGGACAAGGAGACAAGCAGGCTCGTCAGGGTGATGCCTCCAGATGCGAGAACGATGAAGGCCAGCGCATAGAATACGTCCCACGTCCACCGAATGCGGGTGCGAATGCTGCGGTTGTTAGCAGCCGTCAGGAAGGCTCCAATGGTGGTGAATAGCTCAAATGGTCCGGTGCCAAACCAATTGCTGGCATGAGTGATGAGCGTACCCAACGGACTGGTGGGGAAGCGGAGGATAACGAAGGCGAAGACGCTGGAAACGAGGAAGCCAGCGAACAAACCACTCGCAGCCGTTACGGACGGTAGCCACAGCTTAGCCATAAGAAGCTGGACAAACACGACGGCGACAATGCCCACCATCGTCAGTGACAGGATGAACGCAAGCGGCAGCTGAACGAGCCAGTGCAAATTGGTGCCGGCATGGCGCACGTCGCCTTCGATACCGCTGGCTGTTTCCCGTAGCCAGACGGCGACGACAAGGACGAGGATCGTAAACGCGAAGGCAATCACTGCTCTGACGAGGTTACTCCAGTCACGCACCCGTTTTGGAGCGGAGTCGACGATAGACACGGGCTGCGATGCGGCGGACGCGTCGACAGGTTCACCGGATGTATTCGCTGTTTTCACTTTTTTCCTGCGCTTTCGCTGGGAGTCGGAGAGGCTTTCCAGTCTAATTGGGATTCCGTGCGCGCGATGGCAGACGCCAGGCCCGTGCAGTCACGAGGCGACAGAGACAGGAGCAGTTCGCGCGCGGTCGGCGGCAGAGAGAATCGTTCCAGCAGAGCATGGATAGCGTCGCGGCTGGCTGTTTCGCCACGCAGTGCGTCCTTGACTCGCTCGTAGGGACGGTCCAGACTGGCGTCGCCGGCGAGGCTCTGGGCGCGCATCACCGTCTGGATGGGTTCTCCTAAGACCTCCCAATGCGCGTCCAGCTCTTGCTCGAGGAACGCTTTGTCCGGCTCGATGGACCGCATTCCGCGTAGTAGGTTGGTCAGCGCGAGCAGGGAGTAGCCGAACGCCATGCCAATGTTGCGCAACATCGTGGAATCGGTGAGGTCGCGCTGCCACCGCGATTCAACCAAAGCAGCGCTCAACTCATCAAATAGAGCGCAGGAAAGCTCAAAGTTGGCCTCCGCATTCTCAAAGCTGATGGGATTAACCTTGTGCGGCATGGTGGAAGAGCCCGTCGCACCGGGAACGGGAATCTGCCGGAAGACGCCGCGTGAGACATACATCCAGCAGTCGACGCACAGCCCATGACAAACGCGGTTGGTGTGGGAGACAGCCCCGTAGAGTTCGGCCTGCCAGTCGTGGCTTTCGATTTGTGTGGTGCAAGGGTTCCAGGACAAACCCATTCGGTTTTCCACGAAATCACGGGAAATGGCCAGCCAGTCGACATCCGGTAGGACCACGCGATGTACACCGAACACCCCCGTCGCACCGTTGAACTTGCCCAGGTACTTCTGGCCAGCAACGCGTCGGCGCTGACGCTTGAGCCGGTGCGCTGTCACAGCCGCCTCCTTGCCCAAGGTCGTGGGCATCGCCGGCTGGCCGTGCGTCATCGCCAGCATCGGGACGTCGGCCTCGTCGTGAGCAGCCTGATTGAGGAACGCGATGACCCGGTCCAACGCCGGCAGCCAGATCTGTGTCACCGCCCCGCGTACACAGCGGGCATAGGCAAGGTTATTGACGTCCTCAGACGTGCAGCAGAAGTGGACCAGCGGTCGCAACCGCGTCAGTTCCGTAGAACGCCTCAGCGCAGTTTCAGCTTCTCTAAGCCGACGGTCACAGTAGTATTCGATGGCTTTGACGTCGTGCCTCGTCCGTTTCTCGAGGTCGTACAGCTCCCTGACACTCTTCGGACCAAAGTTGCGCGGGATGCTCCGCAGGTAGTCCTTCTCATCGAGGGACAGCGGCTCAACGCCGTCCAGCCCCAGGTCGCCAGCATGGTCTGTCAGGTAGACGAGCCATTCGGTCTCGACCACCAGGCGCTCGCGGTTCAGGGCCGGTTCCGAAAGCCAGTTGACCAGCGGTCGCGTGTAACGCGCGTAGCGGCCGTCAAGGGGATTGAGCGCGATAGGCGGCTTACAGTGGGAGAAATCCATAGTTCCAGCCTACTTCGGTAACAGCCATTTCAGGCTTCGGAGAGAATTAAACAGCTTCAAGGGCATGAAATGCCGCATCTCGGTGAGTTGGTCGTCCAATGTGTTCCCGCAATGACGTTTATCTCGTTCGACAGAAGGGTTAACGTGACAGATGGGATATCCATCAATTCTCTCGGTGGCGTTTTAGCCCGTGCATAGACTCCGACCGGTCCTTCTCGTCCAAACCCGTTATTCCGCATGGCTACACACCCTCGTTAGGAATGTCTAATCCTGGGCGCGATAGCGGGCAGGATTCACCGAAGTGGTGATCCTATCGAGAACAAGGAGGGGTGCTGTTGTTCTCTCAAGGCTGCTCAGCTACGGTTTCTCGGATAGTATGCCCGACGATGGAAAAACTGGCCGTCACGATGGGCGCGACGTTGCAGGTCGCAGCATTGCCTGCGAGGCTCACTGTGTTAACCGGCCGGTCGTCCCCCGCAGCGTGTGGGTTGGCGTTGCTGCGCTTATCAGCTGGAGATTCTGCAGCTGCTCATCAGTGATTCCAAATGGTTTGAGTTAGTTCCTGAGGGCAGACCACCTCGGGGTTTGCTTCGGACAGTGCCTGATAGTGCCGCACAGTGACGGTACCTAAGGAACAATTTTTCTGGGTGGGGACGGTTAGGGTATTGCTGGATAAGCCTGCCAGCAGAAAGAACGCGCTCAGACACGCCGTGCGAATCTCAACAGAATGGATTTCGCTTTGAAACAGGGCTTGAGCACTAGGGGAGCTAGCAGGTTGGTCGGCTCGTTGACAGCAGGAAGGAATGATGCTATCGATGCTTGTAGAATTTTCCTCTCCCCGAGTACTGGTGCCAGCAGCAGTCGGTCGCTGGCATTGAGTAGGCGTTTCGCCTTGGCGAAACGCCTACTCACCCAAATTTTCAATGCCGCCAATTGCTGTGGAAGCGACACACAGCGTCGTTCAGGCAGCGAATCCGTCCTCCGGGAGTTCACCCAGGGGCTGAAGAAACCAGGCGTTCGCAGCAACAGCAATGATTCGGATAGGTTCAGGGTCATCAGCCGATCCGAGGGATAGCCATGAGAAAAGGAGTCGAAGGATGCGAGCGTTCGGATTACCAGGGCTGCGTCGTGGTGACGTGTGTTGGCGCAGCAGCGGTGCCGTCGGCGGTCGAAGAGTCGTTCACAGTGTTCTGTCGCAGCAGGGAGTCCAGTTTCGTCTGATCCTGCGATTCCTGCGTCCGTTCCTGCGCTTCCTGAATCGCCTGATTCCGTGCAGCGTCCGTCGATTGCGACGACGAAGACGGCGATGAAGTCGACGAGGACGGCGCTGGGGAGGCACCCGCTTGCTTAACGTTCTGGTCGGCAGCCTCTTCGTTTTTCTTCTGGATTGTCGTGAGCTTGACGTCTAGCGACTTGCTGGCCTGTTGAGCCGAGCGGATGGCCTTGCTGACACGCCGTGCCTGGAACAACGACGTCGACGCTTCTGACGCCAGCTGCTCATTGACCTGCGACTGGGAGCGCTGCAGTGCCGAGATGTCTGGGTCTTTCTGAGAAGCGGAGATTATATTGCTCTGCAGCAGCGCTGCTGTGGCGTTATAACGGCGTGACACCGACCAGTTCAACAGCGCCGCCGCCGCGGCGGCGAGGAACACGAGGGCGCACAGGACGCTGACGATGATGCGGAGCACTGTGGAACGTTTGGCTGTCACTGGAACCTCCTCTGGCGGTAGAAATCGATGCCCAGTTCCCACAGGCACAGCAGCGAAAGTACCATCGCGTACGGCCACACCGTGATGTCGCGCTGCGAGTGCTTGCGGCGCGTTTGTTCAACAAGGTAACTGTGCGAGGCGTCAGGGGTGAGCTTGCGGACGGTGTTCGTGGCGTTCAGCATCAGCGATGTTCCCCCGAATTGTTCGCCAATCTGCTGAAGGTTCTTCGGATCCTCCTTAGAAATGGCCGGCTGGTGCGTCTTCGGATTGTCAATCCATTCGTCGCCATCCTGGGCGCTCGTCACAGCCCCGGCGGCGATGTACGGCACCTTGCCGCCGGCGGTGGAGCCGACGCCCAGCGCTGCTCCAGCGTCGACGAACTGCCGCAGCGGACTGAAGGAAGCCTGCGGGATAGTGGACGTCTGCTCACCGTCGGAGATGAAGTACAGCACGATGGTGTTGTTCGGATGCTCTTGATGGACTTTCTGCATGGCGAGCAGCAGAGTGTTGACCGGCTCGCTCAGGTGCGTGCCGTTTGACACGGCCGTTGGCTCAACCTGGAGCCCGTCCACCCAGTCATGGATGGCTCCAGTGTCCGGAGTTGGCGGGACGGCGAGGTCTGCGGAGGCACCAAACGTGACACCGGCGAAGTTCGCGCCCGGGTACAGGGAGACAATGCCGTTGACGGCATCCTTTGCTGCTTGCAGGCGCGTAATCTTCGTGGGGGAACCGTAGGTTGCATCGTCAACAGCCATGGAGCCGGTGATGTCGATGACGAAGAAGACGTCGGTCCCAGTGACAACCTGCGACGAGTTAGTAACGGCCACGGTCGGACCCAGGCTCATCACGACCAGCACCAAGGCGATAAGTCCGCGGCGTGTCCAGTCGAGGACGGTCGAATCGGAGTGGCCATGGGTGCGCAGGAAGAGGAATAGGCCTACGCAGAATGCAGCGAGGACAACGACGTCGAAGATAATGGTGACGACCCAGTTGTTGAGAAGCGGCACAAAGGTCATCGTTTCACCCATCCCATCACAAGGAAGAGTACCGCAAACAGCAGCCCGAGAACCAGAATCCACGGGTCTGGCTGGTCGTCGAGGTCGACGGTCTGTTCCTTGGCCTTTTGCTCAATTTTCTGCTTTTCGATGCTATGAACCAGCTGGTCTACCGACTGCCCGTTCTGCCGCGTGGAGAAGGTCCCACCTTCCCACTTGACCTGCTGACGGAACTCCGAGGTCGTAGCGGCGTTAAGCGACTGGTTGTCGCCAGTGTACAGGCCATCGACACGGATTGAATTGCGCTTAGCTAGGGTCATCGCCTGGTGCAGCGTATAAATCGGCGTGCCAGAAAGCACGTTATCGGTGGCTAAGACGATGGAGGCCGGCGAAACACGCGCCTGGGTTGTCTGCGCAGAGGCGGAAAATCCGGGGAACATCGCCTCGCAGCTGACCAGACCGTCGCCGATGAGGCTCGTGGCGTTCTTGCGGTCCTGTGTCCCGGACAGGAAATTCGAGAGGTTCTGATACTGCTTCGGCGTCATGTTGTTGATGCTCTGCTGGGTGGCTACGCCGTCGAGAGCCGTCAATGCGGAGCGCAACTCCTGCTTGACTAAGGAATAGTCGTCGGTTAACGGAAAGACAGTCTTGGACGTAGAGTTGAAGATGCTCATGCCAATGCGCTCGGTCTTAAAGTTCTGGACAAGTTCCAAGTAGCTAGCGATGACCTGCTGGTCGAACGGTAGCGTGGAGCCAGAAACATCAAGGCACAGCACGATGTCACGTGAGGAGCTAGCAGATTCCAACGGCATAACGGTGCTGGGCCGGGCGGCCAGGCACACGGATCCGACAAGCGCGCAGCAGGCTAGAACACTGCCGGCAGCCACACCGATACGGTAGGCGCGATAGCGCGCCGCGCTGGGAGAAGCTGTGATGCGGCCTTTCAGGCCCCAAGTAAAAAGATGGTCCTTCTGCTTCTTAACGTGGGAGGTCTTTCCTGGGCCATTGAGGATATCGGAGGCGCTCGCATTCTGTTCGTTCTGTGCAGCCAGCGTGGCCTTGAGGCGTTTCTCAGGACTAAGCAGCCGACCGGGGTCCGGCTTATTGGCCGATCGGCGCGTTAGCCACAGGATCAGCAGGACAAGCAGAACAATGAGGACCGCGCCAACAATGAGAACGACAGGCCATTGCCAAACGAAGCCGTTCATGCAATCCACCTACCAATCAGCGATTCGACCCAGTCGGCTGCCGCGTCAACGTTCGCTTCGCCGGCGTCTCGGTTGCGGCTGGCGTCGGCGAACTCGGGCGGGTACAGAGCGGCGATGGTTTGTTTGAAAGCATCAAAATGCTCCTTATTGCTGACCTGGTGGCGTCGATTGAGGTCCAGCAGCGTGTTGGACGTCAGATCGGTCCCTAGGCGTTCGGAGGCGAAGGATCGGGCGATGCTAGCAAGGCTCGCATAGGCCTCCGTCTCGGTGATGTCGCCAGCCTGGTAAGAGGAGCGGATCTTTTCGATGTCGGCATCCCATTGGCTAGCCGAATGCGTGACGCTGTGGCGCCACTGCTTAGGCTTGCGCCCTTGTCGGCGGCGGGGACGCAGACAGGCGACAACGATGGCAATTAGCGCGAGGACAATAAGAACTACGGCGCACCACAGGAAGGCGTCGACGTTGTCGATGTGCGGCACTGTCATGAGGCAGTCATCTCCTTCTGCAGACGGGGCAACAAGCTCTCCTGGTGGGGACGCATGCCGTTGCGCCGCGTCGACACGAGACGGATGAAGTTCGTCAGCATCTCGTCGCTCGAGCCGCCGCGCAGCAGTGTGTCACCGTGACGGGCCAGCGCACGGTCGAAGGCTAGTGCCAGGACGCGAGAGCGGGTGTCGATTTCACGGGCGAGTTTGCCGCTCTGCAGGAAAGCCGGCATGAGCTTGCCATTTTGCGCGTCCTGGATGCGACGATTCGTCGGGTCGAAGGGGTTGACCGGTTCAACGGAGATGAACACGAGCGGGTGATCTTGGGAAATCGTGGCGATGAGCTTCTCGTGGCGTGCGTCCATAGCGCTGTCATCGCTAGCGATGACAACTAGGCTGTTGCGCGAGCGAATGCCTTCCGCGTAGCGCAGCATAGACGTTAGGTCGCGTGGCGCCGGATGTAGCTCTGCGAGGGAATTGGTCAGCACGTGGTCAAATTTAGGGTATTCGCCGGTGAAGGGGATACGCGTGATGGTGCGCGAATCCGCCAGGACGAGGGAAATGCTGTCCGAGCGCTTGAGGCTGAGGAGCGCGAACATGCGTAACGCGTTGGCGGCCACGTCGAGCAGGGTCTCGCCGCTGCGCGCCGTGGCTCCCATCTGGGAGCTGACGTCGAGCATGAGCCAGACCGCGTTGTTGACTTCACGCTGCTTATTGATGATGATCGGTTTGCCGGCGCGGCCGCTGGCTTTCCAGTCGATGAGTGCCGCCTCGTCGCCGGGGGCGTAGGGACGCAGATCGAGGTAGTCATAGCCATGGCCATACTGGTTAGAGCCGTGCTCGCCTTCGAGTGAGCCGAGTGCTGCGCGCGCGACAGGGAGCGTCAGATGCGATCCAAACACCTCCAGCTTGGTACGGATGGGATCCTTGCTCATGGGGCCGGGACCACCTCGAGTACCTTGTCGACGACCTCGTCGCTGGCCAGGTTGTCGGCCATTGCTTCGAATGTCAGCAGGATACGATGGCGCAAGATCTCGTGGGCGAAAGTCTTCATATCCTCGGGGATGACGTAGTCACGGCCGTTCATAAGGGCGAAGGCCTGTCCGACGCGCACTAGAGCGATGGACGCTCGCGGCGAGGCGCCAAGACGGACGAGCTGGGCCAAGCCCTTGATCGGGCGCGGTCCAGTTCCACGGGTCGTGGATGTTAAGTCGACGGCATACTTCATAATCTGGTCGCTGACATGGACGCGCCGGGCGCAGATGCGCAAAAACTGCACGTCGTCGATGTCGATGCGCTGGTCGAGCGGGGCGTCGGACGAGGTGTCCGTGCCGCGGGACGTCAACAGGCGCAGCACGTCCTGCTCTTCCTCAGCGCTGGGGTAAGTCATGAGCGTCTTCATAAAGAAGCGGTCCATCTGAGCTTCCGGAAGATTGTAGGTTCCCTCTTCTTCAATCGGGTTCTGCGTGGCGATGACCATGAACGGCTGCGGCAGCTCAATGCGCTGACCGCCGATGCTGACGGCACCTTCGCTCATAGCCTCAAGCATGGCTGACTGAGTCTTGGCGCTGGAACGGTTGATCTCGTCGAGCAGCACGAAGTTGGCGTCGATCGGACCCATCTGAGTAATAAGCTTCTGCGACTGAAAATCGAAAATCTGGGTCCCCACAAGATCGGACGGCATGAGGTCTGGCGTGCACTGGATGCGCTTGAAGGTACCGGAGACCGACTGGGCGAGCGTTTGCGCCGCCGTTGTCTTCGCCAAGCCTGGGACGGATTCGATAAGGACATGGCCGCCGGCGATGAGGGATGTGATAAGGGATTCGCGCAGCATCGTCTGACCGACGACGCGCGTGCAGAAGCGCTGACGCAGCTGCGCCGTCAGTTCCTTAGCGCGCTCGGTGTCGTCACTCGTGAGCGCCGGCTGCATCTCGTTCAAAGGGTGATCTGCCATCTGTTCATCCGCCGTGAGGGGCGCTGGTGGAAATAGAGCCATGACCTTCACTCTACAAATCGCTCTTGAGAAATCACGTAAAGCCGGGCGCGAAGACTAGAACTCCGGTTCATCCTGCGGCACTGGCAGTGTGGGCTGGGCTGCTGGCAGCGACCAGTCGATCGGCTCGGCACCCATCTGCTTCAAAGCAGCGTTAGCGCGGGAGAAGGGACACGATCCGAAGAAGCCGTGCTGGGCTGACAGTGGCGAGGGATGTGCCGACTCGATAATCTGCGCGTGTGTCAGCAGCGGCTTGAGACTCCGCGCGTCACGGCCCCAGAGGATCGCCACCAGCGGCAACGACTTGCCATTAGCATCCGTTCGTGCGTCAAGGACACGGATCGCCTGTTCCGTGACGGCTTCCCAGCCCTTGCCGCGATGACTGGCGGGTTTGCCCGCACCCACCGTCAAACACCGGTTGAGGAGCATGACACCTTGACGCATCCAGGGCTGCAAGTCGCCGTTGGTGGGCATCGGGATGTGAACGTCGTCCGTCAGCTCCTTATAGATGTTCCGCAGGCTGGGGGGAAGCGGTGAAACATGCGGGGCAACGGCGAAAGCCAGCCCAATGGGATGTCCCGGCGTCGGGTAGGGGTCCTGCCCCACGATGAGCACCCGAACATCGTCTACCGGCAGACGGAAAGCCCGGAAAATATTCGCGCTCACGGGAAGATAGGAGCGGCCGGCCGCAATCTCTGCGCGCAGGAAATCACCCATCCGGCGGATGTCCGCTTCGACGGGCGCCAACGCCCGTGCCCAGGAAGGATCCATGATGGCGTCGAGGGGCGCCCGTTCCGATTTTTCTACCATGCTGTCCACCGTAGCCGGTCGGTGCGGATGGCGCGCGCAATCGGAGCTTTTCGTATCTCATGTGGCCATTCCACTAGAATCACTTAGAATCACTGGAAAAGGATTGCGTTGGCAAGCAAAACATGGTGACGGCCCAGGAGACAGACATGACAGACCATTCGCAGCAAGCAGCATTCGACGACGAGTTCGAGAACCCACGGGAAGGCCCGGTCGGTCTCCACCGCGGTAGAAAAAGCCGCGGCGCTCGCTTCCGCCCCTACGCGGTCACCGCCGTTGCTGCCATCGTCGTGGCCCTGTGTGCGTGGCTGGTGTGGAGCGGAAAGCTCCAGTCGGCGTCGACGAACTCGGGCGCTACAAGGCCCACGTCCAGCGTGCGGACGGCATCATCCGCTCAAAAGGCGCCCAGCTCGTCCTCATCGTCCTCCGCGGACTCAACCACCACCGTCGGCGTGGCGCCGTCCCACTCGTCGTCTGATTCGTCCAATACGCCCAGTTCCACGGCGACTATCCAGAACACAATAAGCCAGAGCAGCGCCACGTCCTCCGCATCGTCGACACCGAACTACAGCTCCCAGGTGACTATCTACAATGCCAACGGCGCTGCCGGTCTGGCTGCTCGCACGGCGTCCGTACTTGAGTCAGTCGGCTATACAAACGTCCAGGCGAAGAACTACTCGGGCACGCGTCCACAGGCAGACGTCGTATGGTACAGCTCAGCGTCCGAGAAAACGACCGCCGACGCCGTGGCCCAGAAGTTAGGGATCTCGGCAGTGGTACAGCAGAACTCCGCACTACAGAGTCCCGTCGAGGTTATCTTAGTGACCGATTGACCCTTGGCAGCAGACTTGCCGACAGTCGACCAGCGGCAACCTTCACCGATTCCGCTGGTAGGGATGCGTGTTGATGGCATCCTCGCGGTATCGTTTGAAGTACCGTCTGTGTGATTCTTCGAAATGCAACGGCTTTTCGCATACGTGGCGGTTTAAAGGAGTTAGGTAAATATGGCAACCGGCACCGTTAAGTTCTTTAACGCAACCAAGGGATACGGCTTCATCACTCCGGACGACGGCTCCGAGGACGTTTTTGTACATTACTCTGCTATCCAAGCCGACGGTTATCGGACTCTTGACGAGGGCGACAAGGTCGAGTATGAGGCAGAGAAAGGCCCCAAGGGGCTTCAGGCGACGATGGCAAAGAAGATTGCCTGAGATTTCATTCGCTTTTCCTAACGGGAGGGTCCGCACTAACGAGCCTTCCCGTTTTTGTCTTTCATCGTATTTTCCCCACCGTATTCCCGAGGGCGATCGGATTGCGCTCTGGGTGGAGAACGGGGAGGATATTGGCACTCGCCGGGGCAGAGTGCTAACCTCGCAGGTAGCACTCGAGATGGCAGCTGCCGCGCGCTGACGGCGTCTTCTGCCAATCTCAAGTGATTCCCTTACCTATCCTTTTGAGGAGGCAACATGGCAAAGATGATTGCGTACGGTCAGGACGCACGCTCCTATATGCTGGCTGGTCTCGACAAGCTGGCGAACACCGTCAAGATCACGTTGGGACCCCGCGGCCGCAACGTCGTCCTTGATAAGACCTACGGCTCACCGACTATCACCAACGACGGTGTGTCCATTGCCAACGACATCGAGCTCGAGGACCCGTACGAGCGCATCGGCGCTGAGCTCGTCAAGGAAGTCGCCAAGAAGACCGACGACGTCGCTGGCGACGGTACCACCACCGCTACGGTCCTTGCCCAGTCCCTCGTCCACGAAGGCCTCAAGAACGTCGTGGCTGGCTCCAACCCGATTGCCCTGCGTCGCGGCGTGGAGAAGGCGTCCGCCGAAGTCGTTAAGCAGCTGCTCGCACACGCCAAGCCGGTCGAAACTAAGGAGCAGATTGCCGCAACCGCGACCATCTCCGCGGGCGACCCGGAAGTCGGTAACGTCATCGCCGAAGCCCTCGACAAGGTTGGCCAGGACGGCGTTGTCACCGTCGAAGACAACAATAAGTTCGGTCTCGACCTCGAGTTCACCGAGGGCATGCGCTTCGACAAGGGTTATATCGCTTCCTACTTCGTCACCAACCCGGACGACCAGACTGCCGTACTGGACCACCCGTACATTCTCTTCACCTCCAACAAGGTCTCCAGCCAGCAGGACATCATCCATATCGCCGACCTGGTCATGAAGACCGGCAAGCCGCTGCTGATTGTGGCCGAGGACGTTGACGGCGAGGCGCTCGCTACCCTCATCCTCAACAAGATTCGCGGCACCTTCAACTCTTGCGCCGTCAAGGCCCCTGGTTTCGGGGATCGTCGCAAGGCGATGCTGCAAGACATGGCCATCCTCACTGGCGCGCAGGTCGTGTCCGACGAGCTGGGCCTCAAGCTTGACTCTATCGATATAGAGGTTCTCGGCACCGCTGAGAAGGTTATCGTCGCCAAGGACGAGACCACTATCGTGTCCGGTGGCGGCTCCAAAGAGGAGATCGCAGCCCGCGTCGCGCAGATCCGTAAGGAGATTGACAACACCGACTCCGACTACGATCGCGAGAAACTCCAGGAGCGTCTCGCTAAGCTGGCTGGCGGTGTTGCCGTCATCAAGGTTGGCGCGGCCACTGAGGTTGAGGCGAAGGAGCGTAAGCATCGCATTGAGGATGCCGTCCGTAACGCGAAGGCCGCTATTGAAGAAGGTCTCGTTCCTGGTGGCGGCGTCGCGCTCATCGAAGCAGCGAAGGACGCCAAGTCGACTGTGGAAGAGCTGAAGGGCGACGAAGCGACTGGAGCTCAAATCGTCCTGCGCGCCGTTGAGGCCCCAATCAAGCAGATTGCCGAGAACTCTGGCGTCTCTGGCGACGTTGTGCTTGACAAGGTCCTGTCGCTGCCGTTAGGCGAGGGCTACAACGCTGCTACCGGCAAGTACGAGGACCTGCTGGCTGCCGGCGTGGCCGACCCGGTCAAGGTTACGCGTTCCGCTCTGCAGAACGCGGCTTCCATCGCCGGCCTGTTCCTGACGACCGAAGCTGTCGTCGCCAACAAGCCGGAGCCAAAGAACGATCAAGCCCAACAGCCGGCCGGCATGGGCTACTGATTCGGCGACCGGTGCCTGGAGAGCCGTGCCCGGTAGTTTGAAACAAAAAGCGGGAAGCTTCGTCAAAAGCTTCCCGCTTTTTGTTTCTTTGCACTGCCTGCAGCTGAGCGGTCGTCATCCGTTTGCTAATCATTACTGTCTGTTAGTGAGTGGAAGGACTGTCTGCGTCCCTGCTTACGAGCGGACAGCTGAGAGCTGTACCAATATCTCTGCAGTGGCTCCAGTAACATCTTTTATTTCTGCGCGGCGTGCCATTGTTACGCCATGTTTTTGAATTGTTGGGCGGTCGCTGTGTGCCAGAACACCACGCAGCTAGGAGAGACATTGGTAGGCATACCGAAGACCGTCGCGTGACCGGCGACGATAGACAAAGAAACCGCTACCAAGGACGGTACAATCTACAAAAAGGTTCTATTTTGGTACTGGCTCATGTGGTGCTTCTCTCATGCGGTCGGATAGATGATCTTCACCGGCGCGGAACTCCGCGTCGACTACCATGAACGGTAGGAAGTGAGCGCTGGCCGAGAGAGAGGGATTCGGACCTGTGCGTCGATGTGGTGTGAGCCGGTTTGCCGGTGTTGTTATTCGTGCTGCCGAGGGCGTTCTATGCCTAGTGCTATCGATTGTGTTGCTGGCTTTCGCGCCAGCCGATGCCTGCTCGGCAGAAGCATCCTCGCCTTCGGTATCCTCGGGCATAACCAACAACATCACCGACACCCAGAACCTGCTGGGATCGGCCGTCACGACGGTTTCGAACGCCATCGTCGCCACAAAGAAACAGACCGGTGTTACCGTTAAGCTGTTGTACGTCCCTAGTTTCTCGGACATCCAGCTGGAGAACAACGCGGCGAACGCATCGCGTGACCCGGCCGCTTGGGCAGAGGACCTGCTGACGGCGCAAAAGCCTGTCCCGAACACTGTTCTGCTGGCCGTCGCTTCACAGGAGGGGCGTCTCGTGGCGGTAGTCTCGCGGAATTCAGCGTCCTGGCTGCGTAGCCAGAGGACTGTTAATGAGCTGTCAGATGCGGCGCAGGGGCCACTGGAGAAAGGCCAGATCCCAGACTGGTCGCAGTCGGCCCTCGCATTTCTGAACGAGATTGACGCCGTCAAGCGCCGGGCCGACGAAGCGCCTATCCGCCGAGCTTGGACAATCGTCGGCATTGTTGTCGGCATCCTGCTGGCAGGCGTAGCTGTCGCGGTAGTTATTATTCTACGCTGCCGTCGTCGTTCCAAACCCGGCAAGCACGCGGGCGGCCACCATTTGGTGTGATGCAGTTGTTGGCATTCTCTACTAACCACTTTGTCGGTACAGGTTGACGCAGATGGGCCTTTAGCTTTCCGTCGATTCGTTTGTCTATCGGAAAACGGTCTGGTCAGAAATAATTTCATACTTACTTCCCGCCAGCAGCGGGACTCGTGGGAGGGGGGGTCGGAGAAATCTGTACTTTATGGAACAATTGTCGGATTCTTGCAAGAACAACGATATGCTTTTATCCGATTGAAACGGAAAAGATTGCCTTTTTTATAGAAATGAACTACCTACACGGATGGTTTCTCACAAAAGGCATCTTGTACTCTTGATAGAGAGTAACAGTTTTCTTTCAGAGAACGCAAAGTGAACAAAGGAATGATGCGAATATGAACAAAAAAGAGGAAGCGACCATCGTCGTCGTTGATGACGAACCGTCCATTCGTCAGCTTCTCATGGCTGCGTTGCATTTCCAGGGATTTGAGGTCATTTCCGCTTCGACCGGTTCCGAGGCAATCGAAGTGATTGAGAAAAGCAAACCGGATCTGGTCGTGCTTGACGTCATGCTTCCGGACATCGACGGTTTCACGGTCACGCGTCGCATCCGCAAAGCAGGCATTGAGTCGCCAGTCCTTTTCCTAACCGCCCGCGACGACACCCAGGACAAGATTATGGGCCTCACCGTCGGTGGCGACGATTACGTCACCAAGCCGTTCAGCCTCGAGGAGGTCATTGCGCGTATCCGCGCCATTCTGCGCCGCACCCGCCAGGAGGGAGAAGACAATCCAATCATTCGCGTGGGTGATCTCGAGATTAACGAGGACTCCCATGACGTGACCCGCCACGGCAAAATCGTCGACCTCAGCCCAACTGAGTATAAGCTCTTACGCTACCTGATGGACAATGAGGGACGCGTGGTCTCCAAGGCACAGATTCTCGACCATGTCTGGCAGTACGACTGGGGCGGGGACGCGGCTATCGTTGAGTCCTACATCTCCTATCTGCGTAAAAAGGTTGACGACGTGACCTATACCGACGAGAACGGTGAAGATCAGAAGGTCGATCGCCTTATCCAGACTAAACGCGGTATCGGCTACATGATCCGCGCGCCTCGCGAGAAGACGGCGAAGTGAGACTGCCTAGCCTGGGGAAGCAGACGGAAACCGGCGCACTAAACGAAAATAGTTGGAGCGTAGCCTCCAGCCGATTTTGCCTGAGGAGCTGAAACAATGACCGACGCGGCGGAGCCGTCGGACGGGGGCATACCACAGTCCGGGGGGGAACCAGCAAAGCAACGCGGAAAGAAAACGGTATGGAAACAGTTCTCCGCATGGGTCCGCTGGCGGTTCGATGCTACGCCACTGTCGTTGAAGCTGGTCTCGATCCTGCTCGTCCTCCTGGTGGCGGGTCTATTCGTCGTTGGCATGACGACGCGGCAACTAATGTGGTCCTACATGGTCGGGCGCACGGATGACCAACTGACGCAACAGGCGCAGCTGGTTCTGGACAACGTCAACTCGCTGTCGCAGAGTACCGGCCCGCTTCCGACTAACTACTTCCTGCAAATCCGCAACGCGGACAATGACATCGTCAGCACGCCGTTAGTCCCTGTGATGCGCGATGGCTCTGTGTCAGTGCCAAAAATGCCCGGCAACGGCAAAGCCGGTACGCTACAGATTGGCGTGCCCACAACGCTGCAAGCGACGGTTCTGCAGAAGGGCGCGTACGACTCACGCGTCATCGCTCGCGCACCGTGGCGGGTCATTAAGCTGCATTGGGTGCGCCAGGCGAGCGGTCAGACAGGGTGTTTGTACATCGGCCTATCCCTCAGCGATGCCATGGACACCGTGGCGACCATCACACACTATTTCCTAGTCGTGGGCGTGGTCATCGTCGTCCTGGCGTTCCTCATCGGGAGCCTCATCATTGCGCGCACGCTCTCGCCCCTCAAAAGCATCGAGAAAACGGCGGCGAAAATTGTGGCAGGTGATTTGTCCCAGCGGCTACCCTCCCTACCGGAGAACACTGAGGTAGGTTCCCTGTCCGCGTCTCTGAACACGATGTTGGGCAAGATCGAGGAGAGCTTTCAGGAAAAGGAGGCGGTTAACGCCAAGATGAAGCGCTTCGTGTCCGACGCAAGTCACGAGCTGCGCACCCCGCTGGCTGCCATCCATGGTTACGCGGAGCTTTACCGCATGCAGCGCCAGGAGCTCGGTGCGCTGCAACGGGCTGATTCGACAATCGGCCGCATCGAGGCTTCCAGCACGCGCATGACGGCGCTGGTCAACGACTTGTTGAGTCTGGCGCGCTTGGACGAGGGCCATGGCGCCGACGTTACCCGACAGGTGCGCATGGATACCGCGCTCGGCGAGTCCGGAGAAGACCTGCATGCCTTAGACCCCGTGCGGCCAGTTCGGTACGGTACGCTGCGGTTCACCAAAGACGCGGCGCGCGCGCTGGGACGCAAGACGTCGACCCCGCTGGCCTCCGTTATAGAGTTTATCGAAGGACCGCTCCCTAAGATTCAAACCTTCGGCGACCCGGGGCGGCTGCGCCAGGTCTTCACTAACATTGTGGGTAATATTCACCGATACACCCCGGATGACTCCCCGGTGGAGATTGCGCTGGTGGTGGTGTATGCCGCAATGTCGTACGACGTCGCGGGGCAGCTCAAAGCGACGACGGAATCGTTCCAGCGGTTCCTCTTTTCCCTCGACGTGTCCTCATCCGGCAAGAAGGGACAACCGTACATCCTAGCCCGCTTCATTGACCATGGCCCCGGCGTGAATCCCGGTGCCCTCGATCTGCTCTTCGAGCGCTTCTACACGGCGGACGCTTCCCGTGCGCGGGAAAAAGGTGGTACCGGCTTGGGCATGGCTATTGCCAAATCGGTGATGTCAGCGCACTCCGGTTTCATTAGTGCATCCGACACCCCCGGTGGCGGTCTGACTGTCAACGTAGTGATGCCTCTGCGCTCACAGACGCCCCTCGCTGTTAGCTCAGAATACATTACGGGCAGCAACACAGGTACAGTAGGGAGAGAGTGGAAAGACCCGAGAGCTTGAAATGAAAGCATTGGATGGGGAGCGTGTCGCGGTGTGCGCCGTGGCACGCTTTCGCTTCTGTCTGGAGGTGCGGTATGCCAAGCGGCAAGGTGCGGTGGTTTGATGCGAAACGCGGATATGGTTTCATCACCGGCGATGACGGCGCGGACGTTTTCCTTCCCGCCGCGGCCCTTCCGGCCGGAGTGATAACGGTCCGTAGGGGTGCACAGATTGAGTATTCCGAGATTGACGGTCGCAAAGGCCCACAGGCGATGAGCGTTCGTCTCATCGGACCCAAGCCATCGGTGGTGGCCGCGAGACGGCCAAAGCCGGACGATATGGCTGCTATTGTTGAGGACCTCATTAAACTGCTGGACGGCGCGGGGGCTAAGTTGCGACGTCACCGGTATCCGGCGGCTGCGGAGTCCCACAAGCTGGCGGCGATGCTGCGGGCTGTGGCGGACGATTTCGATGTTGAGGAGTGAAATGATTGAGTTTTCCCCGATTGAGACGGCGCGCCGGGCGGCCGTCCAAATGGCGGAGGACGCATCGGCTGTTGGACGGTTCCTGTCGCGCAGCGACCTTGGCGACGGTGTGTACGACTTTCGGTTCCAGTCACTGCTACGCGGATATGAGCAATGGCAGTGGTCGGTAAGCTTGTACCACGATGTCCAGATGGAGGAGTGGACCGTCAACGAGTCTTCACTACTGCCGAACCCCGACGCGCTGTTGGCGCCGGCTTGGGTGCCTTGGCGGGAGCGTCTGCGGCCCTCCGACCTGTCAGTAACGGATGTGCTGGGTACAGCGCCGGACGACTCTCGCCTGGAGGATGGCTTCCTGCCCACCGATGAGCGCGCGGCCAAGGACGCCGACATCGGCCAGACCGTTCGTGAGATCGTCGAAGAGTACCGCCTGTCCCGCTCACACGTCCTGACCTCATCAGCGCGCCAGAAAATTGCACAGCGGTGGTACGACGGTCCGCACGGACCCAAGTCGCTAAGCACCCGCGCTGCAGCAGGCTATGTATGCGAGACCTGTGCGTTTTTTATCCCGCTCCGGGGCGACTTGGGTGAGGTGTTCGGCGTTTGCGCCAACAAATGGAGTCCTGATGACGGCCGCGTAGTCTCTCTGGACCACGGCTGCGGTGAGCATTCTGAGATTGCGCCGCAGCAAACCACGGGTCTGTGGCCGGACAACAAGCCCACTTACGACGACGGCCATATTGACATCCTAGCGCGCACCGAGCGTGAGGACCCTGATCATTCTCGCGTCGTTGAAAACCTGGACGAGGTGATTGAGGAAGCGGAAGAAACTGTTAGCGCGAAGGTGGACAGAACGGAGGAAGATGGGTTCCGAGACGCGCAGCCGGGCGATATTGCGCAGTGAGCGCAATTAGGGGCGGAGCAAGGCATATCGTCACCTGAAATCTGTAGAGTGAAGTGACGAAGTCGGAAGGAAATACATGTTCGAACGGTTCACAGACCGCGCACGAAGGGTGGTTGTCTTAGCCCAGCAGGAGGCTCACGCCCTTCAGCACAACTACATTGGCACGGAGCATATCCTGCTCGGCCTCATCCGTGAAGGGGACGGCATTGCCGCCAAGGCTCTGGCGGCCAAGGGCGTGGAGCTCGACAAGGCTCGTGCCCAGGTCATCGAGATGATTGGTAAGGGCACTGCGACCCAGAACGGGCATATCCCGTTCACGCCGCACGCCCGCCAGGTTCTCGAACTTAGCCTACGCGAGGCGCTGCAACTGGGTCACAGCTACATTGGCACGGAGCATATCCTGCTCGGCCTCATCCATGAGGGCGAAGGTGTTGGCAGCCAGGTCCTGGTGAAGATGAACGTCGACTTGGGGGACTTACGCGCGTCCGTCATCGACATGATTCGCGGTGCATCCGCGTCCGAAGGTGACGACCAGGACCGTCTGGCCAACGCCGGCGGCGTGGAAAACAAGACACCGCAGTCCGGTTCCGCCATCCTCAATCAGTTCGGCCGCAACCTCACCCAGGAAGCTGCCGACGGTAAGCTCGACCCAGTCATCGGCCGTGAGAAGGAAATCCTGCGTGTGATGACCGTTCTCAGCCGCCGTACCAAGAACAATCCGGTACTCATCGGCGAGCCGGGCGTCGGCAAGACCGCTGTTGTCGAGGGACTCGCGCAGCGTATCGTGGATCAGGACGTGCCGGAGACACTCAAGGATAAGAAGATCTACGCCCTCGACCTCGCCTCGCTTGTGGCTGGCTCCCGCTACCGTGGCGATTTCGAGGAGCGTCTCAAGAAAGTTACCAAAGAAGTCAAGACTCGCGGTGACATCATCCTTTTCATCGATGAGATTCATCAGATCGTCGGGGCTGGTTCTGCCGATGGCGCGTTGGGCGCTGGCGATATGCTCAAGCCGATGCTCGCGCGCGGTGAACTCCAGACGATTGGCGCAACGACGACAGACGAGTACCGCAAGTATATCGAGAAGGATGCTGCGCTGGAACGCCGTTTTCAGCCCATCCAAGTCTCAGAACCGACTATCGCTGAAACCATCGAGATCCTCAAGGGTCTACGTGGTCGCTACGAGAAACATCACCAGGTAACCATCACTGACAGTGCGCTGCAAACCGCGGCTGAGCTGTCTGCACGCTACATCCAGGACCGCAACTTGCCGGACAAGGCCATTGACTTCATCGACGAGGCGGGCGCGCGCCTGCGCATCCAGCGCCTGACTGCCCCACCGGAGCTCAAGAACCTTGACGTGCGTATCGCGAAGACTAAGGCAGACAAGGACAAAGCCGTCGCAGCGCAGGATTTCCAGAAGGCTGCGGATCTGCACGATAAGGAGGAGAAGCTCGAGGCCGAGCGAACCGAGAAGGAAAAAGCGTGGCAGGATGGCGAATCCAACACGAAGATGGTTGTGGACGATGAGACGATTGCCAAGGTTGTTTCCGACACCACGGGCATCCCGGTCTTTAAGTTAACGGAGACCGAATCAAAAAAGCTTCTGGGGATGGAGGAGGCACTCCACCAGCGTGTTGTGGGTCAGGACGAGGCCATCAGCGCCATCTCCCGATCCATCCGACGCGCGCGCGTGGGTCTCAAGGACCCGAAGCGTCCGACAGGATCGTTCATTTTCGCCGGCCCGACGGGTGTGGGCAAAACCGAACTCGCCAAGGCACTTGCACAGTTCCTCTTCGATGACGAGGACGCGCTCATCCGTGTCGACATGTCCGAGTTCTCTGAGAAGTACTCGGTGTCCCGCCTCTTCGGCGCGCCCCCGGGATATGTCGGCTATGAGGAGGGTGGCGAGCTCACCGAGAAGGTGCGCCGCAAACCATTCTCCGTCATCTTGTTCGACGAGATCGAGAAGGCGCATCCGGACATCTTCAACACGCTGCTGCAAGTGCTGGACGACGGCCATCTCACCGACGGACAGGGACGTATGGTGGACTTCAAGAACACCATCATCATCATGACGACCAATATCGGCACGAAGGACATTACCCGTACGCAAAGCATGGGCTTCAGTGCAGGCGATTCGCCGGAGAGTGACTACCGGAACATGAAGGCCCAGGTCACCAGCGACCTCAAGAAGCAGTTCCGCCCCGAATTCCTCAACCGCCTTGACGACATCATTGTCTTCCAGCAGCTGACAAAGGGACACGTCCGCCAGATTGTGGATATGCAGGTCGCTGAGCTGAACACGCGTCTCTTCGCACATCACATGTCGATTGAGCTGACCGATGCCGCCAAGGACCTCTTGACGCAGAAAGGCTTCGACCCGCTACTGGGCGCACGTCCGCTGCGCCGCGTGATCCAAAACGAGATTGAGGACTCCATCGCTGAGCAGATTCTGCAAGGAACACTGCACGACGGCGAAATGATTACGGTCGACGCCCGGGGCGAAGGCCCTCTCGGCGAGTTCCTCTTCGAAGGCAGACCGTTGGAGGCCCCTGTAGAGATTGGCGCTAACGCCACAACCGGTTCCGATGTACCAGGGGAAGGCGATCCTATGACCCTCGAGCCGACGACAGCGGCCGATTCCGGAGACGCCGATCTGACGAAGGCCCAGTGAGTGGGCGCCACAAGTCAGCAAACTGTGAGAAAAGACCGAAGCGACGACGCGTTCCGATCCGTCCCTCGTCGAGGATGGATGCTGGGCGTGCTCATGGCTTCGGCCTTTTTCTGCCTCTTTAACGAAACACTTCTGTCCGTCGGCAACAACGTGGTCATGAAGCAGTGGCATTTATCCTACAACGCCGTCCAGTGGACGATGACAGCCTTTCTGGTGTCCATGAGCTTGTCCGTACCAATGGCTGCGTTCGTTATCCGGCGGCGTTCTACGCCATGGGTTCTGGCGACGGCACTGGCGCTAATCGTTGTCGGGTTGGCCATCGACGCCGTCAGCCCTGTGTTCCCGATGCTCATTGTCGGACGCGTCGTCGAGGGCTTTGGTGCTGGGTTCATCACGCCGCTGCTGTTCACCAGCACGCTGTCCATCACGGACCCTCATCACCGGGGCATCGTCACAGCCGTGTGCGGTATCGTCTGCGGCTTGGGACCGTCATTGGCGCCGTTGTATTCGGGCGTGATTCTGGACGTGGGCCTCAACTGGCACTGGCTGTTCGCCGTACCCTTGTGCGTGTGCGCGTTGCTGCTAGCAGTCTCAACGTATACCGTCTCTGATATCTCGCCGCATGCGGGCAGCATCCCGGATCACCTGTCCATAGTTGAATCTGCCGTTGGCTTTCCGCTGGCCATTGCCGGAATCGACTCCCTTGCCATCTCCTGGGTATCCCGGTGGGGTTGGGCTATGGCCATAGTTGGCGTCGGTTTCTGCGTGACTTGGGTGAAGCGGCAATTGTTGCTCTCATCGTCTCCAGTTACGACGGACCGGATCGATCCGGAAACGGGGGAAAGGTACGTTATTGCCCCGCTGCTGAACCTACGGGCTTTGTCCTCGGTGCCCGTCTGGTGCGGTCTGCTGCTTGTCTTGCTCATCCAGATGGCGAATATGTGCCTATCTGTCGTGTACCCGATGGCGGTTCAGCCGGCGTTCGGGCTTAACTCTGTGCAGTCATCCCTCATGCTGATGGCACCGCTGTTGTTCTCACAGCTGTGCGCCGCCGCTTCGGGACGCCTGTTCGACCGTATCGGTCCGCGTGTCAGCGTCTTCAGTGGGTTCACACTGCTGATTCTCGGGTTCTTGTTGTTCGCGCTGAATAAATCAGCGGACAGAGTGGGCCTGTGGACGACCGTTGTCGCTGCCGTCTGCGCCTTCGTTGGTGTGGCCTTCGCGACGCCCGGCATCGAAGCCACGCTCTTCGCGCTGGCTCCCTCGGCCACGGCCGACGTGTCGACCGCCGTCCAGACAGTGATGCAGGTGGGGGGAGCCATCGGAACGGCCGTCAGCATGGCGGTGTTTCAGTCCGTTTTGGATAGCAATCCATTGCGCGTCCTATACGTGGATGCTTTCGGGGACGTCTCCTGGATTCTGGTCGTCCTGTACGCGCTGTGCATGATGATTGCGTACTTTGTCGTCGCTTCGCCGCAACCTCGTCGCTGACCGTGAAAGAATAAGGGACATGGACAAGCTCGCAATCGTCGTCGTGACGTACAAACGCCAAGAACTGCTGTCGGAACTTTTCGAATCCATTCTAGCGTCCAGCATCGCCCCGTGGCGCATCATCGTCACGGACAACGAAAACTCGGAAGACACCAGGAAGCTGTCGGAGAATTTTGCGCAAGCCGTCGACCGTCAGTGGGGTAGTACTGCACCCGACACGGAAAGCAACACCCACCGGGTCATCTACCAGGCCATGACGGAGAACACCGGCGGCTCGGGCGGCTTCAACGCGGGCGTCAAACGCGCGTACGACCTGGGAGCGCAATGGTTCTGGGTAATGGATGACGACATCGCCATCGAACCGGACGGCATCAAGAAACTTGACAAGTGGACCGGCCGTCACGATGTCATCCAAGGCCAGCGCCATAACTTCGACGGGACCCCGTTCTACTGGCAGTACCACTTCATCGTTCCCCTGGGTATCCCGGACCCCGTCGCTCCCAGCGGCTTCGGCCACGCCGGCTACAAGACCATAAACACTATCTGCTTCGAGGGCAGCCTGTTCAAACGGTCCGTCGTCCGAAAGATCGGCTTGCCGGACAAGCGGTTCTTCATCTACTGGGACGACACGATATACGGCTACCTAGCCAGCAAGGTCACCAACCCAATCATCGTGCCAGACTTCGTCATGCGCCGCACGCGCGCCGTCGTCAACTGGAACATCGCCGGCAAGCGCAAACTCAATTCCACCTCCGACATGAACCGCTACTACATCATGCGCAATCGCGGCTACATGGCTCGGTATTTCATGCTATACGGCGACTATCGGCCGATCCTGTTCGGCCTGGGCACCCTACTGACATTCGCCAAAGAGCTTGTTCGCCTGGCGATGGTCGACAAATCCTTCAAAACAGCCATCCCCGCGCTGATCCGTGGCTGGTGGGACTCCCGCGCAATCCTGCATGATACCCAGTGGCGACCGATGCCCCCGTTGGGGGATAAGGAGGGATGACATGGTTCCATTAGCACAGGATTTCGACATCGACGTCGGTAAATCGGGAATCACAAGTGCTCTCGTTAACCTAGAGAGTGTCCGTTTCGCGGTGAGAGGGCAAGGATTCTTATCCCCACTCCGTCCGCTTCGGACGCTGTGGCTAACCTTATCGCGCGGTTCCCGGAAGGGTATAATATCTCGATGAGTGCGCTAGTCGACGGGTCTTTCCCAGAACCCATCAAGGCGGTCGATCCGCTGAGCTTCATGACTAGCCTCAACCAGTTCCGGGTTGGCGTGGGCACCACCAAGCTGCTGAGCAACTGGACCGGCCGCCCGGTGGCCGTGATCAACGACGTTAACACCGGCGGTAGAGCATTAGTGCATAAACTGGAGTGCATATTTAAATACATCCGACGGAGATGCAGGGAGAGAGGTCAATAAACTAGAGAATTTTTGCAGAAGATTAGAAAGTCAGGATACTGGAAGGTAGCCGCCATGGCAATTAGCAAAAAAACAAGAAACCATTCTACAAACGAGCCTGGTTCTGGGTACTCCTTATCATCATAATCATCGCCATCATCTCCGGCATGAGTTCAGGAGGAAAAACGACAACCGACAGCAAGCCCACCACTACAGGGACAAACACCTCTCAAGCCGCTCCGACCAAACCAGCGGAAGAAAAAGTCGAACTCCAAGCCACAGCCACTGGAAAAGGAAGCGTTGATTGGGGAGAAGTTGGATCTACCCATACCGAAAACTTCACCAAGACATGGAGTAAAACCATCACTGGTGAAGAAGCAGAAAAGGGCTACACACTCATAGTCGACGGAGACCTCACAGGTAGCGACAGCCAGGAAGTCTCCTGCAGCGTTCTGGTCAATGGCGTGCAGAAAAGCCATAAGACCGGCTCAGGCGCTGGAGGAAGCGCCATGTGTGACACGAGCGGACTTTTCTAACCATTGAAGCTTTGGCCTTCCCAATAGTCTCTCCAGCCCGTTAGGAGACTGTCATCCATAGCAGCCTTGACAGGTGTCTGCCCCCAGACTCGGACGCGGGGAAAGGGTCTCGTCTACCTGGCTGCTATTGCGTACTCAATGATGAGCATACTGGGGGAATTTTGCTCGACAATCGGCTTATCGATAGGCGAATGAGGTACATGCTGACCCAAGGCTTAGCCATGCCGCACACCATGACATGGCATACAGAGCGCGTCCCTACATGCGTCGTCAGGGGGAGTGAGCGAGGAGACGACAGCCCCTTCTGAGAGCCAGGGAAGGGACTCCTGTAGAGTCGCTTGTGAGGCCTATAAGGGTAGACAAATATCAGAGATGATTGCCCTTGGGATCACGCTCCAAGTCCTAGGGCTATGAGCAGGCGGTACGCGAGCGCCTAGATTCGGTTGCGCTTTCCCTGGGATTGGTGATTGACTGATGGCGTCGATTGGGCCGTGTGTGACTAAGAGGGGGTAAGAGTAGCATGTACGGTCATGAGCCTGACTTATAGTTCGATGGATAAGCGTGGATTCCACCACAAAAGGATGTGGAAGATTGACCCGCTAAGCAATCTCACTTCCATCAACTCTGCGCGGCCGCTGGGCTAGAGCCGATGGTCTTCCACGATCTGCGGTATACGGCAGCTCCGGCATACAACAGTTCCATTGATGGTCTCATGATGGTCTCAGGGGGGGAGAACATCATGAGACCCTGCAAAGGGAGCTACAACCCTTCTCCGCTTCAGGGTGAGGTTCTAAAGATACTCATGAGAGATGGCATTTCCAACGCTTACATCGGTATGGAGACGAGTGGGAGGGGGACTCCGAGGTTCTCCCATCGTGTCCCCGTTGGTGAACCGAACCCCATCATCGCCGCTCAAGACGCGGCGAAAACGGTGGGACACTCGCTCTACCAACTCAATGACTCCAATCCGACGCACCACGGCCTGACCCTGAAAGACATGCCACTGTGTTACGACGCTGAACCGCGGGGCCAGGGTTTCGCGCGCCAGGCGCTCGCGGAGTTCCTGACGCACCGCGCCCGTAACCAAGGCTTCGACCTGCCAGTCCCGGCCTGTGTTCCCACTCCGCATGGCGCGGCCGCTAGTATGGTTTCCATGCTTGCGTCGGAGTCCATCGATTCTGACGATTTGTACCTCGTCAGCTCCACGTCGGAGGCTTATTCATGGCTCATGAAGCTGTTGTGTGACCCAGGTGAGGCTGTGCTGTGCCCGACGCCGGGCTACCCGCTCATCCCATCCATCAGTGCCCTTGAAAGCGTCAAAGCGGTGCCCTACCCGCTGCGGTACGACGGCTCTTGGTACATCGACGTGGACTGGATTGCTCGCATTCTTAAGGAACGTGACGATATCCGCGCATTGATTCTCATCAACCCCAACAACCCAACCGGCTCCTATGCTGGCCGCGACGACTACGAGCGGTTAGTGGAGCTGTGCGCAGAACATCGTTTGGCGGTCATCGCGGACGAGGTGTTCTTTGACTTCGCTCTGGAGCCAACGCACGTCCCGTTCCGCGTCGCGGGGGAGAAACGTGTTCTAACCTTCGGGCTGGACGGCTTTTCGAAGTTGTTGGCCGCTCCGCATGCCAAGATTGGCTGGATTCAGATGTCCGGACCGGACGAAGCGATGGCCGAAGCCAAAAAGCGTCTAGACGTTATCAGCGACGACTACCTGCCGATGTCTAGCATTCTCGCCGAGCGTCTCCCCAGCCTGCTGGAACGCGTGCCCGATCAACTGCGTCGTACGCGCGAGCGAACGGTTGGCAATCTGCGCATCCTCAAGGATCTTTTAGCCTGTAGTCGTAGCGGTGTGACGACCTTGCTACGCCCGGAGGGTGGCTGGAACGTCTTGCTGCGTTTCCCAGGCTCACTCGACGAGAACGAGCTGGTCGATGCCATGATTCACGAGCAAGGTATGACCGCCCAACCCGGATACTTCTTCGACATGCCGACCAATGGCTACGTCTGCGCGTCCCTGCTACCGCGTCCCGCTGACTTTCGCAAAGGAATCTCAGCGCTGCTGGACGTCGTCGACGGCTTCTTCGAATAACTCTCTGCAGGCACCTTCGGCGTATTGGAGAGAGGATTATCATTCCGGTTTACTTTAAGTCACTCGTTTTCCTTCCGTTAAAGAAGCGAGGAGTTCCTCGTGTAAAGGGCAAAATCGCTCGGAAACATAGGTCCTTAGCTAATTGACTGACCTTTGTGAAAAGATGTCACGCACTGTTGCTACTCTGAGATTCTAATGACATTGTCAGTAGGCGACTGAGCCAGCAATGTCAGGGAATGGAAAGCGGTCGAAAAGACGAACGAAGGAGTTTGGTTGAAATGACCGAGAAAATCATTCTCGATTGCGACCCTGGACACGATGACGCCGTCGCCATCCTGCTGGCGGTGGGTGATCCGCGCATCGATTTGCTGGGCGTAACAACGGTCGGGGGTAACGCACCCCTAGATAAGGTCACCTACAATGCACGCGCCATGCTTGAGCTGGCCAAAGCGACGG
>JAFNPO010000015.1 GCA_017386585.1 Aeriscardovia sp.
CCCTTACGGCTGCGCGCGGTGCTCTCCGGCGCGGCTTTTGTCGTTCTGGCGGCGCTGATTCTCTGGGCCGTGCATCAGCCCAGACTGGTGGGCGCCTCCGTCACGCAGCGCGAGCTGCCGATCTACCGCGTGCAGCGCAGCGAAAAGATCGTCTCGCTGTCCTTTGACGCCGCCTGGGGCAACGAGGACACACAGACGCTCATCGACATTCTGACCGACCACGATGTGAAGGCGACGTTCTTTCTCGTGGGAGGCTGGGTGGAGAAATATCCGGCGTCCGTCAAGGCGTTGGCGGATGCGGGAGAGGAGGTCATGAACCACTCCGAGACGCATCCGCACCTGCTTCATTGGAGAACTCAGCCGTGAAAGCATTTCCGACTTTGCCCAGCTCGATCAGAGCGCCCCGAAAGCGGATATACTCCTCGATCAGGGAGTAGTTGCCGGAGACGTTGTTCGTGATCTCATTGGTCAGGGTCGTGAAGTCCATGCGGATCTCCGATGCTGCCTGCGTGATGGCTGTCTGGAAATCCTGCTGGATCGTGGTCAGATCGTCCTTGCTGAGATAGTTCTCTCGGACGGTGCTCTGTATCTGCTCGGAGGTCCGGGTGATCTCGGCATAACACTCCCGGACCTCCACGCGAAGGGAGTCCACTTCCTCCAGCTCGACCATGCTCTGAAAGGTGTTCTGGCAAACTGTAAGAAGCATATCGGCACCCCCTTAATTCGATACATCGCACTGTAGCGTGAGGATGCTGTCGATCTCAGCGGCGGAGAGGTAGATAACCTTCCCGGTCTTGTTGAAGGTGACCGGATTGCCATCCTTGTCCTGCGCGTACCAAGTGTAGGTCATTCCCTGTGTCTCCGTAGCTGCAGCCCACGCAGAGCCGCTGTACTTCATGAGCGTCACGGTGTGACCTGTATGATCCACCTGATACCAGAAGTCACCTGCGGCAGGGCTGGCCGGAGCCGTTTCGGAGATGTTGCCCAGCAGCGGATCAACCTCATGCTGATTCGTGCGGACGATGACGTAGGGCACCAGCCCGCCGAGGTTGTTCTTCACAGTGAAGCCACCGATGGAAAGCATCTCGGAGACATACGGATCGGACTTGTCCTCGACTGTGATCACATCCACGTAGTTCTCACCGTCATAAGTCATGGTGCAGCGGTAGGACTGGATGTTCACGATGTCTGAGCCATTAACCGTCAGTGTCGAGCCGGTCGCGCCGGAGATGTTGACCCAGGAGCCGCCGCTGTACTTTGCCCACTGATAGGTAGCATTGGAGATTGCCGTTGCACCGAGATAAGCCGAAGTCGCCAGTGTCAGGCTGCCCGACTGATTCTGCACGATGGTGCCGTTGGGAGCATAGACGGAGAATACAACAGCGGATTCGCCGTTCGTGCCTGCCTTAGCCTTGGTCCATGCAAAAGTCTTCGTCACGCTCTGTCCGGAGACGGAGAATGTGAGCGGGATCGTACCTGTCAGCACGGATGCCCCGCCGAGGGTAGCATTCTTAGCGAAGGACAGCACAACGGAGCCTGCAGAAGAAGCAGTGGCCGGTGTATTGCTGCTGACCGTCACGCCGGACGGGAGTGTACCGACCGTGCAGGTCGCGGCTTTCTGCTCGATGCCTTCATAGGCGGCAAATGGGATCGTCACCGTCGTAGCAGCAGCAACTGCTCCGCCGGAGGTACATGGAATTGTCTGCGCCTCGTTGGAAAGGATGACAGACAGGCCGCCGGAGCCTGCCGAGCCCGGTGTGCCGGGTTCACCCTGTGCGCCGTCATACAGCTTGGTGATAGTGATCGTATCGTAGACATCGGCATCGGAAGTGACCAGCTTGATCTGCGCTACGTTATTGTTGAAAACAGAATGCGTTGGCTTGACCACAAGGGTGCCGCCAGTGATGCTGGCGTTGTCCGCGGTCGTGGGATAATCCACCCAGTTCCCGGAGCCGTTCTTATACTGCCACTTCGTGATCGTCACACCCTGGACCTGCCCGGTCAAGGTCGCCTGAGTAGCACCGACGAGGGTCGAGTCAGAGTCATACTTGAACACATATGTGTCTGCCGTGATATACGCCAGCTTGGCGTTCTCCGCGTTCCGCACCAGCGTATAGGTGAGATCAGCGGAGATGTTGACCGTGTTATGAGTCTCGCTGTCGTAATAGCTGATGTAGCAGATGTACGTGATCATGCC
>JAFNPO010000100.1 GCA_017386585.1 Aeriscardovia sp.
CAGGCGCAACAGGCGCAACAGGCGCAACAGGCGCAACAGGCGCAACAGGCGCAACAGGCGCAACCGGCAATGATGGAGCGACCGGCCCAACTGGCAGTACCGGCGCCACCGGGCCAACTGGGGCGACGGGGAATGATGGCGCTGACGGCGCTACAGGGCCAACGGGTGCAACTGGTGCCACTGGCGGCACAGGCCCCACGGGAGCAACCGGGGCCACGGGTGGTGCTGGTGATGTGGCTGCGCTGATTCACGCCGCCACCAGCAAAGCAACCCCGGTCGATGCCGATGAACTGGGCATTGTTGACAGCGCTGCGTCCAACGTCCTCAAAAAGCTGACGTTTGCGAATCTCGCGGCGTGGGTGCGTGGGATCGCGCTCACAGGGTTGAGCACTGCGACGAACGCGGTGATCACTGCTGCAGACACGGTGCTGGTTGCTCTGGGCAAGCTGCAAGCGCAGGTCAACGAGCTGGACACCAAAAAGTTAGATAATACCGGTGGTGATATTGCAGGCAATGTAAATTTCTCGGGAACTGGTAGGCGTATTACTGCGGATTTCAGTAACGCGACCGTTGCGAGCCGAGCGATGTTTCAGACGAGTACGACTAACGGCGCTACGGTATTGGGGGCGATGCCAAGTGGGGCCGGTGGTTATTCAGAGTATTCACTTTACAACGGACCCGACCCGACAAACGCAGCTAAATTTGATTTTTCCATAAGCGGCAGTACCGCGCGGCTGCGCTCTACAGCCATAGGAACGGGCGCATCGCTCCCGATAAATATTGAAACTCCAGGCGGGACTACGCTTCATTTGGGGACGAATGGTGATGTGCTCGCGCTGCGTGGCGCGCTGGGTTACGGCACGGGAGCAGGAGGTACAGTTACTCAAGCAACCAGCAAAACCACCGGCGTGACACTTAACAAACCTAACGGGCAGATAACTATGAACAGTTCTGCATTATCGGCAGGCGCGGCTGTGGTCTTTAGCGTGAGTAATTCATACGCCTTATCCACAAGTTTAATTGATGTTTGCGGGGGATACAACTCCGGTGCCCCTGATCCATCTAATTATAGGATTGAACTTAATTGGTCTGGAAACGGGGTTTTTAGTGTAAGAGTGACAAATATATCCACCGGCACACTTTCAGAGGAGCTTGTAATCAATTTCCAATTAAGGACAGGTTCTACATCATGATTATCAAACAACCAATCCGCTACGAAAACGACCCCGCGACCCTCGAAGCAACATGGGTTGATGCAAGCGGCGCGGTCATCAAGTGCCACGCCTACAGCAACGGCCAAATGGACATGCTACGCGCAGACCTTGGCGCTGACGCCCCGCAGTACGAGGCACTACTCGCCCAGGTCGAGGCCGAATATGTGCCGCCTGAACCACCAACGCTTGCAGAGCGTCAGGCTGAAATCGTCGCGCGCATCCAAGCGCTGGAAGACCAGCACCTAATGCCGCGCATCACCCGCGAAACGATCATCGCGCTGGCTGAAGAACGCGCGGTTGCCATGGGGCTGACCATTGAGTATCTGCGTGCCAAGAACAAGGGCTACGCGGGTCTGAAAACCCTGGACGAACAGAGCGCAGCACTCAGGAGCCAACTGCCATGAGCCACCTCCTATTTTTCCCCGTCTACGCCTTCCTCCTGCTCTACGCACTGTGGGTGTTTTTCCTCGCGGTCATGTCGCTCAAGCGCGCCAAGGACGCCGGCACGCTGACCTTTTGGAACAAAATGTTCGGATACCCAGTGCTGTTCGTCGGGCTGCTATTGGACTTTCTGGCAAACACCTTGGTGCTCACGGTACTTCTGGGTGAACTGCCGCGCGAGGGAACTGTCACCGCCCGACTGAAGCGCCACAACGAGACAAGCACCGGCTGGCGCAAGGCTGTCGCCGTTTGGGCGGAACAGCACCTCGACCAGTTCGACCCGAGCGGCGATCACATCTGATCCGAAACCAGCCCGCAGTCCACCAGCACATTTTCCGACGACAATCGCCACCCATGCGACATCTAGACCCCACTGCGGCCTTCACCGTGCTGCTGGCCTCCATCTTTGGGGCTCAACTCAGTGCGGTGATTGGCCCCTACGCCGTCATCATCCTTGCAGCTACCACGGGGGCTGGCTGGGGCCTTGGGCGCTGCCCGCCGATGACCCGCGCGCAGGGCCTCTGGTACTTTTTGAAACTCAATTGCACCGCTTTGTTGGTTACAGTACCGATTGCATCCGGTGTTCAGCATATGCTCGGCTGGCAAGAGGCCAACTGGCTCCTGGTCCCCGTCGGCCTCCTGGTTGGCGGTGTCGGCAATAGCTGGCCCAAGGTCGGCGAGTGGTTCGTGACCTGGCTGGGTCGCCTGCTGGAGAAGCGCACCGGCACCGAGCAACCACCGAAAAAGGACGACTGAGATGAATTCCCACCTCTGGGCCCTGCTGAACACGGTCGTCTGCGGGGCGATCATGGTTGTCTGCATCTGCCGCTTGTCGGTCATGCACGTAGGCATTCGCAAGCTCGTCCGTCTCAAATACACCCTGCTGCTGTCCGGCGCCTGCGCATACGGATTTCAGCCGTTCATCTTCGGCACATGGCCCACGCCCGCAGGTATGTTTTTCGTGGTCACGGTGTTTGTCGGGCTGCTCACCAGCTCGCACCGCTGGCGCCGCGCCGCCCCCATCGAGACCGAAACACGTCCTGCCGAACTGGCCTGAGAGCGTCGTCCGAAATTGTGCCGCAGAGGTGAATAACGCAGGGATCAACACAATGCGCAGCATTCAGCAAAGGACTGCGCATGCGCCCCTGTTTCAAATTCACAGCCAAGGCGGGTAAAAAGCCCGCGGTCTTGGCGCTAGACGAGGAAATCGGCTTCTGGGGCACCCAGGCCAAAGATTTCCGTGCCCAACTGGATGCTGTCGAAGGCAACGAACTGGTGGTCGAGATCAACTCGATTGGCGGTGACGTGATGGCCGGCCTGGGCATCTACAACATGCTGCGCTCCTGGGCCAAGGACGGCAAGACCGTCACCACCCGCGTGACCGGCATCGCAGCCAGCATCGCCTCGATCATCGCCCTCGCAGGCGACAAGCGCGAGATGCCCAAGAACACGTTCGCCATGGTGCACCAGGCTTCGACCATCGCAGCCGGCACCTCGGAAGACATGCGCGACGCGGCCAACTGGCTGGACAAGGTGGACGGCTCTCTGCGCAACATCTACATGGACCGCATGGGTGCTGACGAAGCCAAGGCCGCCGAAATCATGGCGAAGGACACGTACCTGACCGCTGACGAATGCCTGGACCTGGGCTTCGCCACTGCGCTTCTGGACGACATCCGCGCCACGGCCAAGTTCGACCTGGCCCGCGCCGACCTGCCCGCCAACGTGGCTGCGATCTTCAAGGCGGAAGCCGACCCAGTGGTTGACCCCGTTGTTGACCCTGTGATCGACTCTGTGATCGACCCTGTGATCGACCCCGCGGTGCCAGACACCCCCGTCGCCAAGCAGATCGAAGCCCTGGCAATCACCGCTGGCCTGCAGGCCTACGCCGCTACGTTCGCAGTGGCCTGCACCTCGCTGGACGAAGCCAAGACCCGCATCACTGCGGCCAAGGAAATTGTGGCGCTCTGCGCCGTTGCCAAGCGCCCGGACGATGCCGCCAAGGCCATCCGCGCCAACCAGTCCGTAGAGGACGTGCGCGCCGCGCTGATCAAGGCAATGGCCGAGGCCGATGAGCACACCAACAACGCGCCTCCGGCGCGTGGGTCCCAAACCGCCGGCCAGTCCGGGGTGTTGTCGGCGAAAGCCGTCTACGAAAAGCGTGCGGCACGCAAGCAAAACTCTCGCAAAGGAAACTGACCATGGCAACCTCTCTTCTCTCCACGCCGCGCGTCAAAGCGGTGATCATTTCGGAAGCGTCCAACCAGCGCAGCCGTGAAAACATCGTCGTGACCCAATCGGGCACCGCGCTGGCCTCCGGCACCCTGCTGACCCGCTCGGGCGACGCAGGCGAGGGCACCTTCGCCATGGACGCCGGCGCAACTGGCAACCCCACGGCGGGCACTATCACTGTCGGCGCTGCGGCCATCCCCGGCGTCTACGTGATCGAGTTCACCGCAGCCACCAAGTTCACGGTGGAAGACCCTGAAGGCAAGACCGTCGGCACCGGCACGCTGGGTGCCGCCTTCAGCAAGGGTGGCGTCGGCGTCACGCTGACAGCAGGCGCAACCCCCGCAGTGGCTGGCGACACCGCGACCATCACCGTGGCTGCAGGCTCCGGCAAGTACATCGCCTACACCGCCAACGGCGCCGCAGGCCCCGCTGACGCGGTGCTCTACAACTGGCTGCCCGCCAAGACCGGCGACTCCGACGCAGTGGGCTTCGTGCGCGACGCCGAGCTGAACCGCTTCGAACTCACGGGTCTCGACGCGGCAGGCCAGACCGACCTGGCGAAGAAAGGTCTGATCGTGCGCGGCACGGCTGGCCTGCCAACCGTTTCCACCCCGGCTCTCTGAGCCTTTCATCTCTCGACTCAGGAGCACAAGAAACATGGCAACCCTCGACATTTTCCAGGACGATGCGTTCAGCGTTACGTCTCTGTCCAGCACCATCACGGACATTCCCGACGTGCCCACCAAACTGGGCGACAAGGGTCTGTTCCAAGAGGAAGGCATCTCGACCACTTCGTTCATGATCGAACGCCAAGGGTCGAGCATCAAGCTGCTGCCCACCGCCCCCCGCGGCGGTGTGCGTGAGCCTGTCGCCCTCGGCCCTCGCAAGCTGATCCCTCTGCACGCTCTGCACATCCCCGCCTCATGGTCGGTGCTCGCAGACGAAGTGCAAGGCATCCGCGCCTACGGCAGCGAGACCGAAGTCGAGCAGGCAGCCACACTGGTGCAGCGCAAGCTCGCCAACGTGCGTGCCAGCATGGACCTGACCCACGAGAACATGCGCGTCGGCGCACTCAAGGGTCTGGTGACCGACGCCGACGGCTCCACGCTGCTCGACGTGTACGACGCCTTCGGCATGACCCAGCAGACCCAGTTCTGGAACATCGCTGTGGCCGCCAACGGCGACCCCAAGGCTTCGATCATCACCCTCAAGTCGATGATCCGCGCCAAGATGGGTGGTCGCTCCTTCGGTCGCATCCGCGTGATCTGCTCGCTGGGCTTCTTCACCCCCCTGGTGCAGAACACCAAGATGATCAAGGCGTGGGAACTGTGGAACCAAGGCGCCTACCTGCGCACCGACCAGGTGAACGGTGGCGACTTCGAGTTCGCAGGCGTGATCTTCGAGGTCTACGACGGCGGCACCTCGGCCGGCGACTTCATCGCTGACGGTATCGCCTACGCCTACCCCGAAGGTGTCCCCGGCATGTTCCAGTCCAAGTTCGCACCTGCGGACTACATGGAGACGGTGAACACGCAGGGCCTGCCGTTCTACGCCAAGCAGGAAGCGATGCCTTTCAACAAGGGCATCATCGGCGAGGCGCAGTCCAACCCGATCCACTTCAACTCGTTGCCCGAGGCAGTCATCAAGCTGTCTGTGGCCGCGAGCTAAATGGCAAGCGTCTTCGGGCGCATGACGGAGAGCGTCCTTTCCCTGCTGGGCGAGGACGCTCTTTTACGTGGTGCGGTCCCCTGCAAAGTGAACATCGAGCACGACGTGCAGCTCGTCGGTATGGACGCCGAGCGCGCACAGAGCCGGGGCGACCTGGTGACCAACAGCGACGTGATCACCCTCGCTAAACGGCACAACCCCAAAGGCGGGGACTCTCTGAAATTCACGGGAACCGGGCCCCACGCGGGCCGCTCGTTCCGCCTCGAAACCATGATCGAGGACAACGGCTACTCCCGCCGCTACATCGTCATTGAGACGACGGTGCCATGACCAAAGCCCGCGACTACACGCTCAAGATCGACGCCTCCCAGGTAGTGAAACTGGGAGAACGACTCGCGCAGGCCAGCGGCGAAGAGATTGGCCGCGCGTCCGTCACCGCTTTGAACGAGGTGGTGGACCGCACATACGATCTGGCGCGCGACCGGATGATCGCCGGTATCAACCTGTCCGACGATTATCTGCGGCGTCGAATGACGCTCCAGCGCGCCACACCCGGCAAGCCGGTGGCGTCGATCACGGCCAGCGGTGCGCGCAACGCAACCACCGTGCTCGGGCGCTACGACGCCAAGCCGGTGATCGTAGCGAACAACAAAGGGCGGCCCGGAAAGGGCAACAAGGCCCTTGGCATCCCGTCGGGCCAGAAGCAGGTCGGTGTCACCGTTGAGGTGACCCGTGGGCAAACGAGTGACGGGTTTGTACCGCGCGGTTTCCTACTCCCGCTGAACCGAGGCACCGAGTCCGGTGGCAACGGCTTCGGCGTTTTCGCGCGTTCGCGCGACGGCAAGTTGCGCCACCGCTACGGCCCGTCCGTGTATCAACTGTTCGCCTACCAGGTCGAGCGCATCGTGAACGATGTGACCGACGACCTGGAAGACACCCTCGCCGCACAGGTTGACCTGGCGCTGCAGAAAGCCATCGAACCATGACCGCCACCCCCGCCATCTTCAAGAAGTCCTCCGACATCGCCGAGTATCTGACCACGGTACTGCAGGGCGTCACCAAGGCCAACGGCTACAAGACCGACCTCGGCACCACGGTGTACCGGGGCCGCCTGAAGCACGATGAGGACCGTGTGCCCTACGCCGTGCTTATCGAGGGTGAGGACCGCCCGCAGGAGAACGACGGCGGCCGACTGGACATCACCCTGGAGCAAGACTTCGTACTCGGCGCCTACGTGCACTGCAACGTGGACAACCCGAACGATGCCGCGCACGACGCGATCAAGGACATCAAGAAGGCGGTGTTCTCCAGCGACCTGGCCCGACGACCGATTGCCGGTGCGCGCGGGGCCAACGGCCGCGTAGCGAAGTTGAGCTACCGGGGGAAGGACATCGGCCCCCGCGCCGATGGCAAGAACATTGTGTTCGCCGTCGTGCACATCACGGTGGTGTTCGCCGAGAACCTGCTGGAAGCCTGAGTCCGAAATTGTGCCGCAGAGGTCGATTCGCCCTGTGCGATGACACTGCGAGCGTTGTAATCCGATCTTGCCGTGAGTGCGGCATGACATTCTCAAGGAGTTTCTCATGGCAGCACGCAGCTTCAATGGCGCTGGCGACGTTTACTTTAACCGTATGGTGGACGGCGTAAAGCAAGGTCTTGTCGGGCCGATCTACGCCGACAGTCTCTCGATCACCCCCAGCGTCGAAACGATCCAATCGACCAGCAAGGGCCGGTATGACTATGGTCAGGTGCTGGAGAGCGTGAACATCGCCCAACCGTCTGAGTTCTCCATGGCGCTTAAGGAAGTTACCGGCGACATCTTGACCATGGCCTTCCTCGGAACCTCTGCCGCGTTCACCGAAGCCTCCGGCACGCTGACGGGCTACGACCTGACTGTCACACAGGTGGGCACATGGCTCCCCATCGGCAAAAAGAATCTCGCCACACTGGTTACCGTTGAAGACGCGGCCACTGGTGGCGCCACGCTGATCGAAGGCACCGACTACAAACTGAACCGCCCCATGGGCTGGATCATGGCGCTGGCCGGGGGCGCTCTGGCGGTAAACGACCACGTTTTCATTACCTGCGCACATAGCGGTGCCACGGGCACGAACGTTAAGGGCTCCACCCGCACAGAAGTTCGCGTTGAAATCATTTTCGACGGTATCAACCAAGCTGACGGCACCCAGTGCACGGCAACGATCTGGGAAGCCATCCTGGCGCCAGACAGCGAGTTTGACTTCCTGGCGGATGACTTCGGGAACGTAAACCTGACGGGGACACTGAAGACCCCGGTCGGCAAGGACGCTCCGTACGAGGTGTTGATCCAAGACCCCGTGGCCTAAGCACTGCTGGTGTGGCGGGCCCGCCCGCAGCCCAAACCCGCCACGCGCCTTCAGCCTGGCGGGTTTTTTCATTCAAGGATCGTCATGCATAAATGCACCCGATGCGGGTTGACCAAGACCCCTAGTGAATTCTACAAAGCCACCAAGAATCCTTCGGGCCTGCAGTCCCGGTGCAAAGAGTGTTCGAAGGCGACAAACCGCGAGTGGATGGCGAAGCACCCGGAAAAAGCTGCGGAGTACACCAAGCGGTACGAAGAGAACAACGCCGAGCGTCGCAAAGAACTCCGCGCGATCAGTCGCGCGGCGTATGCCCCGCGTCGTCTTGAACTGGGACGCGCGCTGGAAGAGAAAAACCGCGCGAAGCGCAAGGCACAGGCCGACGCCCGTCGCGCGTCGATGCTTGATCGCCATAATGAAAAGTCGCGCCGTTGGCGCGCCGCGAACTTGGAAAAGTCCAAGGCCATCTTCAAGAAGTGGCGGGACGCCAACCCGGGCGTGATGGCGATGCATTCGGCGAAATGGCGCGCGGCCCTTTTGCAAGCAACCCCAACATGGGCCGACCAAAAGAAGATCGCGGAATTCTATGAGGCCGCCGACGGCCTGAGCATGCTCACTGGGGAGTGGTATCACGTGGACCACATCGTACCGCTGCAAGGTAAGACGGTGCGCGGCCTGCACTGCGAAGCCAACCTCCAAGTCCTGCCTGAAGCCGAGAACATCCGCAAAGGCAACCGCCACTGGCCTGACCAGCCCTGAAAGACACCATGGCTACTTCGAATCGTGATGTAACCCTCAAACTGAGCGTTGAGACCCTCGGTGAAGACGGTATCAAGGAACTGCAGAAGGCGGTTGAAGCTCTCGGGCGCGACGGCGGCGCAGCGGCGCCTGAGTTCCAGAAGCTCGCCGACGAGATCGGCCGCCTGGGCGAGCAGAGCCAAGCGCTGACCACGTTCCGGGAACTGAGCGAGGAAACCGACAAGCTGGCCGCGCGCCAAGTGGACGCCGCCGACAGCGCCGCGCAGATGGCCGAGCGGCTGGAGGTGTTGCGTGATGCCACTGCTAAGGCCACCCAGCGGCAGAGCGAGGCCAACGCCGAGTTGTTGAAGGGTCAGCGCACGCAAGCCGAGGCCACGGCAGCGTTGCGACTCCTGAAGGCAGAATACGACGCGGCCGGGAAGAACACTGCAGCCTACCGCGACCAACTGGCCGATGCGGTCAAAGCTCAGAACGCAGCAAACGTCGAACTCGTAACGCTGCGCGCCAACCAGAAGGCAGCCAACGCCGAAGCCTCGTCGGCCGTGGCCGAGCAAGGCAAACTGGAGACCCAGTACAAGAAGAGCGCGGCACAGGTCGAACGCCTGGACACCGCCCTGAACAAGCAGAACGAGGCGCTACGTCAGGCGACCACGGCGGCCGAGGCGCTGGGGCTGTCCACTGCAGACGTAGCTGCGGCTGAGGGCAAGCTGCAGGCGATCTTCAACTCTGGCGTTCAGACCGTAAACGCGCGCAACGCAGCGCTCCGCGAGATGGCAGAAGCCAACCGCCTGCTCGCCATCGAAGAGAAGGCAGTTGCAGACCTGCTGGCACGCGGCCAAGCGGCGCTGCAGGCCGAGACACTGGCCCAGCGCGATGCGGCGCGGGCCACGGAGCAGTACGCGGCCACAAAGCGCGAAGCGGCTGCGGCCAACGATGCCTGGCAGAAAGAGGCCGAGGCCCTGGTCAACGCGGCCCACGCCGCCCAGCAACTGGCCCGCGAGACCGAGATTTTGGCTGCGGCCCAGCGTGAACTCGCCAACCAGAACGCCTTCGAGAAGCAGGCCACCGAAGCGCAGAAACTGCTGCAGGCGGCCCAGTACGTCAAGTTCTGGGAGAACGCGCTGGAGCAGGCCGAGACCCAGGTCAAGCAGACCGCTGACGAAGCCCAGAAGGCTGCCCAGCGCATCGACAACGCCTTCGGCACGCTCGGCGTGCGCTCGGTGCAGGCCGTCCAGCAGGAAATCGCCGAGACACGCGCTGCGATGGCAACCCTGGCGACCACTGCCGGGCAGACGGGTGCACAGCTCTCCGGCGCCTTTGCTGCGGGCGAGAACAAGATCAAGGTGCTGGAGCGGGAAATCCGCGAGCTGACCGGCACGCTGACCACCGCCGACAAGGCGGCCGGCCTGTTCAAGAACTCGCTGGGCCAGATTGCGGCCGGCAACCTGATCGCGGACGCCGTGGGCGCGATTGTGGAGCGCGTCAAGGACATGGGTCGCCAGTTCATCGCCTCGGTCGTGCAGCTCGACACGTTCCGCCGGGCCATGAACGCTGTCTACAAAGACACCGCACTCGTCGCCAGCCAACTGGATTTCCTACGCAAGACCGCCAACGATAGCGGCGTGGGGGTGGGCGGCCTCAGCGACTCGTTCGTCAAGTTCTCGGCATCCATGAAGTCGGCCAACGTACCGGCGCAGCAGAGCAACGAGCTGTTCGCCTCGCTGACCCGCGCCGCAGGCTCGCTGGGCCTCGGCGCCGAGCGCACGTCCCTGGCCCTGGACGCACTCAGTCAAATAGCGTCCAAGGGCGTCGTTAGCATGGAAGAGCTGCGACAGCAATTAGGGGATTCCCTACCTGGTGCGCTCAGTTTGACGGCCAAGGGGCTCGGAATCACCGACGCCGAACTGGTCAAACTGGTGGAGTCAGGCAACTTGGCAGCGCGCGACTTCTTCCCGTCGTTCACCAAGGGTCTGCAGGAACTGCACGGCGAGACAGAAGGCTTGGTGCCCACGTGGGAGCGCCTGAAGAACGCCTTCACACTGGCCGCCCAAAACGCTGGTGACGCCGGCTGGCTGGAAATCCTGACCATGGGGTTGCGCGGTCTGGGCCTGGCGGCAGGATCGGTACTGCTCCCGCTCAACGCCCTGTTTGAATTAATGGCGGGCCTGATCCGGTCTGGGGGAGCCTTGGTCGCAGCCATCGCCACATGGACAAACCCCATGGAGGCTTTGAGTGAAATCTGGGGACAGGCTGCGGATCGCCAGTCCAAGTTGACCGAGGCTTTCGACGCGACGATCAAGGGGGTCGCTCAGACAAGCGCCGCCACGACGCAACTGACCAGTAAAGTCCAAGAGACTATCACCTCGACCGACGGCCTGACCAACTCGCAGAAGCTCGCAGCCATCGCGGCGCAGCTAAATGGAGACGCCACACTAGAGGCGGCTGCGAAGTACGTTCAACTCTCTATTGCCACGGCCACGCTGATCAAAGAGCAGGAGAACGAGACGCTGAACCTGGAGCGCGTCGCCAAAGCGCGCAAGGAAGAGGGTGAGACCCTGGTGGCGCTGGCGAAGTTGCGAGGCGATGAACAGGGCGTCCTGAAGGCAGCCAGCCAAGCGGCGGAAGAGTACGCACTTGCCAGCGCGCGGGTCGCGGCTTCGAAGCAGGAAGAGCTGAAAATCCTGGAGCAACAGTTGGTCGCACAGCAGGCCAAGCTCGAAGCCGACAAGGCGACGGCGGATCAGCAGGAAAAAGAGACGCAGAAGCTGCGCGAACTCATCAAGACCAAGCAGTCCGAGGTCGAGCAGACCAAGGCGTCAACGGAGGCGGCAAAACAGGAAGTCGCGGCGCGCAAACTGGCCGTTGAGATATACGGCGACCAGTCGGCCAAGATGGCCGAGTACCGCGCCGAAATGGATCGGCTCATCCTCGTCTTGCAAGAGTACGAAAAGCTCAACATCAACGGGAAAAAGACTGACGAGGAAGTCGCGGCTGTGCGCCAGAAACTGGCCGAGATAACGGCCAAGTACAAAGACACCGTGAATGACTTGGCACGGAACCTGCGCCTGCAAGCGGCAGAAGAAGTCGCCACGCTGAAGACCAAACAGGCTTCACTTTCCGTGGACATTCAGATTGCACAGGCAAGTGCCAACATCGCTCGCCTTCGTGGGGATAACACCAAGGCGATGCAGTTGGAGCGCGAGGCCATGGCGAAGCAGATCGAGGTCGCCAAGATCAAAATCGAGATCGACCGGGTACAGGCACAACTCCAGATCAAACTTCTCGAAAACGAGAAGTTGAAGCTCCAAGCCAGTGACGCCAACTACAAACTGTTGGTGCGGGAGTTGGACCTAAAGATCAAGTTGCAGAAGGCAACCCTTACCGAACTGGATGGCGCGGACAAACTCATCCGGTTGAAAGAAGAAGAGAACCGCCTGCGGCAGCAGGCCACCAACGACCTCGGCAGTGAGGCATCCGCGCGAGGCAACGTCACAGAGGCCAGCGAGCGCCAGGCCGACGCCATGGCGAAGATGCTCATGCAGTACACACTCAGCGCCGACTACAGCGAGCGGCAGATCGCCATCTTGGAACGAGAAGCCGCCGCCGAGGAAAAACTGGCCGAAGCCCGCCGCAAGCGCCTGAACGTGGACAAGGAAGGTTACTCCTTGAACACCGCAGGGGAGCGCGTGATGGCCGGGGAAACCCAAGAGCAGGTAGACCGCGACATCGCCCGGCGTTACGGCGAAGAGAACATCGGCAACCCAGACGCCATCAAGGCTCGCGGCCTGGCAGAGATGCTGAAGTTCATCTCCAGTCAGGGTGGGCAGATTCGAGACCCCAACTACAGCAAGCAGGTGGCTGACATGCGCCGGCAACTGCAGGAGTTGGAAGCGAAGCTGCTCAACACAGGCCCGGCACCAGGCGGCACGGCGACCACACCCGCAGGTGGGGGATCGACGACGCCAGGCGGCAGCCCTTCGGGTGGGCGCCCAAGCAGCGGTGGCGTCAGCAGCGGGGGGAACCTGACCGTCAACCTCGGCGGCCGCAACCTCGGAACCATCACCGGACTGAACCCCACGCAGTCACGTGAAACTCTCGCAGTGCTTCGCGCACTTGAAACCTCACAAGGAACCGCAGCATGAGCCTCACCCTGGCCGATGGCACGACCACACTGACCTTGAACCCAGACCTGTTCTGGTCCGACGAGAACAACTGGAACCCGGTCGAGCAGACTGCCGACCGCACGATCACGGGCGCGTACATCGTCCAGGCGGCGGCGAGGGTCAAGGGGCGACCCATCACGCTGGAGCCGGAGAGCGACAGCAGCGCGTGGATGACGCGCGCCGACGTGACGGCGTTGCGAAATTGGGCCGCAGTACCCGGCAAAACCATGACTCTTACACTTCGCGGCGAGGCTCGGGAGGTCATCTTCCGTCACCAGGACGGCGGTTTTGAGGCCCGTCCTGTGATCCAGTACCGCGATGGGCACGAACTGCCTGCCGACTTTTACCTCTGCACCATCCGTCTCATGGAGATTTAACAAGTGGCAATCTTGAAAGGCGATGTCCGCCTGGTAGCGTCGGCGGTGATGGATGACGTGAGCGAAGGCGGCGGTGCCCCCACGGCGACGATCATCCAGGACGGTGAGAGCAACAACATCTTCCCGGACATCAGCGAGCTGGACCGCGCGGGCGGTCGGGTGAACCTGCGCAAAGTGCATGTGCACGTCCAGACGGGCGACCGTGACACGCTGCTGGGCACCAATTTCATTGTGGCCGAGCCCCCTAATGATCCGAACGTGAGCATCACGGTCTTCTCTACCGGCGAGACCTTTGACACGCGCACCAACGCTGCGGATTTCATCGAAGCCTATCTGGTGAAAGGCCCCGCACTTCCGGGCTTCTTGCTGGAGAACCACGTCGCTGGTCAGCGGGCGATCCAGTTGTTCCAACGCCCCGGGTCCCCGCTCCCCGCTGTGGGCCGCACCCTGGTACTGGTGGCCGACGAAGACACCCCCGACGAGATCGTGCAGTACGTGCGCACGACGCGGGTGGAAAGCACCATCGGCACCTACACCGAACTGGTTGGCGGCGGTTTGGTGGACTTTGAAGCGGAAGTTGTCACCTGTGACATCAGCGATGCCTTGCGCGTCAACTTCCCTGGCTCACCCCCATCCCGGCTTTTCGCCGTGGCCGACGGCAAGACTAAGGTCCGTGACACCACCGTCGCGGATGCCGGGTCGTACCACGGTGTCGTTGCCCTGGAATCGGCGGGGGCTATCGGCGACGCAACGGTGCAGGTGGAGAGCGTCTACACCCAACTGGTTCCCAACGCGCGGACGGAAGTCAGTGCGCTCGACCAGCGGCCTTCCGCACAGCGATCCTTGGTCTTGGCCGAGACGCCACGGCTTGTTACCGTTGGCGCCGCGCCGCACAGCAAGCGCATCAAGATCGGGCAGGAAAACCGCGGCTTCAATTTCGTTGACATCCTGCGGCCGTTCCCGGCTGCGAACTCCTTGGTGGTTTCCTTCCGGGCGCTCGGTAGTTGGTACACCATCCAGGACGACGGTCTCGGCAACCTGACGGGCACGGGGGTTGGCACCGTCAACTACGACAACGGCTCCATCGCCGTAACGTTCCCCTCGATGCCAGACGTTGGCTCATCCATCATCTACTCGTGGGGTGAGAAGTCTGCGTACACCAACCGATCTGCCGCCATCGGTTTTCGGATGCCCGAATTGTCGTGGACCGTACCGCACTCCCCCTTGGAACCAGGGTCCGTCGTCGTGACCTGGGAGTCTGGGGGTGTGTTGAAGACCGCAACCGACAACGGCACAGGCGGTTTCACCGGAGACGCTACAGGCAGCATCACGTACAACAGCGGGTTCATCTCCCTCAAACCTTTGGCGATGATCGACCCAGGCGGCGAGTTCAACACCGAATACGCCTACACGTCGGCCCGCAGCGAGAGTTTCGCCGGCCTTAGCCCCGACGCCGGCGGTTTTGTGACCATCACCTTGAGCGAACCGCCCCTGGCTGGGACCATCACCGCCCGTTGGATCACGGTGCGCAACGTCAGCAACAGCAGCGGGACCAGCGATCTGGTGAGTGAAAGCAGCACGGAGATCGAGTACAACGGCGCCGTGATCGTAGACCCGCCGCGCTCTGGCGGTGGGGGCAGTACCGGCGGGGGTGGGGGCGGCGGGGGCGGTTCGTCCACATCCTACGCCTGGCTGGAATGCGGCAACCCGCAGGTCTTGAGCGGAACGGCGTTCAACTTAACCTTTGACGCAGGCCCCGGCGCGGACGGCACGTACTCCTGGACGACCATCACCCTTAAAGGTGGCGGCCTTGGCGCAACCTCCGGCACGTTCACCGTGTCAGGGGGTCAAGGGTCCTTCTCTGTACCAACAGTCTCCGGCTGGCTGGTGAACAGCACGCACCACGTTTTCGTGGAAAATCCGTCGTCCATCACGGTGGGCCAGTCGGTTGTTCTCTACAACTACAACGCCGGTTCTTGGCCTGTGCCAAACCCCAGCGTTCCCCTCACGATCAAAGCCCCGGCAGACGTGGTGCGCGATCCATTGGTGAGCGGCAGCGCTACGACCGGCGCGGTGGCCGTTGGTGGCGTCTATCCGGGCGGCATTCGAGACGACAACGGCGCTACTGTGTACGTCAACGTGATTCCAAGCAGCCTTGCAGGCTTTGGGAACGTGTACGACCCTCCGGCATCTGGCGGAGCCGTGTGGTCTTCCGGTGACCTGACGGCAGGCCAAAAATCGCTGATGAGCCGTGACGGCGTGCTCAAGACCTATTTCCTCGCAGGGGCATAACACATGGCAACCGGATACGCATACCTCGAACCCCAGCGCCGCCGCGCATCGCGCAAGGTCACAGCAGGCTCTTCGCACACGAAGACAACCTACAAGACCGAGAAGACACAGGAAACCTTGGTCAACGAACTCACTGACGACGGCACGGGTGGCCTCGGTGATTTCGGCACGGTCAACTACGGCACGGGCGCGCTGAATGTGCGCCTGGTCGAGCTTGACCTGACGACGGAAGGATACAAAAGCGATCACGAAGATGCCGAATCCTTCGAGAGCTATCTGGAGCCTTCCACCGGAGGTGACAGCGCGCAGAAAGGCGGGGAGTACGGCGACACATCCGTGGGTGAAGAGCTGTTGGCCGCTTCGACGCTGACGGTGACGTACGCGACAGACTTCGCCAGCACGGTCACTACGGAGTACAGCTTCAAGCCCCCGACCATCACGATTGACCTGTGCCCATACACCAGCGACTACGTGGTGCCAAACAGCGTGCAGTTCACCTGGATGGGTCACACCTATGCGGACTACGACGGCGACCTGATTCGGGATCGCACGACCCCGGGCACCGGTTTTTTCGCAGGCCGAGTCAACTACGCGGGCGGCATCGCCGAGATCACAGACTACGTGGTGGACCCCCTCTACGACGCCGAAGACCTGACCATCACAAGCCTCTGGACTGTGCGTCAGAAGTGGACGACTGCCAGCATTTTCATGCGCACCCAGATCGCCCCCCTGAAGCCCGCCGGGTTCGTGATGAACCTGTCGGACACGGAGGGTAACGCGATCACCGCCAGCGCGGGCATCGACGGCGTGATCGCGGGGACACACCTGCGCGGCAAGGTGGACTTCGAGACGGGCGTGGTCGAGTTGCAGTTCGGCGACTACGTTCTCGACACCTCGCTGACCGTCGAGCAGAAGCTGGAGTGGTGGTACGACGCGGACGACGTGGGCGCAGTTGAGGCGCTGAAAATCTGGCGCCCATGGCCTGTGGACCCAACCACACTGCGCTACAACAGCGTGGCTTACTTCTACCTCCCGCTGGACGCCGACGTGTTGGGCCTGGACCCCGTGCGGCTGCCACAAGATGGTCGCGTTCCCATTTTCCGCCCCGGTGGCTTCGCCGTGGTCGGCCATACGGCGGTAACCAGTCCGGCCACTGTGTCGAACGGGCAAACCATCGACCTGGCCCGCACGCGCCTGTCTCGCGTTCGGGTGATCGGCGATGACGGTGACACGATCAACACTGGCTACACGGCCAACCTGGAAGCAGGAACGGTGACGATTGTGGACACCACCGGTTGGAGCCAACCCATCACCATCGAGCACCGCATCGAGGACTTGGCCCAGGTCAGCGATGTGCAGATCACAGGCCAGATTGGCTTAACACGTCAGCTCACACACGACTTTCCGGTGCCAGGTAGCTACGTCTCGGGCGCCCTGATCGCGGGAGACCTGCGTAGCCGCATGTCCTTGATGTTCGACCAAGGCTCCTGGGATGGCACCACATGGTCGGATGTGGTGGACGGCTCTCCTGCCACGGGGACCTACAACAACACGCTGGCCCCCGTAGAGGTGAACAACCTTGGTGCCGTGACGGAGCGATGGGCTTTCCGTTTCACCAGCACCACGGCATTCCAGATCATTGGCGAACATGTCGGTGTGATCGGGACCGGGACCATCAATGCTGACTGCTCGCCGAACAATCCGGCCACTGGTACGCCGTACTTCACCATTCTGGAAACCGGTTGGGGTTCCGGCTGGTCGGTGGGAAATATCGTACGCATGAACACTGTCGGTGCGCAGTTCCCCGTGTGGGTGGCGCGCACGGTGCAGCAGGGCCCAGAAGCCGGCCTGGACTATTCGTTCTCTCTGATCACACGCGGTGGCGTGGATCGCCCGTAAGGATTTCCGATGACCTCTCCGGTTGACACGTCCGTCAAACTCTTCCGCAGCACCATGCCGGGTGCACCAGCGTTGCGCGGCCAAGTTGGCAGTCTGATCTCTTTGCTGGACGCCTGTTTGGTAAACGGTTGGGGCAGTCAGACCGCCTCGTCGGTGATCATCACGGGTGGTGTAGCCACGGCCACATTTCCAGCCGATCACGCAGCCGCCGTCGAGTCGGTGGTGCTGGTCGCAGGGGCGACACCTGCTGGGTTGAATGGCGAACAGAAGGTGACCGCGGTGGCACCGAACGTCATCCGGTGGGCAACTGCTGAAGCTGACGGCACAGCCACCGGCACAATCACGGTGAAGATGGCTGCGGCTGGCTGGACGAAGGTTTACACCGGCACCAACTTGGCAGTCTACAAGTCGGCCGACCCGCAGGCCCACGGGCAGTTTCTGCGCGTCAACGACACCGGCACGACGGCGGCGCGGGTGGTCGGGTACGAGAATATGACTGCGGTGTCTACCGGCACAGGTCTTTTTCCTACGAGCGCGCAGCTCAGTGGCGGTTTCTATTGGGGTAAGTCTCACACGGCTGGTTCCGCGGACGTGGCGTGGGCGATTGCGGCCGACAGCCGTGCCTTCTACTTCAACGCTGCGGCGTATGTGACGACCGGAGGGCCAACAGCCAACGGTGGTGCGGCTTACTTTTTTGGCGACCTCGTGCCGCATAGTCGGTCCGGGGACGCCTACGCAACCATGCTGACCGGCGCGCCAGGTTCGGTGTGGGAAAGCTACGGTGGTCAGTACATCCTGTCTTCGGACGTAGCAACGCGCGCGATACCTCGCAAGGTAGACGGGACGGGGACCGCGATACAACCAGAAGTCTCGCCGTACACCGCGTACAACCTTAGTTTCTTGCCCAACACCGTGAATGGACGTGTCCCGTTCACGCCGATCATGGTGCGGGACTCGCAATCGCAAACAGGCATTCGTGCGGACATACCGGGGGGCAGGTTGTCACTGCACTTCGGCGCCGAAACTGTACTCTCCGAGCATCAAATCTTCTACGACACAGATGGTCGTGCTCGCGTGAACATGCTCGCGCCGAACAACATGACCAGTGCGTCGGGTTTCAACTCCCTCGCGGTTGATGTGACCGGCCCCTGGAGGTAACGCCGTGGCCGCACACAAATATTGGCGTGCCAAGCTGATGACGGCCCCCACGCTGTCCACGCTTGAGCTGTCTGAGTTTCACCTGTTCGACGGCGCCACGCGCGTCGATGCGGCGGCCACGCTGACGGCGAGTGCGGCCCCCACGGGTCCGCTGACCAACCTGTCTGACAACAACACGGCCACAGGCTGCTACTGGAGCACCGGAGGTGATGCGGTGGTGCTGACATGGACGTTTCCAACGGCCGTACAGGTTACAGGCATTGAGCTGGGCGCGCGCACCACAGCCTCTCGATTCCCCACCGCTCTGGTCTTGCAGGGGGGAGATGCCGTAACAGGAACGGGTCCTAGCCCAGAGTACACCACACTGATGGGGTTTGGTGTGAAGGCATTCGCCTCTGCCGCCAAGACGGGGGTCATGCTGCAAGCTGTGCAGCCCACGGACGGTGGGGTGATCTACAGCGCGTTTGACTTTCAGACACCCAGCGGCATCGGCCGCGTACCCTACGACGTGAAGCGAGAGATTCTGCCCGCCACCACGCCGAAGACGTACACCCCGCAGTTTGCCAAGGTGCGCCTGGTGCGTGACATTGACGGCAAGGTGATCCGCGAAGAGTGGTCGGACCCGACCACGGGGGAAGGCGCGTTCGAGGGTGTGGACGAAAACTACACGTACAGCGTAATCGCCATCTACCCGAGCGCCGATTTCCGCGCCGTCATCGCCGACCGCATCGAGCCCGAGGGCTACCCAGGATGACCACGCTGGCACTCTCGGCTGCTGCGCGCGCGGCTGCGCTCGTGTCAGCTCGACCTGCTGTGCTGCAGGCTCTGATCGACCTGGCCGACGCAGGCTCTGGTCCCGCGCAACTGGAAATCTACGGCACGACGCGCCCGGCCACCTCTGGTGACGTTCCGGGGGGCGCCGCCCTGGCAACCTTGGTGCTCACGAAGCCGTGCGGCACGGTCGAACTGACAGGGATTCTGCTCACGCAGGAGTCTGTGATCGGCGACCTGATCGCAGTCAACGGGGCAGCGGTGTGGGGCCGGCTGGCAACCAGTGAAGGTGACCCCATCGCCGATGGCGACGTGACCGACATGGCGGGCGACGGGCCGTTCAAACTGGACGGCGCTGACGGCGTGAATCTCTACGCAGGAGGCCGGGCGATACTGGGCGCAACGGCGCTCTCATGAGCACGAGCCTGATCTTCTCGGCCGCCCCAACCACTGGGCTGCCGGTACACCTGGTGTTCGGTGATGAGCCGACAGCCGACATCCCGAGCGTTGCCGTTTACGTCGAGGGGGTCTTCGACCTGGTAGCGGATGACGTTTTCGACCTGACAGGCGCGGTTGCGTTTGAATACGTGAGCGGGGCCGAGCGCCCCGACGTGGGCGAAGTGCGCTCTGTCTACCAAGGGGCCGCTGCGTCCCAGGAGCCGATGCGCGGTGTGTGGCAAGACAGCACGCCTCTCGTTCCCCACTGGCAGAGCCGTTGGCAAGACGCAGACCCCGTTGAGTCGCCCACCGACCTGCGATGGCAGGACCAAGAGCGCCTGCGCAGCGACAGCACGTCGCATTACCAGGAGGCGGCGCCCCTGCAGACGACACTGGGTTCCGAATTTCAGGACCAAATTCGACTGCGCAACGACGCCTGGGCTCGATTCCAAGAAGCGCTGGGCATACAAAGTGCGCGCACGACCAAGTTTCAGGACACCCTAAACGACCGGCGAAATTCAACCGCAGGGCGTTTTCAGGAAGCCGTCGGATACTGGAATTCAATTCTGGAAGGCTACCAAGATGCGCTGCCGTTCGGTGCACTGCTCGCCGGCCGATACCAAGAGGCCATGCCACCACCGGCGGGTATCTGGGTTCGGCCACCCGTGCCCGGACCGGACCCGTGCTACCTGCCTTCGTTGCCGGTACACCTGGTGTTCTCCGAGGCGCACGTCGATGCCGCGCACCTCGTTTTCATTTGCGAGCGGCACGGTGGGCCAACACCGGGCGGCACGGTCGTTGTCCCGATCAAAGAGGTCTACCTGGTGATCAACAGTGCAGTTCTGATTCGAGTTGAGGGTGCGGTGCCGATCCCCACGCTGTCCATGTCCATGTCGCTGGACGTGGACTCGTGGACGTGGAGCTTCAGCGCCTCCGTACCAGGCTACGCGCTGGCCGACATTGAGCCCGAGGACGGCGTGCCCGTGGACGTGCAGGCGACGATCAACGGCACGCCCTACCGCTTCATCGTGGAGTCTATCTCCCGCGAGCGCACGTTCGGCCGGAGCGACCTGCGCATAGGTGGCCGTGGCCGCGCGGCGGTGCTCGACGCCCCGTACGCGCCGATCATGAGCTTCGGCAACGAGTTTGGCCGCACGGCTGAACAGCTCATGAACGACATCCTGACCGACAACGGCGTGCCGCTGGGCTGGGACGTGGAGTGGAACCCGGACGACTGGAACGTGCCTGCGGGCGTGTTCAGCCACCAGGGCAGCTACATCACCGCGCTGAACCAGGTGGCCGGGTCGATCTCGGCGTACCTGCAGCCCCACAACACCGACGAGGTGCTGCGGGTCCTGTCGCGCTACCCCGTGGCGCCGTGGGACTGGGCGGGCGTCACACCCGACTTCGAGCTGCCATCGGCGGTGATGAGCCGCGAGAGCATCGAGTGGCGCGACAAGGCCCGCTACAACCGGGTGTACGTCATGGGCCAGCAGGTTGGGGTCAACGGCCGCGTGACGCGAGAAGGCACCGCTGGCGACTACCTGGCGCCCACCATCATCGACCCGCTGATCACCGAGGCGGTGGCCGCGCGCCAGCGGGGTATCGCCGTGCTGTCCGACACAGGCCGCATCGCCACAGTGGGCCTGCGCCTGCCGGTGCTCGCTGAGACCGGGATCATCGCCCCGGGCAGCTTCGTGCGCTACTTGGATGGGGGCATCGAGCGCATCGGTCTCACGCGCAGCGTGCAGGTCGAAGTTGGGCTGCCGTCTATCTGGCAAACCTTGGGGGTGGAAACACATGTCGAACCTGTTTAGCCGGTTCCAGAAGCTGATCCCCACCTACCCGTTGCGCGTGGGTGAGGTGATCGCCTATGCCGACGGCGTTGCCACCATCCAGGAGCAGGGTGGTATGGCTACTGCACGCGGGGAGGCCACCGTGGGTGACCGCGTGTTCTTCCGCAACGGCGCAATCGAAGGCCCCGCGCCGGACCTGACCATTGAGATTATCGAGGTATGACCATGACCTTCACGGTTGAACAACTCGCGGCGGCCACCAGCGCGCCGTACGGAAACGCGCAGACCTACCACCAGCCCCTGCTGGATGCCATGGGTCGATTCGACATCTGCTCTCTGCAGCGCCAGGCGGCGTTCCTCGCCACCGTGGCGGTGGAGTCGGCGCACCTGTCGGCGGTGGAAGAGGGCCTGTACTACAAGGACGCCTCACGGTTGGCGCGCATCTACCCCCGCGCGTTCAAGAGCATGGCTGACGCCGAGCCATACGCACGCAACCCCAAGGGCCTGAGCGAACTGCTCTACAAAGGCATGCATGGCAGAGGTTTGGTGCAGCTAACTTGGCGCAAAAACTACGAACGCGCCGGCGAGTCGCTGGGGTACGACTACGTGGGCAACCCCGCGCTGGTCACCACGCCAAAGCACGCCGCGCTGACGGCAGCCTGGTACTGGCACGACGCCAAGTGCAACGACCCGGCCGACAAGGGCGACATGACCGAGGTGACGCGGCGGGTGAACGGGCCAGCGCTCATGCACCTGGCCGAGCGCAAGGCGCAGTACGAGACTGCGCTGAAAGCACTGACATGATCGGGCTGCTCAAATTCTGGCGCGAGGCGCTGATCGTGGTGCTCCTGCTGGCGCTGGCCGGGCAGCAGGTGAGGGTGGCCGGCGAGAAGTCGGCGCATCAGAAGACGAAGGCCGACAACGCCGAGGTGCTGCGCGTGTTGGCCGACAAGACACTGAAGGCGTACCAGGCGGTGGTCGCCGAGGACGATGCGCGCAAGGCGGCCGTGGCCGCTCTGGACGAGAAACACACGAAGGAACTGAACCATGAAAAGCGCAAGCTGGAAACTCTGCAGTCTGATGTGCGCGCTGGCCGTGTCGGGCTGCGGATCAATGCCAAGTGCCCCGCCCCAACCGGAACTGGTGTGCCCCAAGCCCCCGGCGCCACCAGCGTGGTTGATGCAGGCGGCCCCCGACTTACTGACGCCGCTGAACGGGATTATTTCAGTCTCCGAGCCGGGATTGAAACTGCCCGCCAGCAAATAGCGGGGCTGCAGGATTACGTCAGGGGTGTTTGCCTGAAGTGATCAGGTTCAGGTCGTCCCTGCGCCACCCACTCTGCGTATAGTGCACGAAGTTTGGGGTGGCGCAGTGCCCTTCTCCAGAACGATCTCTAGGCGAGGACGAACACCTTGTCACCGCGAATCTCAACCACAGGGTGTGGGTACTGCTTGCGAAAAGCCACACGACGTTGATGCGAGTTCATACCTTCCTCCGACGCTTCGGCAGCGGGCACCACGCCTGCCAGAACGGATCACCGTGGTAGTCGCCGTATACCGCCACGCCGCCCGCGCCGAGCAGTTGGACCTTGGCGCCGCGAGGGCACGTGGTCATGTCCTCGTTCCAGAACACGTCGGTGGCGACGGCCACGGTCTGGTCGGCGTTGAGCTTGTGGGCCGGTTGTTCTGCTGTTTCGGTCATAGCGTGTTGCTTTCGTGCAGTTCTCGTTTTGCCGCGAGGTAGGCGGCCGATGCGGCTTCAGGTGTTGGGAAGCACCCCAGATACTTTCGGGCGCCTCTGGCTGCGATGCGCGCCATGTAGGGGTTGGGCAAACCCGGACGAGGCATCTTGAACACACCTATCGGTAAGTCTTCCTTCTTCCCGCGCATGAGCGCCCTGCGATTTTCAGCGTTGCCCATCGGGCAAACGACACGAAGGTTGTCCAATCGGTTGTCATATTTGTCGCCGTTCCGGTGGTCGATAATCCCGTTGGGCCAGTGACCATGTGTGTAGAACCATGCGACACGATGACTCCAGTATGTTTTGCCGTCGATGCGGATGTTGGTGTAGCGCAGTGTTGAGCACCCTGCAGGGCGACCGGCATGCTGCGTGTTCCAACTGCGCCATCGTCTTTCATCGCCGTCGAAATCTTCGAGGCCACGGGGGTGCCACGTGAACACGCCATTATCCGGGTCGTAGTGCAACACCTGTCTCAACCGCGCCAGTGAAATCCGTTTCATGGATTAACCTCGTAAATCAGTAGGTTATAGTTGCGCGCAAGAGACACAAGATGGTCGTTTCCCCCTGCACACACCAATGCGTCTGAGTGGAAAACAAGTGTGTAGTTCCGCGCCCGCTCCCGGGTTTCCACCGGCTGCATCGGGCAGATCGGGTAGACATCGACGGGCAGGCGGCTGCCGCGCGGCGGGTGGGACAGGCCGTTCGTCACGAAGCTGGTCGGGGTGATCCCGGCCATCAGTTCGGCATCGGCCAGGTGGTCGGCGGTTACGGGGCCGTGGAGGATCACTCGCATACGCGATACCTCACGATGTCGCCAGGGCGGCCGGTGTGACCCCAGTCAAAAGTTTGACCCTCACCGCGCGTCTGTCTACCCGAACGGGGCTGGAGGGCAACGACGACACCGGAAGCTACGGGACACGCACCGCCGGCCCAGTCGATCCACTCCGGCACACGCCCCACACCCTGCACCCCCTGGATCAGCCGCAGCACGCCGTCGATGTCGGGACCGCGCGCGGTGTACTCGGCGGTGCCCACTTGGAATTGGACTTCGTAGGTCATGGCTTGACCACCTTGTAGGCGACGATGTTCCGGTTGCGCAACTCGCCTGCGGTCCAGTCGGATTCCGGGGTCGTGTACGCTTTGTTGTCCCGTTCGGACCGGAACAACCAGCCCGCCATTGGTGTGTTAGGTGGCAGCTCGCGCGGGTGGCCTTCCACCCAGTCGCCTGAATCGTCGGGATACCAGGGGGTGGTGTCGGCCTTCGGCTCCATCATGAGGGCCGCCCACTTGACGAAGAACTCGCCAATCACCTTGATCTTGTCGTCGCCGCACTGCGCGCCGAAGAACTCTTGGTTCTGCTGTACCAGGCCCATCGCGGCGTTGAGGTCGCTGGTCGCTTGGAGCCAGAGGTTTTCGTAGATGGGCGGCTCGGGGTCTTTGCGCAAACCCATGTCCTGCGCAAATTTTTCGTTCTGCTCTGCGAACCCAGCCAAATCGCCCTCCGGCGCTTGCCCAGTAAGCGCTCGCAGCTCTTCTTTCAGGAGCGCGTCGAGGTGGACCTGCAGCGCGGTGCGGGTGGACTCGGGGAGCCCCGGGCCCATTACGGGCGGGCGAAGCTGGTTGGTGGTGCATTCGATGGCGGTACGGATGCGCGCGGTCAGTTGGTCGAGGTTCACATGGTGCTTTCTCCGACTCTTCGCCGGGGTTTGGTGTTTTGTTCGGAACGAGCCCACCTGTTGAACCCATCCATGTCGATCAGCAAGCGCCCATCCGGCGCCCGCACGTACTCGCGGCCCTCGACCCACACGCCGTCTTCGATCTTGCGGGCCAAGGCCTTCTCAGAATAGCCAGTCTCCTGGCAGAACAGGGGGATGCGTTTTAGCATGGTGCCCCCTTGACGTGCGGAACGCCGCGTGCTGTGGTCAGCGAGGCGATCAGCGCGTCGAACGACGCACCAGCAGGCGCTGGGTTGATCTCCAGCAGTTCCGTCGCCATGTCCTGCTGGGCCGCCTTCCACACCTTGCGCGCCACTTCCTTCGCTGCCGGGTTCAGCGCCACGCGCGCCGGGTTGCTGGTCCACCAGGATTCGAATCGTTTGTCGTTCATGGCATTGCCTTTCCAATTTCGGCGGCGGCGTGGGTTATGGCCCAGCGAGTGGCGGCGTGGGGGTCTGGAGTTATGTCGTACTCACGGTAACCAAAGTCGCCCTTGATACCGATACCCACCGCGTTGTCAAAGACCGTCACCGACATGCGCAACTTCACCGCCAGAAGCAGGGCATCGCCATCGTTGACGAGGGGGTTCCAGTAGCTCGTGATCGCACCCCGGCGAGAACCCAGTTCTAAGCACACACCGACTTCTTTATCCACCACGGTGTAGTTACAGAAATTCGGGTTCCGCAGGTTGTGCATGGCCTTCGCAGCCAGCTCCAACATTTCGTCTTCGCTCATCGCACACCTCCCCGCAACCGCGACTCGCGCACCCACCCGTCACGGCAGGCTGTGTCGCACCACCGCTGGTCGTCGGCAACGATCTCGTCGCAGTACAGGCACCGACCGGTGGCCGTGGGGCCAGTCGGCTTGCGGCTGGCTGCGAGCAGGTAAGGGGCCTCGCGCTCGGCGCGGTCTTGGCTCAGGTCGGCGTCATCCACGCTTCACCCCCTTCTTGACAGCCGCCTTGCGTGCTTCCTTGAAGAAAGCGAGGTCTGGCGACTTGTTCTGCAGCTTGGCGTTCAGCAGGCCCAGGCGGATGACACCTTGGATATTGGCCGCCGTGTTGTTGAGTTCGTGGGCCACTGCTGGCTCCACTTTGCCTGCGCGGATGTCTTTGTAGAGACCCGTCAATTCATTGGTGAGTGCTTCGAGGTTCATGGTGCGACTTTCTGTTTTCTGAGTTCACGTTTGATCAGCATCTGGGTGCGGAAGATCGGGAGCACTTCGTCGGGCACGTCCTTGCTGGTCAGACCGACAGACCCGTATCCGTGCGCCACGATGCCCCGAACACTGGCATCGTTGAGGTCCTGCCAGCGCTGGGCTTGGTTTGCCAGTCGGCGCTCGCGGTGGCGTTCATAGTCTGCGCGCCGGAGTTCCGCTACACGCTCGGGGTTGGCCTCCCTCCATCTGCGGACGCATTCGCGTTCCTTTTCTGGGTTGGCCTCGCGCCACGCTTTGTTGCGAGCAAGAATTTCCTCTTTCTTGCGCCGGTAGTAGTCCTTCTTTTGCACGCTGACCTTGTGCTTTTTCCAGGTGAGTAGATGCGCGTCGTGTAGCACCGTCGGGTATCCGGTCATCCACGCTGGCGGCGTGTAGTACTCCGGCGCGAGCATCGAAGCGTCAAACTTGCGTCTTGGCATGTTGGCGCTCCAAAATCGCCGCATCAATCGCCTCGCGAACCGTGGGCTTCTGCGCGCCGACCTGACGCACAGGCGTGCCCTCCAGCACGGCGAACTGCCCGTCGATGCACATGACCTTCCACTGGTAGGTCTGCAGCGCGTCGAGGCGCAGCTTGTTCAGGTTGGCTTTGTAGAGGTGGGCGACGAAGCCCAGGCCCAGCAGCGCGAAGCCGATGAGGCCAAACCATTCGATTGGTGTCATTGGTGTTTCTCCAGGCGCTGGCGCACCATCTTGAAAGCGGTAACGAGGATGAAGAACGCTGCTCCGGCACCGAGGGCAAGCAGCGTCATGCCGATTGCAAAAATCCATTCGAGTGGGGTCATGTGCTCTCTCCTTTGTTGACGACCAGCAGTGCGGCGATGCACACACCGATGAAGACGCCTGCGAACAGGCCGACTGCGAGGCCGATGGTGAAGTCATCCATGGGTGGACTCCTTGTGGAATCGGATGTCAAAGTCCGCAAGGGCGTCGTCTGCGTGTTTGGAGCTGCCGAATTTCAGTTGAACGCCGATCCAAAGTTCCTTGCGATAGTCGCGCTGGGGGATCACTTCGAGCGGTTCGAGCATCTGAATCTGGCCGGGCTTGAACATCTCGGCGAGGTAGGCTTCGATGGCCGGTGCTACGCCGTCATGTGCACTACCCGGGGCGTCATAGAAAGCCATCATCGCCTTCCGTAAGCACTCACGGTTGAGTTCCATCACACACCTCCTTCCGTCTTGCCCGCGCCGTACTCCAGTTCGAGCAGGAGCTGGCAGTAGTGAATGACCTTGCGCACGTCGTCGGCGCCGTGCTTCTGGCGGTGGCGCGTGATGTACTTGACCACGTTACCTTCGGCGAAGCCGAGCTTGTTGGCGTGGATGTACTCGATGGGTTGGATGGCGCAGTCTTTGTAGTGGGTGCCGCCGACCTGCACGTCGAGCGCGTTGGGCACCATACCGATGGGCAATTCAGCCTTCGGCTGCTCCGTCCACGCTTGGCCGTCGAACGTCCAGCCGAGGGCGCTCAGGGTTTCTTCGGCGAGGGTGGCGCTGTCGGAGGGCTGCGGGGCTGCGGCTTTCTCGGCCACTTTGTAGGCGGCGATGTCTGCGTTACCGCAGTGGTTCCACATATATCTGTCGGCAGGACCGTGCTTGGTCGAGCGGCCGATCCTAACTTCGACCACCTTCCCGCGCGTTTCCGCCGGCTGCTCACCGCCGCGCCAGATCGTGAAGCCGTTCTCGTCCTTGACGAGTTCGATCAGGTCGCTGTTGCTCTCTCCGTCATAAAACTCAGCGCCAGTGTCGGACACCGAGTCGCCGTTTTCGAGGTCCCACGGCCAATCGTCGTGCCCGTCGTTGCTGACGACTTTGCGCTCTTTACCATCTCGGCAGCGCCACACCTGCCCCACCTTGATCTCAATGCCATTTACTCCGACCATGATTGCCTTTCGGTTGTTGATGGTAGGAAGTTTAGCAAACGCGCAAAAACTGCGCAAGGGGGTTGTGAGGGGTTTTAGCGGGAAATTTTCATGGCTTCCATGAGAGCGTCTTGGATGGAGGCTTTTGTGCGCAGGCGCTTCACGACAACCTCTTCCAGCGTTCCGGCCGCAATGAGCCGATGGACGTACACCGGGCGGTTGTACCCGCTCTGCGCCTGGCGGGTGGGGCCCAGGCGCTCGACCATCTGCGCGCTGGCCTCAAGACTCCAGTTGCTGGAGAAGAAACACAGAATGTTGCTTCCGTGCTGGAGACTCAACCCGTGGCCGGCGCTTTGTGGGTGGGCCACGAGCATTTGAATCTCACCCGCGTTCCAGCGGTCGATGATCTTCGGGTCGGCGCCGAGGTGCACAGCCTTGGGGAACGCCTTCAAGATGCGCGCCAGGTCGCTCTTGAAGTGGTACGCACAGAGCACTGGCATGCCTGCTGCCTCTTCGACCACGCTCTGCAGCGCCTCGATCTTGGCGTCGTGCACCAGCGACCATGCGCCGTCAGCGTCGGTGTAGAGCGCGCCAGAAGCGATTTGTAAAACCTTCTGCGAGAGGGCTGCCGCGCTGAAGGCTTCGATGGGCTTGCCTTCCAGCTCCACGAACATTTCTTGCTCCATTTTTTTATAGAGCTTCATGGCGGCCGATGGCATCTCAACCTTGATGTCGTTCTCGATGAGTTCGGGTAAGTCAAAGTAGTCGCGCGCCTCCAGCGCGATGGTGATGTCTTTGATGGCTGCGCGAATTTGTTCGTCCGCAAAAGGTAGCGGTTCAATCTGTTGCTTCTGCGGGTCGCTTCCCGGGCGGGCGCGGAACCAGCGGTGGCTGAAGGCAGTGAAACTGGTTCCGAGGCGTCGGCCGGAATCCAAGAAAAAATACTGCGCCCACAAATCTTCCAGGCCATTCGGAGCGGGCGTGCCAGACAGGCAGATGAACCGAGTGGCGCGGGTCAACGCGACGCGGGCCAGGGCTTTGGCGCGCTTGCCCCCTTGGCCGGTGAGAAACTTCTTGCCGGACTTGCTCGTCTGGATGCTGACGCGCAGGCTCTTGAGTTTCGTGCTTTCGTCACAGACGATGCAATCGAACGACCAGTTGGCGCCGTGGTACTCCACCAGCCATTCCAGCACGTCGTAATTTGCCGTAACGATCACCGCGTCGGAGCCAATGGCGGCGCGGCGCGTATCGGCATCGCCGACGGCCACGGCGATCTTCATGTGCCCGAAGCTGGCTTTGAACTTCTCGATCTCACCGGGCCACGTGCTGACGGCCACGCGCTTGGGGCCGAGCACGAGCACGCGCTTGACCTCACCGAGCAGCAACAGCATGGACAGGGCCTCCAGGGTGGCCGGCCCTTTGCCGGTTCCCATGGACGCCGCCACGAAGCAGCGGGGGTGGTTCAGGATATGATTGGTGATGGCGGGCTGATAAACCCGAGGGGCGTAGCGGGTCACAGGAAAGGCGTGAGGTCAGGCTTGATGTACGACTGTGGCTTGGCAATCTTGCCGTTGGCATCGAACACCGGCTTGCCGTCAACGAATTTCGAATAGTTGCTCCGTGTGACCTCGGCCAGCGCGCCCTCGATGTCCAGCCCGAACATGTGGGCCACGCCGACGGCGGTGACGATCTGGTCGCAGATGGCGTCAAGCAGTTCGGTGCGGTCTGGTTGCATCACGCCCGGGAACTCGCTCTTCATGTAATTGGCCCACAGTTCGACGTTCGCCGAGGTGTTTTGGAAGCCCAATGCCGTCAGCATCTCGGCGAACTCTTCCGCGTGGCAACCGAGCTGTACGGCGCGGTTTTTGTCGGTGGGCTCCGGTACGGCAAGTTGGAACCACTGTTTGATGCGGGGAATTGTCATTTCGGTCTTTCAGTTGGTTGAGGAAACAGTGCTGCCCGCCAGGCGCTGCACCATGTCCAGATGCTGGGCCTTGCTGCGGTAGGTTCGCGCCCGTTCGGCGTCCGTCTTACGTTGCCGCTTGGCGTCGCGCCCTGGGCCGATCTTGTAAATCTTGATGGAGTCCCGGCCGCGTCCGTCTTTGTCCCATGCGCAGATGTGCGCGGCCTTGGCGGCGTGGAGTTCGCGGGTGTACTGCAGGACGGTGACGTAGTGTAGGCCCGTCAACTCGGCCAGGGTGCGGCAGTCGTGAACGCCCTCCAGCATGTGCAGGATCAACTGCGCGTAGGTCAGGGCTCCCACTTTCACTTGCTTCATTGCTTGCTTTCAGAGTTGATCTTCTTCACCGCCTGCGCCACCACCCAGCGAGTGCTGCCCATGCTGATGACGATCTCCGCCTGGGTGAGCCCCTGCTTGCGCAGGGCGGCCACGCGGGCGAGGTTGATGGGTTTCGTCTTGGGGCCGCTACCAGGGCGCGTACCGCCGTGGGTGTTCTTCATACCGGCACCTTTCCTGTTGCGTGCAGCACGGCAGTCCACACACCCTTGTCCGTGGGCGCCTGACCCCATTCCTCGGCGTAGCGGTTGTCGATGAGGTTCTTGGCGATGGAGCGGGCCTGCGCCTCTTTGACCCCCAGCCGCTCGGCCAGTTCGGCGCGGGTGGCGGGCAGGTGGGCCAGCGCTTTGTTGATGGTTTCGTTTCTCATGGTGCTTGGTCGATCACGTCTACGGCGAAGCCCATGGCACGCAGGCGGTCGTGCTCGCGCACTTGGCCGGGCCGGGGCTTCTTGTTGGGCGCCTTGTACTCCGCAAAGCGGAAGTAGCGGGCGACGATCTCCTGGTGCTCCGGTGGCACCGGGAACAGCTTGATGCGGTCGGGCACGTTGGCGCGGCCGGGCGACACGAACTTGAGGCTCAGGCCGCCGAGGGCGGTGGTGGCCTCTTTGTCGGCGCGCTCGATGGTGGACTCGCGGGTCATGCAGGGGCTTTCTTGTTGCGGTTGGCGATTTTGAACAGGTGCTCGACCTGGAACTGCGCGTCGGCCAGCGCGTTGTGCGCGCCGGTGCCCTTGTCGGCGGGGTTGTACTCGATGGCCGAGTACATGTTGCGCACGGTCCGAAAATCTCTTTCATTTGTCCAGTACCAAGGCGTCTTGATGTCGGCGCGCTTGTAGGCCCCGCCGACGATGGTCAGATCGAACGCATTCGAGTTGCCCCATGGGCGCACGTCCTCGTGGCGGCAGGTCTCTTTGATCCAGTCGCTGAAGTCCTGCAGCACCTTGCGGATGTCCTGCCCGTTGAAGCGCACGCCGTGGCGAGCCTCATCGCTCTGCCCCAGCCACCACAGGAACGCGGACGGGTCGATGGTGCCACCATCGCGCACGCTGGTCGCCAGGTGCACGGTGCGCAGGAACGTGGGGCCCAGGGTCTGCGTCTTCATATCGAAGAACACTGCGCCGATGGACATCAGCGCTCCGGTGGGCGGGAGGCCCGCAGTCTCTGTATCAATCATGAGATCGAAAAATTGGGTGGTCATATCAGCCCTTGTAGTAGCGAGTGGTTTCAAACCCGGCGGCCGAGAGCGGCAGGCCCGGGGCCCAGTCGGGGTTCGTGGACAGGATCGCCACGAGGCCGTCTGCGTCGTATTCAGGGGTGTCGGGCACTTCGGTCAAGCCTTCGTCGTGCACGCTGAGGACGGGCAGGTATCCCTTGTCCTCGGCCACTTGCAGCGCTGGCGCCAGGATGTCGCGCGAGGTGGTTTGGCAGACGTTGCCGGTCATCTTGCCTCCATGTGTGAACACCTTCACCCACTGCCGCGTGGTCTTGCCTTCCTCGGCTGCCTCGCCGAAGTAGGCGATGGTTCCGTCGTCCAACAGGTGCGGGTGGAAGTAGGTGATAAGCCGCCCGCTGGGCAGCCGCACGACCATCCAGCGCTGACCCTTGTGGGACACGCAGCGCACCTTGATGTACTTGCCAACAGGAAACACCACGCCCCAGTTCCGGAGGGCGCTCTTGGCCGCGTTCTGCAGGTCGTACCAGAAGGCTTTGGTGGCAGGGTGGCGAGCGCGCCAGGCGAGTTTGCACGCCTCGCTGGCGAGCCATTCGGTTTCGCTGATCTCCAGCGACTCCAATTGCGGGCGGCCCCACTTGTTCAGGTTTTCGTGAGCTTTGGCGATCAGCGCGGGGGACACCTGTTCCTGCAGAGTGCCCCAGTAGTCGGCCATGCGGACGTTGTAGGCCGCCGCGAACTTCTGGTAGCCAGACACACCGCCCATGTACCCGCTGGCGAGGTCTGAAACTTTCCCTAGCGAGTCGCGGATGTACTTGGGCACCTCCATGGCCGGCACGCCGGTGATGATGGAGGCGGTAACCTTATATAAATCGGGCCCACGGCCAGCGTCGTACTCCCGGAACGCCTGCAGCTTCCATTCTTCCCCGGCCACCCACGCGAGCATGCGGCCCTCGATGTTGGACAAGTCCGCCACCACCAGCTTCTTGCCGGGAGGGGCGATCACGCAACCGCGCAGGGCCGCCGCACCGAACAACATGAGGTTGTCGAACATCAGGTCGTGTGCCCCGGCCTTCAGGCACTCGATGTACTGCTCGACTGCGGTGGGCTTGGGGAGGCCACGGCTGGGCAGATTCTGGGGTTGGAACATACGACCAGCCCAGCGGCGGGTGCGGCTGGCCCCTGCGAACTGCAGGCCCCCACGGAAGCGTCCGTCGGCCGCCACGGCGGGGTCCAGTGCGGCGTACTTGGCCGTGCTGGTCTTGTTCGACGCCATGGACAGCTCCATCAGCTCGGCAAGACGTGGGTCGATCTTTTCGCGCGCCTTCAGCATCTGGGTGAAGGTGTCCTTGGTCGTGTCCTCCAATTCCACACCGAACTCATTGAGCACGAATGCCTTGAATTGGTCGCGCTGGCTCGGCCGGTCCACCACGCCGCGCGTCAGCTCGCGGAACCGCACGCCGATGCGCTCCTTCTCTACGATGGCCGCCCGTGCACCGGCGCGTGTCAACTCCTGGTCCACCTGGAACCCACGCTCGTTGATCCGTTGGTCGCAGTGCCACTCTGCAATGGCCGAGGCGTCCCAATTCCAGGTGGGCGTGCGGCGCACGCACTCGCGCATGGCGGTGATGTCGTCGGCCGCGTAGACCTTGAAGCGCTCCCACTCGGCGGGGTGTGTGAGCCGCGTGGCGCGCTGCACCTTGCGGTTGGCTGGCTGGGGGCGGGTGAACAACTGGATGAGCTTCTTGCCCTCCTTGTTCTTGGCCTGGTCCTCGGGCACCTTGAGCACCGTGCACAGGTCACCGAGGCTGGCGGGCAGCGCGTGGGACAGCGCCTGAGCCATGCTGCAGCGCCAGCGGGTCAACTCGATGCGGGGGAGGTGGGCCTGCCGTGGGCCGTTGTGGATGGCCTTATCGAACGCAGCGTTGTGCGCGATGACTTCGGGGGCTTCGGCCATCGCATGGCGCAGATCGTCGGGCAGCGGCTCGCAGGTGCAGTCCCAGACCTTGACCGGGCCGTCGTCAATCGCGTAGGAGACCAGCAGGTCCTCGGCGGTTTCCGCGTAGCGGTAGGTGCCGACTTCTTTCAGGTCGATCTCGCACCACGTCTCCCTATCAAGCCACAGTCGCTGCATTCAGTTCTTTCTAAATTTCAAAGTTCAATGACCGTTCCCCAAATTCCCGCTTGTGTCGTTGCCGGCCTCCAGCGGTTTGCGCATGCACTAGGTGTAAAACGTCCACGGGCACCTGGTGTTAGCCATAAGGGGCGAGTTACCGGGTGGTCAGCCCAGCGAAAGGAGGCGGAGGCCCCGTTGTGTATCCCTTTGGAGAAGGGCGGCAAGCGCCCCTCTGCGAAGGGTTTACTTCGGCTCTTGCGCGCTCATCGCGGCCTTGGTGCCCGCGGGCAGCTCGGTCACGGTGATGGTATTGCCGCTGTGCACGTACAGTTCGACGGCCTCGCCGGGTGCAAGCACGTGAGCGGGGTTGCCATTGCTCTCGGCGACTTGGGCTTCGTACGGCCCACCGTCGGTAGGCACTTCGATTTTGATTTTCAGGGTCATTTCAGTCTTTCAGAAAACGGGGCCGAAGCCCCGTGGGTTTAGAACAGGTCGCTGGCGCCTTGACCGGCGGTCTCGACTTCTTCTTCGCCGAAGCCTTCAGCGCTGGTCGGGCCGCTACCGAATGCCTCGCCGTCCTTCACGAACTGGATGGCGATGATGCGGGCGAACACCTGGTTGGGGATGATCTGACCGTCGCTGCCCTTGAAGGACTTGCCGGCCACAAATTCCACCTTGGCGTTCACGTAGCAGCCACGATATGGCACCTTGACCTCGTAGCCGAGCTGGTCGGTCACGTCCATGCCATCCACCAGGCCGCGACCGGCTTCTGTGATCTGCACGAACTTGCCGTTGTGCTTCTTCTGCGTGACCACCTGGGGCTTCTTGTCAGCCTTGTTGCTGGCCGAGATGAAGAACATGTTCTCGTACTCGGGGCGCACGGTGCCGTCGTCGCTCATCTTGTCGTTGCCGTCACGGATCGCACGGCTGTTGGCAGCCATGGAGCGGATCATGTTGGCGGCGTTCGCGGGACCCCAGAGCTTGGTGGCGGCTTCCAGCATTGCTGCCTTGCCGATCTTCAGCGCTTCGCTTTCGGGTTCCATCAGGCCGGTGAACTTGAACTTCGGCGCGCCGCCGTTCATGCCCTCGCCGGGCTTGAAGATGTCGAGCCATGCCGCCCGCAGGCCCTTGAGGATGACGGGTTGGGAAGATGCGAAATTGCTCATGTCTGCGCTTTCAGAGTTTCAGTTTTCAGGAAAAAAGATCGCTGTTGTCAGCGGGCGGTACGTCTCCGAACCCGTCCAGCGCGGTGGCGATGGTCGGTCTCGGGTCAGTTTCTAGGACGATGCTGGGCTTGCCAATGTCCTGTGTGATGAGCGCCTGCAGTCGGTTCCACTGAGTGGGGCCGAGCACAGGCGGTAGTGTGGGTTCACCTTTCTTGGCCTTGGGCGCCTTCACCAACTTCTCGGCGGTGGTGGGCGAGATGAGCGACTGGGTATACATCTGGTCGGTCTTCAGGCGCATCTTCTTCAGCGCGGCCTCGGCCTCGGTCTCGTCAGTCCAGGTGCGTGCACCCTTCTTGCCTTCGACCAGCTTGTAGGCCACGCCGTCGGCGCGAGCCACGCGCTTGCCTGCCTGCAGCGCCTCGTACACGCGCTCGCCCACCGCCTTCAGCCAGGTGGAGACCAGCGGCACGAGGCGGTAGGCTTCGCCCAGCTCGATCTCGGCGGGGGTGCGCACCTTGGGCTCGTCGGTGTCGAAGCCTTCGAGCGCGAGGTTCACCACCATCTCCGTCTGCGCCTTGCAATTGCCGGAGGCGCGGCAGAAGTGGCATGCGTCGGCCGACGGCACGTACTGCGGGTTGGTGCGCGTCTCTTCGGCCTTCTGCCGCAGGAACGCTTCGACCTCACGCAGCTCGTCAATCGAGCAAGAGTAGGTGCTGAGGTGGCCGATGGCAGGCTGCACAATGGTCATCACCACGTCGCGGATGTCGTAGAGCAGGCCAAGTTCCTCAATGGTCCCCAGCGCATAGCCTGCCATCTGCAGGTTGGCGCGCACCACTTCGGGTACGGGCTTGCCGGTGATCATGTCCGTGGTGGCAGGCACGATCACGTCGTAGGCATCCACGCGGCCACGGCCGCCCTTGAGGTCGATGACCTCCACCGTGGTGCCGTAGATCAAGGTCACGTCCGTGCGGCCGGTGGCACCTTCCTCGCCGGTGAACTGACCGATGGGGACGGCGCGCTCCACAAGCATCTCGGCGCCGGTGAGGGCTGCGCGCTCACGCACGTAGTTCACAGCCGTGGTCGAGATGTCGATCAGCTCTTGGTCGATGGTTACGATCTCTTTCGAGAGCGGCCCCGCGCAACCCGGGTTCACCCAGACTTCGCGGCCTTCCAAGAACACCAGATTTCGCCCCAGATAGCTCTGCGGGTCGATGCTCGGGTCCAACAGCATCTCTTCGAGCATCTGGTGGCAGGCGGTCCCCCGGCGCGCGGCCTCGTTGCCCTCGTTCGGGACACCCTCCTGGGCACCCACGGACGCGGTGCAGCTCGTCCATCTTGCGGCGCTCGACGGAGAAAGACGGGCATGGTATGTCATGCGTACTCCCACTTATAGCCTTGATAGACACGACTAGCATCGCGCAACGCTAAATGCATGCGGGTGCGATTGAAGCCTGCGCGCCAAGCTGCCACCACCGTCAAGAAACCAATCTTGTCGCCGGTAACCGCGTGGGTTCCAACGATGGGGTTCTTTTGGCCTGACCGAGTGCCGAGGACAGTACGAGCGTGCTCCAAGTTTTCCAGATGTGTCATCCACTCCAGGTTGCCGAGCGCGTTGTCGTGACGAATTCCGTTCTTGTGATTCACAGTCGCTTCTTGGCTATCGCCAAGAAAAGCGGCAGCAACGAGGCGGTGCACTTTCATGTGCGCAACGGAATCTCCGGCGTAGATCGTAACGAGCCGATAGCCGTCGGCATCGGGGCGGCACCGAAGTATTTTTCCGCACACAGGATACGACCGCCCACTGCCCTTGTTGAACACGACGCGATCCACACTTCGGACACGCCCGAGGCTGCTAACCTCATAAAGTGGGTAGCCCTCAATGGGTTTCCAGATTTCGTCCATCAGTTCACCGCCAAAAAGTAAGTTGCCCCAGCGAGCAGGGCGCCGTGCACCAGCACGCCGAAAATGTCGCCCTTGTCCATGCCGCCGCTCTCGTTTGCAACGATGAGGTCCAACACAACCGCGATGCCCATGTACGCGAAGACGCACCAGAGGAACGCGGTCATGATTTACAGGCCCAAATCAGCGTCCGCAGCCGGTGCCAGCAGGCCCTGCACGTGCGCCAAGATTTCGGCGTTCTTGTTCAGGTCCTTCAGCGCGGGGACGGTCTTGCCCTCGCAGCCGAAGTGCTTGAGCACGCCAAGCACCGCCTCACGACCGCCGCTGGGCGCCGTGGACAGTTCCTTGATGGCGCGGAACACCGTGTCCCAGTCAGCGTCCGAAGTCGCGGCCGAGGCAGTGTCCTGTTGGGCTGTTGCAGAAGGCGCGGAAGTAGCACTGGCTTGGGACGCCGCTGCAGCAGCCGCGTCTTGGGCCTTTTTTGCGAACTCTGCCTTCTTGGCAAGGTACTGGGCCGAGGACTCAATCTTGAAGGACTGATCCTTGGGGTCTGGGTCGCCGGGCTTCTGGGCGTAGGCGGTCTGTGTTTCTTCGCTCACCCAGTAGCGCGTGCCCTCGGGGTCGCCGTCCACAAGGTCGGCCTTGGTGGCAGGCTCGTCGGTCTTCTTGGTGCGGGGCTTCTTGGTCTCTGCGGTAGGCGCTGCAGCAGCGGCTTCAGGGGCGCCGGCCACGGCGGTGATGGTGCCTGCGCTCTGCAGGATGGTGACAAGGGTCTTCAGCGATGTGTCGATGGATTCCAGGCGGTCTTCGATGTTCATGAGTGCTCCAGTTTGAAAATTTAAGTTGCTCGGTGAGCGGACTGAAGTGTATGCGAAATTTCGCGTTTGCGTAATACCCGACAAAAGTTTGTGACCTTTTGCGAAAAAACTTGTCGTTGTTCACACTTGTCGGTAAAGTTCAGTTGTCAGTAACGACAAACCAACGAAAGCACCAGATGACCCGCAAACTCACCGTCAGCACCAAGTGGCTCGAAATGGCCGCCATCAAGCTGGAGATCGACGCGCAGGACTCCCTGCACACCTGGATCGTCCTCGGCCAAACCCACCGCTACTGCGAAGACTTGGGCAAAGCAGCGATGCTCCGCAAGGCCGCCGGCATCAAGAGCATCGCCGAGCGCCGCGAGTTTCTTCGGATCAACGGTGTGACGGCCTGATCGTGAAGATCATCGCCACCACCCACCGCGTGCGCCGGTGGACGCGCAGCGACTGCACCGGTTTTCAGGTGCTTGAGCGCGTCACCCGCGTGCTCGGTATGCCTATCTGGTGCCGCGAAATCGACCGCGAGGACGTGCCGAGCTGGGCCTTCATCCAGCGCGCATGCCTTGGCGAAACCGACTGGGAATCGCGCCTGTTCAAAGACTATGCACACCTGCTCGCCTGATCGTGCCGCCAAAGACAAACCTCTCCGTTCCAACTGAAAGCACCCCATGAAATTCCTAAACCCTTTCCGCAAACCCTCCCCCAAGGAACTGGCCCAGCGCGAGCTGGAAGAAGCCCAGCGCCAACTCCTGGCGGCTCAGTCCAGCGCGGACTACGCCCGCCGCATCGCCGAGTACAACGGCGACCGCATCAAGCGGCTGACGGCGTTCTTGAAGAAGGAGGGTGTGTGATGGAGACGGTAACTCTCTGGCTCCTGATCACCGTTGGCGGGTACTACGGACATGAGGCGACCGTGGTCGAACGATTCCCCACCGTTGAGCAGTGCGAGCATGTGCGCAAATCCATCCCGTTTTCAAATGAATCTCTGCGGAAGGGGACGCGCTGCGTCGAAGCCAAGGTGTTGCGCCCATGACCGCCCGCACCACCACTATCCTGCTGCTCGCCCTGGCACTGGCCGGCTGCTCTGAGGACAAGATCAAAGCCATGGAAGCTATCAACGAGTTCTGCAAGAAGAACAACGGCGAGCTGACCACGGTGTTCGAACACGGAACGTTTGGCAGCAAGCTCACGTTCGGCTGCACTGCGAGGGCCTACCCATGACCGCCCCCCGCCGCAACAACGCCAAGATCACCCTGCGCATGCAGACCGCGCTGAAGGCCAAGGGGCACACCTACGACGACCTGGTGCTGGTCTCCGGCCTGGCAAAAGAGTCGGTGGCCCGCTGGGTCAAGCAGATGCGCGAGCTGGGTGTGGTGCGCATCTGCGCATGGAACGACGACGTGCGGGGTCGCCGCATCGTGCCGGTGTTCCAGTGGGGCACCGAACCCGACCTGCCGCGCCCCGGGCGCCGGTGGACAGCCGCCGAGACGATGGCGCGCATGCGTGCGCGGCGTCGGGCCGAGAGTTCGATGGTCAGCCTGGAGGACACGTTATGACGATGGACGAATTTGATGAAGCCATTCGTGAAGCCAAGGTGGAAAAGCGGTCGGCCAAGCGGGATTTCGGAAAAAGCAGCCCTGAGTTCGCTGAGGCAAAGGAGGCGTTGGCCGCACTCAAGGACGCGCGTGACTTCGAGTTTCTTCACGGGGAAGGCACATGACTATCCCACCCACCAGCACCTACTACGCCAAGGCGTTCTGTGTGAAGTGCCTCACCGACCGCAACCGGACGGGCGGGGTGTGGCGCAACCGGATGTTCTTCTGCGGGGGTTGCAAATGAAAAGCACGACGCACGAACGCTTGGCTGCGTGTCGCCGTGTGACCGAACACCCACCTGCTGCGGTGCGCGCCGTTGTCGCCACCATCGAACGGGTGACAGAGGTCCGCATTCGGTTGTTGACCTGTCTGATGCGCAAAAAACGTTGGGATGGAGACCTCGCGGTCGCGTTTGTTCGGGCAAACGGGGACGTGTGGCGTTGATCCTACGCTGCCCTGAATGTCGAACCCGACGCAAGTCGTTCGACCTGTTCACGAAGCACCTGCGTGAGACCGGGCACCGCGTCTGCAACTGCGGGGGTTACTGGTATCCCCACCGCCCTGGCTCACCGTACTGCGAGCAGAACGCCATGAGCGCTGTCCGCATCGCCGCTCGTCAGGAGGGGATCACCGCCGACGAGTTACTGGAAATTGCGGTCGATTGCGCTTGGGAAAAAGCCGGTCGGCCGTTTACAAAATGGAGAGATTGATCATGACGAATGAAGAACACGACAGACCAGCAGCACCAAAGGGCGGGGCCTATGCGGAGCTGCCTGAGCCCACGCCAGATGAACTGCGAGCCATAGTACGCAAAGCACGCAAAGCACGCGACAGCTCTGGCAGCGCAAGCGACGACTGCGGCTCTGCCGCTTATGTGCTTTACGGGTGGCGCGCGGCAATTCGCGCATACCATGGGCAAGCACCAGCCTCCCGCATCACGGTCGAACAGGTTGAAGACGCCATAGGGCTGCAATCCACGGCATGGGACACCATCGGCGCCGAAAAAATCGTGGAAGCGGTGTTGCGATTGGCAAATGGGCAAGCACCAGCCGGGGCGACGAACACCAAGACGCACGCTCTACTGAGCACGATGATCGGCCTGTTCTTGAGAGCAAAGGAGAAGATTGGCTACCAACCCGGCAGTGCGATTGACAAGACGGTGGCCGAAGCCGTCGAGCATTTGAAGGACTGGCCCTACCCAGAAACCGCCACGGCACAGGCGGCACCAGCCGCAGGGGCGTGGATTGAGCGCTGGTACGGCTCTGGCGGCAAAGATGGCTACGAGGGCTGGAGCATCGTGAACAAGGAAGGCCGTGGCCTTGTCTCGTACCTTGGGCGGAATGTCGAATCCGGTGCGGTCACTGAAATCGTGATGGCCCACAACGCTACCCTGGCCGCCCCCACGGCACAGGCGGCACCAGCCACCACCGACTTCACGACGCTTAGTGCGGCGGTGCGAGCCATCCGGCAGGCCATCGAGTTGATCGGCGAGCCTGCCGATGACCGCATGCGCGCTGCGAGGCGCGTGCTGCGCGGCGCGGTGATCGTCGCGGAGGATTCTGGCGAGTTGGCGGCACCAGCCGCTGGCGCAGTTGCGGGGCCTGTCGAGACGATAAAGTTCTCGGACGGCTCCACAGCGGATCCGGTGGAGAAAGCGCGCCGATACCTCAACGCCATGGCCGACCACCGCATCAATAGCCAGTATTTCTTCGATGATGGCTGGCCGAAAAAGGAGAGTGCAATCGATGCAATGGCGACGTTGGCTGTCTTGGAGCAACTCGCCGCAGCGCCCACCCCAGCCGCCCAGGCAAACAGCCAGCCAGTGCCAGCTGAGGTTGCTGACGCCATGGCCGATAGCCAATACCTCGCCGGTGTTTCCGCTGGGTGGAACGCAGCAAATGCAGACGACCCCAACGCGGCGCTGCAAAAGCTCCACGAATCACGCGCTGGATACCTCAAGCCACTGAGCGCATCCCGTGCCCCGGCAGACAGCGTGACGGCACCAGCCGCTGGAGCAGTAACGGGGCCGCTGGACAGTCTCGCGCTGATGAAGGTTGTGATGCAGGCTGATGAAGCGCTGTCAGGTCGTTGCACCAGAGGCACTACGAATTGGGCAGCAGCCATCGGCAAGGCAGTTCAACGCGCCGTTGTCGCCGCCGCACCCCAGCCAGCACCCCCGGCAGACAGCCAGCCGTCCAGCTTTGGAAGCCCTGAACTGCAGGCGATGATTCTTGCGCGCTGCGCGGAGAAGGACAAGGCAGACAGCGTGCTGGAGGATGCGGCGCGGTGGTTTTCCGAGCGCGACAACGTGCTGCACTCATTCTGGGTGCTTTTGGGTGAAGCAGAAACCCAAGCGGACAACGACAACAACCCACTGCTGAAACACCAAGTCGAAGGGTTCTATCGCCAGTGGAACGCACTAAACGGAAGCGCGCTGGAGCCCCGCTGGGTGACTCGCGCAGCCCGCAAGCAAGGGGGCGCCCAATGACCATCGCGGCAAAAGGCGCCGTGCGAAAAGCCGTCGTCAGCACCTTGGAGCGCATCGGCCGGGGCTCGTGCGCGGAGATCGAGCGGCGTAGTGACATCGCCGACGGCGGTTCTCGTGCCGCGCTGTGGGCCTTGCACAAGGATGACCTGGCGCACATCACCGCATGGGAGCGCTCGACGGAGAAGTCGGCACCCGCCGCCGTGTGGGTGCTGGGCCCCGGGCAGAACGCGCCTCGGCCCGCGCCGAAGCCTCGCGCCTCTCGTGGGTACGTGGCGAAGTACAGTCCGTTCTCGGACGGTGAGCGTACCGTTGATCTGCCGATGGACTACCCGGTAAAGTCGGTGTTTGTTGGTGGGGTGAACCCCTGGACTGGAGGTGTTGCGTGAACTGGGTCTTCGTTTTCATCGCGTTCACGGCCCAAGGCGCCGTGGTCGAGAAGGTGCACATGGACAGCGCGAGCATCTGCGCGGCCTACGGCTAGGGGTACTCGTCCAGGGTGGAGTTGCGGGTCGCCCATGTGCAGGTGGCCCAATGCGTGTCGCTGCGCAGCGGTGCGGTGATCCCCGTGGGGCCGGTGGGTAAGCGGCCTGTTGGGAAAGGGTTGGTATGAGCACACCTCCGTGGGGCTCATTGGGGTGACGTAAGACTATCGCAGAGTTTAGGTGTACGCAACAGTTTTTTCGCGTTGGCCGATGGGTGGTTGTGAGCGATTGCGCAATAAGCTAGAATTTGCGCATGTGCGAAATAACTTTATCACCCTGCCCCTTCTGCGGGGGTGCGCCTTCCGAACGGCTGGGCCACAACCCTGGCGGTGGTTTCGGCCCTGACCCAGTGGACGTCTTCTCGGTCTGCTGTAACCCCTGCGGTGTGCGCTTTGTCGTGTCCAACTGGCCGGGCCACGTCACCGAAGACCAAAAGGCGGCCGTCCGCGCGAAGTGGAACCATCGTGCACAAACACAGAAAGACCCTTCCTAATGGCCCGCAAGAACACCCCGAAGACACCCCTGCTGGCCGTCCTGCGCCAGTTGGAGACCGACGACAAGCGCGACGAATTCGCGGGGCTCGCCGGCACGTCGCGTCTGTACCTCTACCAGTTGTCGATCTGCAGCCGCCGCTCGTGCCGCGCTGACCTCGCCAAGCGGATCGCCGATGCCTCGGTGGTCATGCACGAGAAGTACGGCACGCAGGTGCTGACGCTGGAGGTCATCTGCTCGATGTGCGCTGAGTGCGAGGTTGCGCCATGACCAACACCGACACCCGCCCCCAGTTCGAAGACGCCTGCTGGGCCCACTACCAGGGGCTGAAGGCGCGAGGCTGGTCGCACCCGGAAGAGGGTGATCCGAACAGCCGGGAGGCCCTGTTCTGGCGCGAAGCGAACGGCCAGTACGGCGTCCGGCAGATCGAGGCAGCATGGCGGGGGTGGTTGATGCGGGAGGCGGCCGAGGGTTGGGTAGAACCCGGCGGTTTCGGTCTCGGCACTACGGTGGACATCATGCTGACCGACGGCAGCGTGCTGTGCGGCTGCATCCCGCAGATGGACGGTGACCTCTGGTGGCACGGGGCCGACACGGGCGCGAAGTTCATCGACCCGGTGTACACCAGCATCCTGAAGTGTCGAGTGTCGCAAAACGTTTAGTGTTTTTGCGCAAACGCGATATACTGCACGCCGCCAGCCAGAATTCCCCGTCACCCGCAGAGCCGCACGGTGGGGGCCTGACACCCCCATTTTTGCGGATGGGGTACAGGCTGGCGCTCCGTCAGGTCTCCACCATGCGGCGCCTTGCAGAAAGGTCGCCAGCCTTGTTCTCTCCTACCAAATTCCCCTGTACCGCCTGGTACGTCACCGCTTCGCTGAACGTGAAGCAGTTGTCTGTCTGCGGTGTCTATCCTGGCTCCATCAAGGGATACTTCAACTGCGACAAACCGTCGCTCCTGCACCAGGGGGGCCTGTTCGCCACGCGCGATGAGGCCATTGCCGAGGCCGAGCGCAAGCTGGAAAAGATGCACGACGCCTACGTGCGCGCGGGCCAGCGCTGGACGAAGGCGCGTGAAACCGTCTCCAAGCTGAAGGGCGGTGCGGCATGAACATCGAACAGGTCGCAATCTTCATCAGGGTCGATGGGCGAACCACTCTTGCACCAATCGACCCGAACATGGCTGAGGCTTTCGTGGGGATGCTCAGTGCGTTCCAGACCGGGACGCCCAAAGAAACGAAGCTGGTTGTACTGCCAAAACACACTGTAAAACAACTGGGCGCCATGACCGCAGCGCTTGCTCGTGAGATCGCCTTGCGCCAGCAGAGCAAGCAGAAGAAAGCCGAAAGCCCCCAAGGATGACCGACCATTTTCGCAACCATGGCCGGGCGCTGCTCGCCAACGGCTACCTGATCGTCCCCATCCGCAAGGGCGAAAAACGCCCAGCAATCTCTGGCTGGCAAAAGGCCCGCCTCGGCATGGAGGACCTGACCCGCTACCCTGACCACGGGGTGGGTGTGCTCTGCGGCCAGGGGGCGCACCCCATCGTCGGCGTGGACATCGACGTGAGCCACCCGGTCATCGGCCCTGCGCTCATCGCCTGGTGCCGCCGCAACCTCGGTGATGGGGCCGAGCGTGTGGGGGCCGCGCCGCGCATCCTGCTGGCCTACCGCGCAGACAGCGCCGGCTGGGCCAAGGGCGCCTCGGTGCAGTTCTTCGACCCCACGGACCCCACCAAGCCGTCCGGCAAGGACAACCACCAGCAGGTGGAAATCCTGGGCCTGGGCCAGCAGTTCGTAGCCTACCACGAGCACCCGGACACCGGCCGCGACTACCAGTGGGTGGACCTGATGGGAGGGCTGGAGTCGCTGCGCGCCTCTGACCTGCCTGTCGTGACCGAGAAGCATGTCGCTGCGCTGCTGGCCGAGGTGAGCCGCCTGGTGCGCACCACCCCCGGTGTGACGGTGGTGGGCTCGGCCGAGTCGCCTGCCATGCGCAGCTCCAGCGACGCCGATGACCTGATGAGCTTGGTGGCCCGTGTGGGCATGTCCTTCGCCGAGGTTGAGCGCTGGATGTCGCACCTGGAGAACGACGGCGACTCCTACGACCACTGGGCACACGTCGGCATGTCCCTGCACCACGAGTTCGCAGGCACCGAGCATGAGTCCGACGCGCTGGCGCTGTGGAAGGAGTACGGAGCACGCTCCAGCAAGGACGACCCCAAGCAGTACGACTACAAGTGGCGCTCGTTCGGCGGGGGCAGCGGTGCGCCCACCACGCTGCGCTGGTTGCTGAAAATCTGCGGGCAGGCCAAGCGCGAGAAGGACCACGAAGGGCGCCGCGCCGCGCTGGACGAAGCCAAGGAACTGATCCAGTCGCAGACCGACAGCCTGAAGTTGGGCGGAAAGGAGGTGCTGGAGAAGCTGAAGCTGCTGATCCCTGACGACCCGCTGGTGCGCACGGAGATCATTGGCGCCTTCCAGGCGCGCTACAAGGCCCTGACCAAGACCAACATGCCCATCACGCAGGCGCGCGCCCTGCTGGTGGGACCACGGGCGGCCACGGTGCAGGCCAAGCGGCCCTTGACCGAGTTCGGCAACGCCGAGCGCATGCTGGACCGCTACGGCGACGGCCTGATGTTCGTGCCCGAGGTCGGAACGTGGTTCATCTGGACCGGCGTCTACTGGCGCCGCGCGGTGGACGTGGAAATCGAGCATCTGGCGAAAGAGACCATCCGCGCCCTGGTCAACGAGGTCGAGGAACACGAGGAACGCGCCGAGTTCTTCCAGTTCTGCGCCCTGAGCCAGCAGGCCAGGATGGTGAGCAACATGGTCAAGCTGGCGTCCAGCGATCCGCGCGTCGCCGTGCCGGCTGCCGAGCTGGACAAGCACAGCCACTACCTGGGCGTGCGCAACGGCGTGGTGGACTTGCGCACGGGCGCGCTGCTGCCCCCGGACCCAGACCTGCGCATCACCTTGGTGGCGGCCTGCGACTTCGACCCTCGGGCCAAGGCGCCGGTGTTTGAGCGCACCATCTCCGAGGTGTTCTCGGGCGACGAGGACATGGTGGAGTACGTGATGCGCACCTTCGGGTACGCGCTCATGGGCACCCCCATCGAGGACATCATGTTCATCGCCTTCGGCAACGGGGCCAACGGCAAGAGCACCATCTTCAACGCCGTGCGCCAGGCGTTCGGCAGCTACGCCCGCTCGGCCGATGCCGCTTCGTTTGTGGCAGATGGTAATAAGGGGGGCGGGGGTGGCCCGCGAGAGGACCTTGTTCGATTGCGGGGGGCTCGTTTCGTCTATGTCAATGAGCCGGATGAAAACGGCGAGCTGCGTGAGGGTATGGTCAAGAGCATGACCGGGGGCGACACCATCACTGCCCGGGGCATCCATGCCAAGCACAGCGTCGAGATGACCCCGACATGGGTGGTCTACATGCCGACGAACCACAAGCCGATCATCAAGGGCAACGACAACGGCATCTGGCGCCGCATGGGCATGCTGCCGTTCGAGCGCAACTTTGAGAACGACCCGAACGTGCCCAAGGATGGAAAACGGAAGGAAAAACTCGCCCTGGAAATGGCCGGCATCCTTGCGCTGATCGTCAAGGCAGCCCTGCGGTATCAGAAGGACGGCCTCGTGCCGCCCAAGCGCGTTCTCGCGGCCCGCGACGCCTATCGGTCGCAGATGGACCTCTTGGCCGAGTGGCTGGATGAGTGCTGCGACCTTGATCCTTCGGCCACGGTGTCGTCAAAAGAGCTGTGGGACTCGTGGGAAATGTTCGCTCGCGGTCGCGGATTGCTCAATTACATCCGAAGTAGCACCGCTCTATCGCGTCGGTTGGACACGAGATTTCCGCCAATCCGGGGGTCAGGCGGCGTGCGCTTGAGGTCTGGGTTACGCATAAAGGGTTCAGCGGACCTGTTTTAGCCCTACAGAGTGACGCAAGTGACGCATTTTGCCCTTTTTTGACTTTTTCCACCTATGCGTAAAGAGAGTTTTGGAAAAAGCACCTAAATGCGTCACTTGCGTCACTAACGGAGAAACTTGTAGACAAATTGCAGATTGGTTTTATGCAGATTTTTGAACACGACAAATTGCACTGTGTGATCAGAGCGAGTTTTCCGTACACCTCGGGTGTTTACGGATTGCTAGACCCGTTGTCAGGTGAGATTAGGTACGTGGGGTCAAGCGTTCGTATCGAGAAAAGGCTTTACACCCATCACCACAACATCGCCCCTAAAAATGCCCGGCCGTGTCAGGTTTGGATGGCACAGATGGTGCTGGCCGGATGGGACATCAAAGCATGTCTTTTGGAGGAAGTAGCTTCGGCAATTCTGCTTGATCAGAAACGACGCAATGCCCATGAACGTGTTTGGATTGAGCACTTCAACAATCTCGGTCAGGCCGATCTGAATGTGCAAATGGCACCAGTAGGGCATCCGAACGGCACCTCGCACCCGTACAAGGTGATGCGGGCTCACATCAATTACCTGCAAGGTTTGCTGTCGGGCCACAACATCCCGTTCACACGGTTTGACTGAAACGGAAAGACCCCCATGGAACTGCGAAACACCACCCTCGATGACATCAGCGCCGTGATCGGCTTCAGCGCGACACTGCGTCTCGTGGCCTGGTTCGGTGACGGCAGCAACCTCTACGTGCCCATCGTGGCCGAGGAAGGCCACCTGCTGGTCCGCCTGCTGGGTCTGCCAGCCGCCAAGCGACTGTGTGAGGCATGGCCGGGCGAGCACCTGGCCGTACCCCGCCTGCGCGACCATGAGGACGACCTGCGCAAGCGCAGCGTGGCTCGGTTCATCGAGAAGGGGTTCGGCACCCGCGAGATCGCCGGGATGCTCAGGATCAGCGAGCGCCGCGTGCAGCAGATACTGCGCGAGCTGGAGGTGGCCGGACTGGTGCAGGTGGCGGGGCCTGCGCGCCGAGGTGTTGCTGTGAAAACTGCCGGGGAAAACCTCCAGGGACATTGGCCCCCTCCAACCGGGCTCCTGAAAAAACAGAGCGCATAGGCGCCCAGCAAAAGAGGGGTCCGTTTGAAAAATTGCACCCAATTTGGCCCACGAAAAAGGGCGGGCGATTTTGTGCATGAGAAAGAGGGGTGCCGATGTGCACGGAGCACAGGTCTCTACGGCACCGCCAGCAGACCACTCCAAGAAATACAGGGAAATCGGGGTCTAGCGCTTATCCATAAAGCGTTGGTAGCTATCTGTTTTTTAGCAAAGGTAAGACCCCAAGAGCAGCGTTGAACGCCAGGGTGTAAAAGACGGCCAGCGCTTATCCAACAAGTGCCGACAGCTATCTGTTTTATAGCAAAAACCCGATTTGCCCACCACCAAGCAGTACCACCCCAATGGCCGCCCGCGTAGCTCACCCGGGCAACGACGCCAGATAGGCCACAGTGCCGTTGGCCCTAGCGAGGTCAACAAGGGCCTCATCGCCCTCGGAGCTACCAACCCCTTGCCCAACGAGAAAATCGCCCACAGCGCGCTGTTGGACGGACAGCAGGGGTGTCCGATCGACCCCATGGTCCTCCCCATAGTGAGTGAACATGCAGGTGGTCACGTAGATCAGCACCGCAACCGCTGTGGTTGAGCCCACATGGCGGTAGTTTAGAGAAGCCGTCAAACGCCCAATCTCGTTGTTGATCGTGTCACACATTTTTCTCAAGTCATCAAGTTGATCGAGACTCGACTGTGCCTTGTTGCGACGCAGCAGGGTTGTGGGTCGGCGATGGGCGGTTGATGGCCGGCGATGGGCGGTTGATGGCCGGGGGACGAACGGACGCCGAAGTGAGATGGGCGTCTCTTTTCCTGGGCACGCGGCTTGCCATGGTGCGCGCCGGATTTGAAAATGATCGGGAGGTGCACCCCTGGGCGGGGGTCCAAATTCAAAATTGACCGGGAGGCTGGGAGTACCCCCGGGGTGGTTTGTGGCGACCAGGTGGTGATCGAGCGGGCCGTTTTTCTGGAGAGGTCCTTGGTCTTGTATTTTTCTGGTGGCGAGAAAATTCGGGCGTAGGTCGGGCCCGGCATTTTTTCTGCCGCCGGTTGTGTGGATGCGCTATCGAATTGATAGCTACTAGCGCTTGCCAGTTAAGCGCTACCACCTGTTTTAATGGGCCATCCGCGCCCACCGCAGGCCATCCGCGCCCACCGCAGGCCATCCGCGCCCACCGCAGGCCATCCGCGCCCACCGCAGGCCATCCGCGCCCACCGCAGGCCATCCGCGCCCACCGCAGGCCATCC
>JAFNPO010000101.1 GCA_017386585.1 Aeriscardovia sp.
CGAAACGGAAAGAAAACTCCCACGCACCCGCCAGAGGCCACTTACCCTTGCTGCATTCCTGCCCTGGGGGGATTGGGTGACATAACGCCACGTGAGAGCTCTACCAGTTTACACGATTTGGCTCAGTCGGCAAATCGAAAGATCTGGTCACAAGCCGGCGCAGCGCCTGAAACACCCACGACCGCAACCACCTCACGCATCGGTATCAATGAGTGTGGACGAGGATGAGGCGCGCTGACGTGTGATGTCATGCCGTGGCATCCACATCGCACGCTCGAACCTTTCTCGTTTCGCCTTCTTTGGTACTCATTTGGTACTCACGGCAACCGTCATTCCAACCCACTCGTGTGGCTAACATGCCGGACGACAATTGCTGTCCGGCCGGCCTGATAAGGTTGCGAATAGGACTGGCGGTCTTGGAAGGAAAGCAATATGAGCGAGCCGGTGCGTCAAGACAGATCCTTCGTTCCGCCAAGGGGTGTTCCTCAACCCCTCAACACGCAACGGGTTGCATGATGCCTAGACATGCCGAAACGGGCCCTCCTCCGGGAGGGCCCTCTCTCCGCCGCCCCTTGGACTTGCGTCAGGCGACGTAGGGCCTGACGCGTCCCCGCAAGCGACTTCTACGCGAAGGTCCTCCGAGGGGAGGGCCCAGCTTGGCATGCCTGAACATCATGCAGTTGATCGCCTGTAGGAGGTTGACAAAACTATAGGAACACCCCCGAGGCTAGGAGACGAGTCATGAACCTGCAGTTTGGCGACATCCAGGAGACGGCCCTGGTCACACTGGCAATCCGCGCGAGCGAGACCTCTCGGCCAAGCCCGCACATCCGCGACGAGAAGGCGAAGGAGATCATCGACACCCTCGATGTAGACGTGAGCAAGTACGACCCCTTCCTCTCGCACGAGGGCGTCGTGGCGCGCACCATCATGTTTGCCGACACGCTGCGCGGCCTTATCGTCCAGTATCCCGACGCCCTGTGCGTCAACCTGGGCTGCAGGTTTGACGACAAGTTCAGCCAGGTGGACAACGGCCAGATCGAGTGGTTTGACGTCGACCTCCCCGACCAGATTGCCGTGCGTCGCAAGGTTTACAACGACCGTCTGCGCTGCACCATGCTGAACGGCGACGCCCTCGACGGCGCATGGACGGCGCAGCTGCCCAAGGACCGCTCCGCAAACATCATCGTGATGGAGGGCGTGCTCGAGTACTTTACCAAGGAGCAGACCGCCACCGTCACCGACGACGGCGTACGGCACATCATCTCCAACTCGGCCATCCTGAGCGGGAGCAAAACGGGACGTTTCCCATGGTAGCGCACGTTGCGCCGGCCAAAGGGGGACGTACCCGTGCCCAGCGTGCCTGTTCGCGCTAGGGCGAGGGCCGCATAAGCCTGCATGCTATGATGAAGCCGGCTATAGGGACCGTGCCACATCAACGCCGGCCGAGGAGATAGCATGAAAAAGACGCTCGTCGTAATGCGTCATGGCAAGGCGATGCCTTCCGCGCAAACCCAGCAAGACATCGACAGAACCCTGACCAAGGCTGGCGCTTGGGCGCTCGAGGCTCGGCTGCCACGCATGCTGCGCCTGCTCGAAGTCGGAGACGACACCGCCCACATCTGGGCAAGTCCGGCCAAGAGGGCCCAGCAGACCGCAGAGCTCCTCGAAAAGGCTCTCAGGGAGCGGGACGTTCCCCTCGCGAAGAAGATCGAGTCGCACGACTGCCTCTGGGAGCAGGACATCGAAGGGCTTCTCGACGAGCTGCGTGCCAGCGACGACAAGCTCGTC
>JAFNPO010000102.1 GCA_017386585.1 Aeriscardovia sp.
ACTCCGGCCCCGCCGGACTGAAAACGCTGCGGACGTCCCGGGGAAAAACCGTGGTACCGGCAGCGTCGACAGTCCGGGAAGCGGCTGCCGTGGCGGACAAGCGTTCGACGGGCTTTGCCGCGGATTCCTGCGGTTCTTCGCGCGCACTCCGGACGAAGCCGCCCGCTAAGCATTGCGACGTGGCTAGCGGCTCCTTGACGGCCTGCGGCGCCGGCGGGATCACCACCGGCATGACGGCGCTCTTCGACTCGTCCGCGGCTTCGGACGAGGATTCGACCGCGCGGGATTCGAATGACCGCGGCCGGTCCTTAGCGGCGGACGTCTTTCTCGACGCGACAGTCGGAGCCGCGGCGCCGGCAGCGGTCGTCAGGGCCGGCTTCTCGCCCCATGGAACGGCGATGCCCAGGCGGTTGACGGATTCCAGGCGCGTCAGCACTTGCACGACCCTGTTGAGGTATGCGTCGACGGAATCCTCGCGGTAGCCTTTGTCACCCGTGCGCTGGGTGAACACGGCGTTCGACACTTCGGTTGCCTCGACGTCCTGCGCGTTCCGCGGGTTCGCCGATGTCTCTAGCCGCGCCGTGGATGCGATGCGGTGCCAGGCGTCGTCGACCAACTGGTCGACTTGGCGCTTGTCGTACGCCGTCTGCTTTTTTTTCGCCGGGGTGAAGCGCTCCCCCGGACGGGCTTCGGCACGCTGGCGCAGCGTCTCGGCGGCCACGCGGGTGTCGGCCATCCAGGCACGGACGCCACGGTGCTCCACGTCCCACTGGGTGCGCTTGTCAACGACGGCTTTCTCGAGGCGGACCAGAGCGGAATCCACCTGTGGGATGGAATAGCCGCCCTTTTCCAGATCGAAAGTCGCGGTTTGGATCTCGTCCTGCGTCAGATCCGGTTCGGCCTGGGAGTACTTTTCACGGGCATGGGCCAGGAACCCGTCCACTTGATCGACGTTGTAGCCCCATTTGCGGCCACTCGCGCGATCGATCGCCGGGGCGTTGCCATGCTGTTCGCTCATTGAGTCCTCCTGCCGGGGAATCCGGTGCCATCGGTGCTAGGCTACGCGCGGAATCGGATGAGGACGGCCGACATCGGCGTTCCGACGCCTCGTCCCGCGTCCGCACGTCGGGTCCGCGTGTATCATTCATGTTAGTACGCCTCGGTAGCTCAGGGGATAGAGCACCGCTCTCCTAAAGCGGGTGTCGTGCGTTCGAATCGCATCCGGGGCACTTTTCGTTGCGTCTTGTCCCCCAATGGAAGTGGCCTGCCCTCCTCCGTTCCCTCAAGCTATGGGCTGTTTGTGGATTTTCAGTCGACGGTGAGGCGTTGCGCCGCGGGAGGGATTGCGGGGTTTGATTTAATCTCCGCTCTGTATTGTCTTCCGGAGGCGTGGGGAAAACCTTCCGAAAGAGCGTCGAGATGCCCTGCGCGCATCCAACGCGATTCCAATCAGCACCTTGTGACCAGGCTGTGAAGCGTGTGCCGGGGAACCGAGTCTCCAGCGGTGGTTCGCACGCGTGGAGGACGCTTCTGGCATCCTGGTACGGGTAGAAGGCTTTGTGACTGGGAGGATCTGATGTGGGAGTCGGCTGGCCGCCAGAGGGAGTTTGCGCCGAACCTTAAGTGCCGGTGGCGCTGAGCCTGTGATCCCCGTTCCGAGGCACGCGGCCTGGGTGGGGGGTGCTTGCCTCGTACAAGCTGTTCGCCTTCGTTGCTTTCGGAAAGCGGCATCGGCTCGTCGATCAAGCGGATCGTGTGGGTGCGCTGCAGCATAGGCCTGGGGTCTCGTACGAAAGCGGCGGAGCGGTTCTTGCCAGATGCGAGGCCCCGAAGCCGAGGCCGAAGAAAACCGGCGAGAATCCGAGTTCTAAAAGCCCATAGCCCCTAGTACGGGAGGATTTTTTTGAATTCCGCCTGGCTGTTTTTCTATTCGGTCTCCTCGACGGACGGCCATCCATCGAGCAGGATAGTCGTTGAACGCTTCAAGGCGAGTTTTCTTCTTATTTGCGGGGATGCTCCCGTCTTTGAACGCGGCGAGCACGGCTTGATAATCCTCATACTTCAGCCCGTAGCAGGCGGCCGTCAGGGCATCCAGGCGGCCGATCAGCCTCCGCCCCCCCCTCCAATGGTGTGGTGTCACTGCGGAACCTGCGGAACGCGTCGCCCATTTTCACGTATCAAAGGCCCGTGTTGCCAGTCGCATACCGTGCGAAGAATCGGTGAAGCATAACACTAGTAGCATAGCTTCGGAGTCCCGGCTGTCGACTGTTCCACGTAATACGCTGGCGATCGGTCAGACCGTCCGACGTGTTCCTCGCACTTTTGCTCCTTCGTCATGGGATCCAGCGCCATGCCAGAGCCTCTCTTGCCATGTTGATCGGGCATCGCCTTCATTATTCCGACGTATCCCAAATGAGCTCGGTGCACCTTTAGGTTTCCCCGTCGTTCTCTTCCTCCACTCACGGCAGAACCTCGGCGTAAGTAGCTTCCCTTCGGAGTCATTTTCATTTACATTTGTGAACAGACAGTGGAAAAGCGACGGACAGCGCCACGTAGCCCAGAGCCGAACACTGTCGGACGATATCGGAATGCTCATGCAAAGGAGATGCTGTCATGGCCGACGAAGAAAAGAAGTGCTGCG
>JAFNPO010000103.1 GCA_017386585.1 Aeriscardovia sp.
ACTCGTAGACGGGAGCCGGAAGCATGAAACTCACCTTCCCTATCGAATATAAACAGTATGGTCGAAAAATGGTGTGGGATTGTAACCTTCATCGTGTGTTTCAGTGGGCGACGGTCAGGCTTATTACCGGGCATGATGTTCGTTTGGCTAGTATGGGAGAGGTTGATTTAACCCCCTGCCGTGTTTTGTTGAAACAGTTGGCGCAAGATTTCGTGTATACGGGGGATATGATCGCCTATAAGGGGCATTCGATTACGACCACCGGGCCGCGAGGTCAAAGAGAAACAATCCTTCTCCAGGCGGAACAATACCCGGACCGTTTATCCTTGACCCCCTGGTTGAACCCGTTGCCCCAACTGGTGCATGAAACCAATGGGCCCAGTGTTCTCGACCTGCTCCTAGAATCGGAATCATGATGAAAACCATTCCAATCGTGCGCGCCCACCGAATCCTGGTCACGAGGGAGTATTGCGAAAAGTATGCTCCCACGCATGAGGCGATGCTCGTTTATGATGATGTGCATGATGACCTGCATGAAGAGTATGTGATTCTTCCCGCCAAGGACACGACCTGCTATCTGCCTGGCATGGCGGATGCACTATCGAAACTGTTAGACGAAGCGGAGGAGGAAACAATAGCCGCCTCCAGTTGTCAAACCCCCCACCAACGAACCGTTCACGCTAACCAGGCACGCACCTATTTGCATCATATTAAAGGGATCGTGAACCATGAGTAAAGACCCAGTGCTAGCGAATTGCGAGTTGTGCATGGCACCCCCGTCCGCGCTCCGCATGGTGAACGCTCTCCTAGCCAGAGCCATGCCGGACGATTTTATTTTGAACCTGTTGGATGAACAGTATGCGGTCGAAGTGTCTCCTACGCAATTGCACCGCCATATTGCCCACTTGCCTGCCCCACAGGCTGAACTGCGTATGCTGGTGTTGAAAAACACCACACCGGATGGGGATAGGCATACACCTAAAACGTTCCTGGAGCAGATTGTCGCTAGTGCGGAGCAAGCACTCGCTGAAGGCAGGCTTGAACTGAACCCGAACATGAGCGTGGCGGCGGCGAAAACCCTCTTAGACTATCAGCTGAAAATTGAACAGAACAGGGATTCTCAGAAGGCTATCAACGCTTATGAGGATATTATCGGATGGTGTTTGGAAAACCTGCCCGACAGTTTACGGTCTGAGTTCACTCAATTCTTAGGAGAGACGGAAGCGAAGTATGCAACCGCTAAATAATAGTGTCGGTGTTATAAAAACCGTGGACCCGTTGACTATTCAGGTCAGCGGTCTTATTGTTCCCGCACGTTTGCGTGCGCACGCTCTCACTGTGACTCCTACGGTTGGTCAAACATGGGAAACACATGTGGAAGGTCACGTCTACTGGTTGGACCGGCCTATTCTCGCCGCTTCTGGGGAGGGGACGACTGTTCAAGGCTTACCGGACCTTACCTTGAAAGCTGAGGGGCGTATTCTCATGAATGATGCGAATGGTCCCATTTTCGGCATGGACGGGCTTTTAGACCCTCACCGTAGACTGTGGGCCGCCTAATGCTGAGTTTAGGTCAAAGAGTAGAACTAGCCTCCCGGTTAGGTTTAGGCCCCCATAATCCCCCCTACCCGGATATTGTGTCGTTTGCAGAACAGGGAGCCAACCAGCGACTGTATCCGAATCAGGCGTTGATACTCAAAACCTGGACGCTGGCAGAACAGTATACGAGCGATGAGTTGAATACGCTTCAAGAGTGGATGAGTCACTACATGGATGCTGAACCCACCGGCGTATCGCCAGACCTGTTCGACCGTATCGAAACATTGAAAGCTCAAGGCTACCCGTGGTTCACAACCATTATCGCCGTACTAGGCAGGCGCGCTAGTAAAACGTTTCTCACGGGTATCATGTTCTGTTGGCAGACGATCCGTATCCTGTCTGACCCCCGGTTTTCTCGCACTTGTGCGCACCGGCAGCAGCCGTTGAGTATTCTCATCGGGGCCACCAAAAAAGAGCAAGTGTTGGCTACCCTGTTCGCAAGCTACCAAAACATGGTATTAAACACCCACTGGCTGGAACCTCATATTTTGAAATGGAATAGGGATCGGATTGATTTCATTAGCCCGTGGGATGCGGTATCTGAGAGAGATAATGAGCACCCGCAACCAACATTGAGCGTGAGAGCTGTTTCTTCGAATAGCAATGATGTGCGTGGCGGTTCGATTATCGGTTTCGTGTTGGATGAGGCGTTTTTCACACGGTCGGGGGATAGCATGTTCACGGGCAATGCGGCCATCGAAGCGGCCTCCCCCGCGTTAAACCAGTTTGGCCGTTTCTCATTGCAAATGTATCCGTCTTCCCCGTGGACTCGCACCGGGCGAGTGTATGAACTGTACACTGCAGCACGGAAACCTGTAGACCAGGGTGGCGACCCGTCGTTGAATGCTACCCAGTTGGAGTCTTGGCGGTTGTATGAGGGTTGGCAAAACGGACTGATGCTTCGTAAAGGTAAACCTTCAACGAAAACGGTGCGTATGCATGATGAGACCGGGCGCTCGCAGGTGATACTCTTAGAAACCGCCGCCCAGCCGGGGGATAGGGTGCTGCTCCCCTAAACCGCTCCCCATAATGCCCGCCTGACCTGGAATAATGTTCATCGGATTGTAGGCGGGTGCTTGCACGGTCCCGTATATTGGTGTTCTTTCTTGTGTTTCGTCGGCTTTGATAGCGTCAGCGAGCGCCATCACACAGTCCACTAGATCTAAGTGTCCGAACCCGGGGACCCTAGGTTTAGTGATTTTGCCGTCTACCATTTCCACCCGGTCCAGCATGGCCTCTAAAAGGCATCTGTTTGTTTCTTTCCTGTTCAAATCGTCGATGGGGCTGTGGATTCTGCCTTCTATCATCATTTTTTTCAATTGTTCCATCATGCGTGTCTGATTCTCATGGTTACTATCCAATATGGAGACTGTGGTGTCTAGCTGGTTTTGTTGCGCGGTAGCCTCTATTTCACGGAGGAATAGTTCACTGTTCCAAGAATCCATGCTAAAAGAGGTTAGACGGAACGGAGCAACCAAGCTCTGGAGAAAAGCGAGCACCTGCCGGTAAGGTATCGTATGGTCGGGATAATCTTCCGGACGCCACACGTTATACCAGTCGATCACCAAATGTTGGCCTTCTGGGCTTGGTTCCCCGTGGGCGACCATGGCGGCGAAATAGTCGTTGACCAGGCCCGCGTCCGCGTGCATACGGTACGTCCATTGAGGATAGGCTTGACGGCGCATCACCAACATTCGACCATCATAGGGTTCAAAAATTCTAGACACCATGTCGGGCAGGAAATAGGTGAATCTTCCGTCCACGAACTGGGAACGCATTTCCACTTTGAAACC
>JAFNPO010000016.1 GCA_017386585.1 Aeriscardovia sp.
GCCTGTCGATTCGCTCCCTCTGTTTCGTCAGACGTTCTATCTCTCCACTCACAATATCGGCGTTTTCTTGCGCCAGATCGGCGGCCTGTGTGGCGGTGTCCAAAGCCTTGTCTGCTATGCCGTGTGCTGCGTATGCTTTCGTCGCAGTGTCCACGGTCCTATTGTCTAAATTGTTGAGGAAACTTTCAGCGTCGGCTATCTTCCCCTGATTTTTGATAACCGCTTCGGTAAGACCATCCAGGTTGTTCTCGGCGTCTAGTTTCGCCTCATAGGCGACGTCGCACGCTTCTTTCGCTATTGCGAGTGCTTGGCTTGCTGTCGCCTGTTGCGTCTCTGGCTGCTGCTCTGTCGTCTTGCCCTGGTTGTGATGAACGGCGTCGATGAGCCTGTCTAGTTTCCCGCTCAGCTCTTGGATACGCCCCTCGTTTTTCTCATTGATGACGGTGGTGCTCGCCGACTGCGCAACATGGTCACGGCTCTCCAGCTTTTCGAGACGCTGCACGTTTTCATTTGCAAGCCTACCGGTCTCAAATACCATATCGTCCAAGTAGCGGAGCTTCTCCGAATTGTCGGACGCTTTAAGAAACGCATCAGCTGCTAACTGGTGCGCGTCCGCAATGAGCGCCGCCGTGTCTGGATTCGTTATCGCCGGTTCTGTCGTCGTCACTGTTGCAGCTGGCTCCGCCGACTCCGCTGCCGGCTTTCCTAAACTGTTCAAAAACTCGACAATATGGCGTGTCAGGCGACTTTTACTCGTCGCAGTAGAACGGTAACGTAACCCTTCCAGCTCACACCAGATGCGCCCGTCAATACGATGCAAATATTTTTCAGGAATATGGTACGGTTTCGACGTGCAAAGAATATTAGAAGTAGTCGTATCCCACGCGTGAGCCAGGTCAATAAGCCGCACACACTGTTTCCCGTTAATGGTTTTCATAGCCGGGTTCATGGTCTATGTCCTTTCAGTTGTTGCCGTTAGGTTAAAAGTAGGTTAGTCGTTTACCGTCCACTGATAGGTTGGCTCGTAACCCTTCTCTTTGAGTTTCGCCTTAATCTGGGGGATAGTGAGCTGTCCAACCTTCTGTTTCATCTCACGAGCGGTTTTCCCGTTCGGAATAGTGAAGTCTCGGTTAGTGAGAAACACCAGGTCGGCTGCGGTCCCATCCTCTTTGATGGAAACGTCTATCTGGAAGCCCCAACTGTCACCCTGTTTCTTAACTTCGGCCGCCGCGTTCACATACCGTGGATGACAGTAGCCGGTGATAGTAGGAAGAAACGCCATCCACAGGTGAGTGGCTGGGTTCACCGCCCAGTCAAGGTTCATGGTTTCTTCAATGGTTTTGTCTGTCATTTTGTTTTTCTCCTTTGTCTGTTTTCTTTCGTTGACGCTTCGACTATAGCTCATCGGATAGCGCGACACGCCGAAGGATGGCGCTCGCGTTCACATATTCGGGTAACGAGAATAGTTCGGCATCGGGCGAAAACGAGACATACTCCCCTCAAACGCCAGCGGGAACTTACCCAACGGCCCATTCCTATGTTTCGCCAGGATAATATCCGCCTCTCCTTGACGCTCACCAGGGTTATACACTTCCGGCCTGTACACGAAAAACACCATGTCCGCATCCTGCTCAATCGAACCAGACTCACGAAGATCACTCAACATGGGTGTTTTATCCATACGCTGTTCCACGCCACGATTCAACTGAGACAACGCGATCACCGGCACCTCCAGTTCTTTCGCCAAGAGTTTCAACTGGCGCGAAAATTCGGATACTTCTTGCGTCCTGTTCTCCCGCGGCTTCAAGGAGGTCATTAACTGCAAATAGTCAATGATTATTAATCCCAGGTTTTGCGACTGTTTCAAGCGGCGGCATTTCGCACGAATCTCCATCATGCTCATATTCGCCGAATCATCCAGGAAAAGCGGTCTATCCTGAATCCGTTGGAGAGTGTTTTGCAACCGTTCCCAAGCATTCATATCCAGTTTCCGCTCATCCATCAACCTATCCAACGGTACACTGGCTTCCGCTGCGAGAATCCTTTTCGACATTTCCGGGATACTCATCTCCAGGCTGAAAAGAATAGTAGGCGTGTTCAAAAACACCGCATGACGTGCAATATCCATCGCAAACGTAGACTTACCCATCGCCGGACGGCCCGCGATAATAATCAACTGGCCGGGCTGGAAACCGTGCGTTTTATCGTCAATGTCGGGGAATCCAGTGTACAGGCCGGGGGTTCCATGCCCCTCATGCTCCTCTTTCAACTGGGTGAGCGTACTCCCCGCGGCTTGCCCGATCGTCTGATAGTCGGAGCGTATTTGCTGATCGCTCAAATTGTAGGCTTGCGCTTGCGCCTCGTTGATAATATCCGTCGGCGTACCCTCGCTATATCCAAGCTGGGTGATGCGCGCGCCCGCGTCTATCACCTGACGGAGCAACGCTTTATCATGCACGATATGCGCGTAATACAGCGAGTTTGCTGGAGTGGGAATGCTCTGCGTGAGCTCGGCTAGATAGTTGGCTCCGCCCGCTTTTTCTAATTCTCCCGTCTCTTTCAACTTTTCGCCGACGAGGACAGCGTCTATCGGCTTCCCCTCCGTGTAGAGACTGGTCATGGCCTGCCAGATAAGCTGATGCCTGGGCTGGTAGAAATCTTTCTCGGTGAGTATTCCCGTCAACTCGCCCATCACGTTCATACTGGTTAATCCGCCGCCGAGCGTGGCTTCCTCGGCTTGATCATCGTGGGGTGGGATTCGCATGTCTGTCATTGGTTGCTCCTTTCTGTTTGGACGTTTTTAGAATAGCGCTCGCGGTTATGCGACACGCCGAGGACATATGAGGGTAAAGAAAAGCCCCCAGGTGTTTCCTGGAGGCTAGTACGATTAATCCTCTACCGGCGGATAACCATACGCTTTCAAAGCGTCGGCGATAACCTCCGGGTCAAGACACTGTTCCACATAATCCATTACATCTGCTTCCGAGGCTTCCCACACGCAGTCCCCCTCGTCATACCATTCCCCGATTTCCGGGACATCAAAATGGTTAGCATTAAAACTAAGAGTGTCCCCATGATACGGAAGGACGATGAGGAAGGAATAGTTTGGTCCGGGGATATAGTCTCCGGGGTTATAGTCATCATCTATGGGAATGTTCCCGATATCCCGTATGACTACCATCGCGTCCCCAGGTTCGTCCGTGTATCCGGGGATGGGGGGAAGGTCGGCTTCGTAAGGTTCAAAATCGTATCCGGCGTTTTTCCAATCAAGTTTCATTGTTTGCTCCTTGCTTTTCTTTTGTTGACGTTTTTACTATACCGCATCTGGAAACGCGACACGCCGAAGCATAAAAGAAAGGCCCCCAGCTTACGCTCGAAGAATGAAAAAGCCCCCAGGCTTTACGCCCAGGGGCTAGAATCTCACTTACGTTTTAACATTCGCAGCATCACACTAAGGAATCGGATACCAATCACACCGGCCAGCATCCAACTCAACCATTTGCTCGTATCCTCCAGCACGCTGACACGCGACACCAACCCTTCGGTTTTAATGTCCAACCGGTCCGCATGGGTAACGATACCGCTCACCCGCTGGGATAGCGCGTCGAATGGGGTACGTTTCTCAGCCATGGCTTGCACAGCCTGCTTATCCCCAGCTTCAATACGGTGGAGACGATCGGCAAACATGTCAAGCCGCTTGGACTGAGTGAAAAGGTCTACAGAACAAGCGTCACGAGTAGTGAATATAAGATTCTCCAGGGCAGCCTCGTCACGGGTGAGCTTGTTCAAGCGTTCCGTATTATGAACGGCACGCTTATTCGCCTCCTCAGCAACCTCGCAAACATCAATCGGGTTGCGTTTCGTTCCAGGCTTCTTTTTCGGCTTAGTCTGCTGTTCCTTCTGCTCAACGCTTACAGACTCCTCCGGCTCCTCCACACTCAAAGGGCGAGTATAAGCGGTCTTATAATCGTCGAGAATCTGAACAACCTGTTTCAAGCCTTTCAACAGCGCGCTCCCATGCTCCGTATGTTCTACACGTTTCTTGAGTCCCTCCAAGTCCACCCAGGTGCGCTTCCATTCACGGTGAATATATTTTCCTGGCACGCCCTGCTTCTTGTTGACGGCGAGTAGACTAGAAGTGCGCGTGTTCAACCAGTTGCTTAACGTTTGAGCTAAAACCTGGATATGGCCGTTCTTGTAACGCCAGAGGACCTGTTTGTTGCTCAAAGCGTGGAGAATATCCTGCGGTTCCGGGTTCACACACTCGGCAACGATGCTGCTGTTTTTCCACTTTTTCATTTCGACTCCTTGTCTTCGTAGGCTTCCAGTAGCTTATGAATTACGTCGGTGAGGACTTCGCCTAAGCGGGCGAGACGCCGCACGTCCGTTTCCGAACCACATGGCTTGTTGCAAGCAGAACACTCCGGCTTGGCGCTCGCGGCTGTTTCAATCAGATACTTACGGTTGATGTGGTAAATGTTGCTAGGGATTCCCCTGTATCCTGTCGTGTCTTTCTCAATGGTGAGGAACCCTTTTTCTGCTAGACGGTGAATACTATTGGACACGGTGCGACGCGCATAACCGGTTTCCCGGCTGATAACATTCTGAGGAACAGCGGACGCGCCTTGAGTGTTCATGTATTCCGTGAGACAGACGAACACTTGATAGTCGGTTCGACCGGCGGCAGTGTTTCCTAAATCGTGGCGCGCTTTGTCCAGGTTGACGGTCAGCATATGTTTCTCCTTTCTTTCTCAAGCCCCGGCTTTAGTGGGGCTGGTTTTTGAAGCCGCTTTCAGCTTACCGATGGGTGGATGGGTTTTGCAAGCCGATATGGTGTGGGTTTTGTGAAAAAAAAAGACCCCTAGCGTTGTTTGCTGCCGCTAGGGGGAGAAAAACGATGTTCAGTTATATCCCTGTGAGGGTTCGACCGTCGCCCCGTAATAGGGTCCTTGACGCGCTTGCGCTCGCGTAAGGTTGACTAGTCGTCGGTCGAACCGTTCGCAAGGTTCTTTTATTTGTGAAAACAACAGAAAGGAGGTATCCGCTTGCGCAGACAATCCCAGTATAGCATGATTCTCTGAACCATGCCAAGAAGGAAAAGGGCGGACGTTTCAGGAAAAGAATGGAGCCAAAAGAAAACCCGAAACAACCGCCC
>JAFNPO010000104.1 GCA_017386585.1 Aeriscardovia sp.
GCCAACGCTCACGACAGCGGACTCGCCGCGGTACTTGAGGATAGCGACAGGATTCGCGCCAGGGAGAATGGCATCGAGTTCGATGGCCGGAGTCTTCACAGGAGCAGGCGCCGTCTGATCGTTCGGCGTATTCTTGACCACCGGTCGAGCGACCCTCGGAGGCGGGGCAAACTGCTTGGGTAAACGGAACGGGTCGCGAAGGTCGGTGGCCGGAGCTGCCTGCGGTTCCAGGCGCGCAAGCAACCCGCGCATATCGAGATTCGCGTTCGGGACGTTATTCACCACCTCGGTCCCGGAGTTTTTCCCCGCATCGACCCTGTCTGCCATTTTCCAAAGGAACGCCCCCCAGAGCAGCAAGGTCAACGAGACCATAAACACGAGCAACTTATTCAACGCTCACCCCCTTGCTCAGCACGGTCAGGTGGACCGATGCGGCAACGCGGCCGCTTTCTTCGCGTTCCATGTTCACGTCGTGCAAGCGAATGCAGTAAATGCCGTTTTCCAGTTCAGTGAGGAACCGGTGCAAATCCGCAAACGTAGCGTTCGCCCGGAACGACACAGGAATCTCGGCATTTCCGGACGAGCGGTTCACCTCGCCGGTAGAAAGGTCGTGCAAAGCCACCTTCGCCTTTTCGGCGGAGCCGTGGATGAACGTGAGTATCCTTGAAGATGTCACCGGCGCATTCACGTACTTTTCAATCTGGAGTGCAATCCTGTTGTATTCCTCGATAAGCGAATCCGGGGATTCTACACCCCCCTGTACGCTTTCGGCAATCTTTACCTCGGAACGGACAGACGCATAGGTATCGCCTATGCGGGTCGCCTTAGGAACAACAAGAAGAATCAACACGGCAAGCGTCAAAACGACAACAGACGCGGCCAGCAGGGCATACTTGTTTCGGGAAAATACCGGTTTCATCGGGCATCCTCCGCAGACAAACTAAAGCGTACGACCTGCCGCTTTTTCCAGGTCGTCTTTTCGGTGGTTCTGAGTCTCACGTTCACTAGCGAACGCTCTCCTTCGAGCGAGGCGAGGAATCCGGAAAGGTCTTCCGACGTAACGGCATAGCCTTGCACGGAATGCGCTCCGCCAGACAAGCCCCAGCGAACAATCCACACATTCTCCGGGACATGCGCGGCAAAGAGTCCCATGGACGTAGAGACGCGGCTGCGGTGCATCAGGAACTTTTCGGAATAAGCCTTGTCACGTTCCAACTTGTCGAGCACCATGGCAAGGTCCTTCTGTTTCTGGATCCTGGAGTTAAGCGCCTGGACCATGGCCTGCGAGCGACGTTCATAGATATCTACACCCACCCAGAACAACGACAGGACCACGATAGAAAGCAACAAGATGACGAGGCAGACCTTGAACACCCTGCGGAAAAGAGCCGCCTCGCGTATGCGTTTTAGAGCTGCGCGGTCTGCCGGGATCCGGAATGCGGGCATACCGTCCGTACGGAACAGCCACGCGTCTTCGGCGGCGGCCTTCGCAATGCTCTCCATATCCAGGGCAAAAGTTTCTTCCTGCGCGTCCTTCAGCAAAAAACGCTCACGGGCATACTTCACCAGACTGTCGCACGAATCCCCCAGCACGCGGAAACCCGAAAGCAGGTTCGCCCCCGAAAACAGCAACAAACGCGCCACGCCGTTTTCGCAGTTCGAGAGCAAGCGGACACCCTCCCCCGAAACGCCGAGGGATTCAACAATGGCAAACACGGAAGGCAAGTGCACCAAGAGCTTGAAGCCGGCTTTTTGCACATCCTGGGCGACACTCTCGACAGAGGCGCGCATGACCACCACGGAATAGTCTCCGCCAATCGCCTTGAGGAAGGCAAATGTGTTCTCGCGCGGAATCTGAAGAATCTCGCCGAGGCGGGTGCGGATTATGTCGTCAGGAAGAAGATTCGAGAGAACTGGTTCGACCTCC
>JAFNPO010000105.1 GCA_017386585.1 Aeriscardovia sp.
ACTCCGGCCCCGCCGGACTGAAAACGCTGCGGACGTCCCGGGGAAAAACCGTGGTACCGGCAGCGTCGACAGTCCGGGAAGCGGCTGCCGTGGCGGACAAGCGTTCGACGGGCTTTGCCGCGGATTCCTGCGGTTCTTCGCACGCACTCCGGACGAAGCCGCCGGAGTATCGCGCCGTTGCTAGCGGCTCCTTGACAGCCTGCGGCGCTGGCGGGATCACCACCGGCATGACGGCGCTCTTCGGTTCGTCCGCGGCCCCGGACAAGGGCGCTTTCGCCGCGGCTGGAGCTTCCGGAGGCGTGACGGACGTGGTTTCAGCAGCGGAGACCGGGCGCACGGACGCGCGTTCCCGCACGGGTTCGGATTCCGTCCGCTCGACTCTGATCGGCGAGGACTCGACCGCGCGGGATTCGAATGGCCGCGACCGGTCCTTGGCGGTGGATGTCTTTCCCGACGCGACGGCCGGAGCCACGACAGTGGCAGTGGCTGGCAGCGCTGACTCTTCGCTCCACGGAACGACGATGCCCAGGCGGTTGACGGACTCCAGACGCGTCAGCACTTGCACGACCCTGTTGAGATATGCGTCGACGGAATCCTCGCGGTAGCCCTTGTCACCCGTACGTTGGGTGAACACGGCGTTCGACACCTCCGTTGCTTCGACGTCCCGCGCGTCCTGCGGGTTCGCCGATGTCTCCAGCCGCGCCGCTGATGCGATGCGGTGCCAGGCGTCGTCGACCAGCTGGTCGACTTGGCGCTTGTCGTACGCCGCCTGCTTTTTCTTCGCCGGCGTGAAACGCTCCCCCCGATGGGCTTCGGCACGCTGGCGCAGCGTCTCGGCGGCCGCACGGGTGTCGGCCATCCAGACGCGGACGCCGCGGTGCTCCACATCCCACTGGGTGCGCTTGTCGACGACGGCTTTCTCGAGACGGACCAGAGCGGAATCCACCTGCGGGATGGAATAGCCACCTTTCTCCAGGTCGAAGGTCGCGGTCTGGATTTCGTCCTGCATCAGATCCGGTTCCGCCTGGGAGTACCTCCCTCGGGCATGGGCCAGGAACCCGTCCACCTGATCGACGTTGTAGCCCCATTTGCGGCCATTCGCGCGATCGATCGCCGGGACGTTGCCGTGCTGTTCGCTCATTGAGTCCTCCTGTTGGGGAATCCGGCGCCATCGGCGCCAGACTACGTGTGGAATCGGACGAGGACAGCCGCCGGCGATGCCGACAGGACCGGTCTGATGGCCGCTTCCTGCGCCCACACGTCGGATCCGCGTGTATCATTCATATTAGTACGCCTCGGTAGCTCAGGGGATAGAGCACCGCTCTCCTAAAGCGGGTGTCGTGCGTTCGAATCGCATCCGGGGCACTTTGGGCTGTTGTCATCGCGTCGACTGCGTTTCCTGCGTTTGTTCGCTTCCTCTCCCTCCTTTCCCATGCTTGCGTTTGCGTTCCCATGGCTTTTGTCACAAGCACGCATGACACAAGCCTCATAATCAGCGATACAATCGCATAGAATGACCGGTTCCCGTCAAAACGCCGTCGCCATTGCCGTTGTTCGCCGAACGACTCAGCGAAGGCGCCTGTCCGTAACCTTGCCCGATTCCATGGAAGTCGCGCGCGTGCTTTCCGCCAATCGGCTTCCCCCCCCCTCATCGATGCGCTGGCATACCGGATTCGATTACCGTAAAAACCGTGTCCACTGAACAATTAACCATCTGTACTGTTGACTGTTAACCGTTCAACGGACCTTGCTAAGGGAAGGACAAGGCGATGGCGTTTGCAAGCGAAAATGAGTTCGAAGACGAGCTCATAGCGCGACTGCAGAAGTGCAGCGAGGAAAACCAGTGGGAATACCGGGAGGACATCAAGACCGCTCCGGATCTGTGGGCGAATTTCAAGCGGATCATCGAGACGCTGAACAACGGGACCATGCTCCGATCCCTGGGTCGCAACCACTTGTCCGACAACGAGTTCGGCCAAGTACGCGAGGAGGTGCTACGGAACTGCTCCACGCCTTACGAGGCCGGCCGCTGGCTTTACGGCGTCAACGGGAAAACGCAAGTTTCCGTCAACCCCGACGGCGGAGGCGAGCCCCTTATTCTCGACGTCTTCGACCAGGACGACATCGGAGCGAACGGGACGGTTTACCAAGTCGTCAACCAGATCAAGCGCCCGCCTGTCGTGGTCGGCGAGAAGCCGCGCCGCTTCGACACCACCCTCCTCGTCAACGGCCTGCCCCTCATCCAAATCGAAGAGAAAAAGGACGGGAGGTCGGCGGATGAGGCGCTCGAGCAGATGCGCCAGTACGCCGCCGAACGGCAGTACACGGGCATCTTCTCCACCTTGCAAATCCTTGTGGCGATGACGCCGCACGACATCCGCTACATGGCCGCGACCGACGCCAGGCATTTCAACACGGGATTCGCCTTCCGCTGGGAGGAGACCCTCGCGGACGGCAG
>JAFNPO010000106.1 GCA_017386585.1 Aeriscardovia sp.
AAAGACCGGAAACAAGCGGAATCGGTAGGACAGGCCCTGCAAACCGCAGCATCAGGCGTGTGGACGCAGGAGATATGACGTGGCCAGCATGACCAAGGAACACGAAGCGGAACAACAGGAACAAATCCGAACAACACCAGCGCAGGCGATCCCGGGCCGGGCAGGCGTAGCGCGCGCGCACGCCAACGTCGCGCTCGTCAAATACTGGGGCAAACGCGACGAGCGGCTGCGCATTCCCTGGGCATCGAGCATCTCCATGACTTTGGACGGCTACTGGACCACCACCCGCTTCACCGCGCTCGCCGACCCCTCATGCCGCACGTTCCTGCTGGACGGCGCGCCCGCGCCCAGAGCAGCCGCCGACCGCGCGGCCCATGCCATCAACATCCTGCGCGAACGCTACGGCTTGCCGACAGATGGCGAAAACAGCGGCTACTTCCTCGAATCATGGAACCATGTGCCGGTTTCGTCCGGGTTCGCCAGTTCCGCGTCCGGGTTCGCCGCGCTCGCCGGAGCGTTCGCCGACGCGTCCGGACTGAAAGATATCGGACACCGCGAACTGTCGCGTTTGGCTCGCCTGGGATCAGGGTCGGCGTCTCGATCGATCGATGGAGGTTTCGTCGAATGGCACGCGGGAACGGACGACGCCTCCTCGTACGCTGAACCGTTGGACGAACATCCTGGGGTCGACCTGCGGATGATGTCGGTCATGATAAGCGACGCGCGAAAGGAGATCGCCTCCACCGAGGGAATGCGCCGCTCCGCGCGGTCGCCGTACTTTTCGGTATGGGTCGGGCAGTGCGAGGACGCCTGCCGTCGGATGCGCGAAGCCGTCGCCGAGAACGACATCGAGGCCATCGGATCCATTGCTGAGAGCAACGCACGCCAGATGCACGCCATGACCCTGTGCGCGGGCTTCACCTACTTCACGCCGGGAACGCTGGCCGTCACGCGGCTCGTCGAACAGCTCCGCGCCGACGGACTGGAATGCTTCTGGACATGCGACGCCGGGGCGAACCCGAAAATCCTCATGCCGGCCTCGAACGAAAACCAAGTCGCGGCGGCCATCGCCGAACGCTTCCCGCAAGCACGCTGCGAATCGTCTGGCTTCGGCCCCGGCATCGCCATCGGCCACCACCAAAACCGGGAAGAGAGGAAAGAAGACGACGCATGACCATCCAGCAAGACGCTCCGGGCAAACTGTACGTCGCGGGAGAATACGCTGTCCTGAACGCCGGCAACCCAGCCGTGATCACGCCAGTTGGACGAAAACTGACCGTGACAGCGTCCCGCCCGGCAAACCATGGTCGCGCGCGCATCGAATCCGACCAGTTCCCAGGACAAACCGTCGACTGGAGAATCCAACCGAACGGATCGCCCACGTTCGGATTCCCATCCTCCGGCGCACGGGAAAAACAAACGTTCACCACATCAGCGCTCCGCACGGCCGAAGAATACGCCGCGGCGAAACAACATGAACAAGCGGCCAGCGAACCATACGACCTGCGGATGATGTCGGTCATGATAAGCGACGCGCGAAAGGAGATCGCCTCCACCGAGGGAATGCGCCGCTCCGCGCGGTCGCCGTACTTTTCGGT
>JAFNPO010000107.1 GCA_017386585.1 Aeriscardovia sp.
GCTGGCGGCTTGGATGCGCTGCGTGTTGGTCGCCCCGTCTAGGAGGCTTTCGGTCCAGGGGATGCGGGCGTAGAGCCAGACGTTGTCTTTGCCTTGGCCGCGTATTAGCCCGTAGTTGGTGTAGCTGTCGATGGTGGATAGGCTTTCGGTTGGTTCCTGGTTGATGGTCATGGGCTCTCCCTGGTTCACAAACGTATTGTTTTTATCGTATTGAATGTGATGCGGTTTGGCGTGGGGTTTTTCGTTTAGAAGACGACGTCATTAAAGTCCATTTCCTCCGGTTCCCCGCCTGTGCTAGGCCAGCCAGCCGGCGGACGCGCGGACGGCGGCTGCGCGGGCTGCGGGGAGGACGCCGCCTGAGGTTCGGCCGCAAGCCAGGGCGTCAGATCCGCTTCCGTTTGCTTGGGAACGTCGGCCACGGCCCGGCTCAGGGCTTGCAAACCGGCCGCCCACCAGGTCTGCAACGCCGTATATTCGCCTTGCGCGCTCCTGTAGACGCCGCGGCCCACGGGCATGACCCCGCCGTCCAACGCGGAGGCGATCGTCTCGTTCATCGTTTTATCGGAGGTGGGTTTGCCGGGCTTGCCCAACAGGATCGTGCCGCAATTGCCGAGGATGTCTTTCGCGCCGCGAAACTTTTTCGGGTCGAACGTCTGGGAGCTGAGCTGCTGGGCGCCGATCATCATGTTCACGCCCGCGGAACGGCCTTGCGCTGCTATCGCCCCCAGGGCGGCGACCATGTCCTTGATGAGCTTGTTCTTGCGCCGGATCCTGATGTTCTCTTTTTCCTGCGCGATGTCGCTGCCGGCGGCGGCCACGGGTTCCACGGCGGCGGCCACGCTGTTGAACTCGTCGAACGCGACCAGCAGGTGGGGCGGGCGGATTGCGGGTGGCAAGTCTTCGATGCTGCTGGCCTTGTTGCGGGTCAGCAGGCGGACGCGCCGCTGCATTTCGGTTTCCGCCCATTTGACGGCCGCGTAAGCATGCTCGTAATCGTCGGCGCCGTTGACGAACACACTGGAGCGGCCCTCCGCCCAGCCTTGAAAGTCGGACGCGCCTTTCTTAATGTCGATGACGATGGTCCTCCAGCCTTTCAGCAGGGCTTCGGCGAGGATGGTTTGCATGAGCGAGCTTTTGCCGCTGCCGGTGCCGCCCAGGACGAGGATGTGCGGGGTGTGCGCCGCGTTCCAGGCGACGGGCTCTCCCATGTCGTTCGCCCCCATGGGGAAATCCCGGTCCGCGGCCTTGGCCGCGGCCTGCCAGTCGGCGGCTACGGAACGGGGGAACGGGTCCGTTTCGCATAAGAGGACGGTCCACTTGTCGGCTCCGTCCCGGTCCGCGCGCGGCAGAGCGCGCCCGTACTGGTATTTGGTTTGGACGAGGAATTTCTGCAGGACGCTCCGGTTTTGCGCTTGCGTGAAGCTCAATCCGTCGGGCAAACGGAATTGGGCTTCCATCATGCGCGGGTTTTTGGGTAGTTTTCGCATGCTCACGACGTCGGGCACGCTCCCGTCGTGGCC
>JAFNPO010000108.1 GCA_017386585.1 Aeriscardovia sp.
AGCTCGCAATATGGTGACGGGCATGGGTTCCCGCAGCGCAAAGCATTCGCAGAAAGGCGCTTCTGTACGTCACGGAATGCCGAAATGGCTTGAATTCGTTCTCCTTCTTGTCATCCTCGGCATTGTCGCCTGGATCGTCCTGCCGGTTTTCATGCCCGCTGGCTCCTCGCCTTTGGGGGCAATCGGCGATTCCAATGCCACGGTGGCGATCGGTCTCAAGGGTGCTCCGCAGTCGTTGGACGTACGTAGCGCCAATAACCCTGCCGCGGACCGCATTCTCATCGGCAACGTATACGAGGGTCTGACGGGCCGTACAAACGACAACAAGGTCACGCCCGCACTGGCGTCCGGCTGGACCGTCTCCGACAATGGCACAACATACACTTTTACCCTGCGCAACGCCGACTTCAGTAATGGCGATGCAGTCACTGCACAGGATGTGGCTTGGTCGTTCCAGCAACTGTTGGCGCATAGGTACCCGGGCTACGAGAAGCTGAGCGCGCTGAACTCCGTGCGGACGCCAGACTCAACGACTGTCGTGCTCACGCTGCTCCACCCTGACCAGCAGCTCCTGTGGGATCTGAGCGGACGAGCGGGACTCGTCTTCGACGAGAAGGCTGGCGACACTGGATCCAACGTACCAGGTAGCGGACCCTACACCGTGGCGAGTTGTGCGGACAACGGCATCACGCTACGACGCAATAACTACTATTGGGGCGTCAAGCCGCACTTCAAGACAATCATACTCAACTATTTCACTGACTCCACCGCCGAAACGATCGCGCTCAAAGCGGGAAAAATCCAAGGAGCCATCGATCTCGACGCCGCTGATGCTGCGTCGTTACAATCCTCCGGAAAATACACGGTGACAAGCGGTACCACGACGACAGTAGTCACGCTCATGTTCAATGCCAATCCCGACAGTCTCATGAGCGACTACCAAGCCCGCGAGGCCATGCGCCTGATGATCAGCCGCCCACAAGTCGTCGCGGCCGCTGGCGGCCTAGGCACACCCCTGGGCGGCCCGGTCACGAGCCTGGATCCGGGATACCAGGATCTCAACGCCCAGTTCCCCACAGACGTGCAGCTGGGCCGTGAAAAGTTCAACTATTATTACACACGCGCCTACACACTTGCCTACACCAACGCGGTGCCGCAGGCCGTGGCCGACTCCGTTGTCAGCCAAATCGAAGCGGCTGGCTGGAAAGTCACCCCTTACCATATCAGCGACGCACAATGGGACACCAACGTGGTACAGAACATGAGATACGACATGGTGCTCTACGTGCACCACGGCAGCCACGACCTAGGCTACTGGACAACCGGCAGCAACTGGTGGGGCTTCGATTCACCAGTCGCCGACCAGCAGTACACCGCAGCAATCCAATCTACGGATGAAAACGCCTACGAGCAGGGGCTACGCGCCGCCGCCCTCACTCTAGCTAGCAAACAGCCCGCCGACTGGCTCTACCAGGTCAACGTCAGGAGCGCCTGGGACTCCAACCTGACTGGCATGCCTACAAACATGACCGACGACTGGCTGCCGCTGGGGAGTTTAAAATAGACGGCATGAAACCAGCAGACCAGACACGAGTCGTCGCAAGCGATTCGTAGACTGGTCCGCATGACAATTGACGGAAGCATCACAGCGAATCTGACGCCACTGCCGGACAAAGTCGGCGTCGAAGGACTCGAAAACAAATGGACGAAGGACTGGGAGAAGAACCAGACCTTCGCCTTCCAAGGCAACCGCGACCGTACGGCCGTCTACTCCATCGACACCCCCCCGCCAACTGTGTCAGGCCACCTGCACATGGGCCATGTGTTCAGCTACACCCACACCGACATCATTGCCCGGTACAAGCGCATGCGCGGCTATGACGTCTTCTATCCGATGGGCTGGGACGATAACGGCCTACCAACCGAGCGTCGCGTGCAAAACTATTACGGCGTGCGCGTGGACACATCCCTCAAGTACGACCCCACCTTCAAACCGCCATTCGAAGGCACATCCGGCAAGAAGATCAACGCGCGCGACCAAGTTCCCTGCTCGCGTCAAAACTTCATCGAGCTGTGCGAGAAACTGAGCGCCCAAGACGAGCAGCAGTTCAAGGACCTCTGGGTCCGACTCGGTCTATCGGTAGACTGGAAGAACTCCTACCACACCATCGGAGAACGCGCCCGTCGCGTGGCCCAGAAGGGCTTCCTGCACAACCTGTCCCGTGGCGAGGCCTACCAAAAGGAAGCACCGGGCCTATGGGACGTTACCTTCCAGACCGCCGTGGCACAAGCCGAGCTAGAGAGCCGCGAATACCCAGGTTCCTACCACAAGCTCGCCTTCCATAAGTCCGACGGTAGCGGCGATGTCTACATCGAAACCACACGTCCCGAGCTACTGGCCGCCTGTGTGGCCCTCATCGCTAATCCCGACGACGACCGGTACAAGGACCTTTTCGGCACGACCGTCCTCAGCCCGCTCTTCGGCGTCGAAGTTCCCGTCCTCGCCCACCCCGCGGCGGAAATGGGCAAGGGCGCCGGCATCGCCATGTGCTGCACCTTCGGCGACATAACCGACGTCTCCTGGTGGCGCGACTTACATCTACCAACCCGCTCTATCCTCCTACACAACGGCCGTATCAATCCCGAGACCCCGGACTGGATCGCTGCCGCCCATGGCCGCGAAGTTTACGCGGCCATGGGCGGCAAGACCACGTTCAGCGCGCGCAAAGTCCTTGTCGACGCACTACGCGAATCCGGCGAGATGATCGGCGAGCCGCAACCCACCACCCGTATGACGAACTTCTATGAGAAGGGTGATAAACCACTCGAGATTATCACCTCCCGCCAATGGTACCTACGCAATGGCGGCACCGACATGAACCTGCGCCGCCAGCTGCTCGACCGCGGAACCGAGCTGCACTTCCACCCGGACTTCATGCGCACGCGCTACAGCAACTGGGTCAACGGTCTCAACACCGATTGGCTCATTAGCCGCCAGCGTTTCTTCGGCGTTCCATTCCCACTGTGGTATCCGGTCCAGACTGACGGTGTCGTGGACTACGATCACCCTATTACGCCATCCAAGAATCACCTCCCCATAGACCCGACAACCGACGTGCCAGAAGGCTTTACTGAGGAGCAGCGCGACCAGCCCAACGGTTTCACTGCCGAGAAGGACATCATGGACACCTGGGCCACCAGCTCCATGACCCCGCAGATCGTCACACACTGGGACGAGGATGACGGCCTATTCGAGGAAACCTACCCAATGGACCTGCGCCCACAGGGCCAGGACATCATCCGCACGTGGCTATTCAGCACCATTGTGCGCTCGCATCTCGAGAACCACGTACTGCCGTGGAAGGACGCCGCTCTCTCCGGCTGGATTCTCGATCCGGACCATAAGAAAATGAGTAAGTCCAAGGGAAACGTTGTGGTACCCAAGGAGCCGATTGACAAGTTCGGCGCCGACGCCGTGCGCTACTGGGCCGCCTGCGCCCGCCTGGGCGTGGACGCCACCTACGACACCGGCCAGATGAAAATTGGGCGCCGCCTAGCCATCAAGCTGCTCAACGCCACCAAGTTCGCATTGAGCATCGGACGCGAGGATGAGAACCACCATGTGAGACAGTCCGCGCAAACCGTCTGGAATCCGGCGAACGTGACCGAACCGCTCGACAAGGCGGCCATGGCCAAGCTCGCGTCCGTTGTACGCAGGTCCACCACGGCGCTAGACGAATTCGATCACGCCAAGGCGCTCAACCTCATCGAGACTTTCTTCTGGGAGTTTTGTGACAACTACATCGAACTGGTGAAGAACCGCGCTTACGGCACCGCGGAAGACCATGGCGACATGCCGTCCCCAACAGCCGTAACTTCCGCACGCACCACCCTGGGACTGGGTCTCGACGCCTTCGCGCGCCTGCTTGCACCGTACTTGCCATTCGCCACCGAGGAAATCTGGCATTGGATGCACGCGGGCGACGGTTCCGTACACCGCGCCGCCTGGCCAGACGCTGACACCTACGAGTCCATCGGCGCCGGTGTATCTGCGTCTACCCTCGACAACGCCAGCGCCGCGCTCGCAGCCCTGCGGAAGGTCAAGTCCGCAGCGAAAGTCTCCATGAAAACCCCGATTCTGTCAGTAACGCTCAAGACCACACCGCAGGGCGTGCGAGACATTGAAGCCGTTTTCAGTGACGTGTTGCAGGCTGGCAAAGTGACTGGCGAGGCTCGTCTGGTGGAACTGAGCGACGAGGACATTGCCGCTGCCGGCATCGAGGCCGACGCCACGCAGACAGCCTATGACAAGGCCGTCACCGACCACCTGGTTCTGACAACCGACGCTGAGTTGGGCGAACCGTTAGCCAAGAAAAACTAAATCGACTGGGAGCGGATAGCGCTGAACCGTAGGAAATAGAAGAGGATGGACTGGCCAGTTCGATTCTTTTCTAAATAGCTCTAGAGGTTCGACGCCACCGCGCCTCACAGCGCGCAGCATGGAATCCTGTGCTCTGCCAGAAGTGTTACCGGTCCCCAAATATCACGACAGAGAGAGGAAACTATCTACCCAGCGAAAACGCGCCGCCGGATCCGTCGAAACGTTCGAACTCGCTTTTGTCCGGCGCCCACCGCCACCGCTTCGCTGGGGTACTTTGCCTCTAAAGCCTCATCGTTACGAGTTTTGATCCCAACGCTTTGGAAAAGCACTCCGAACTGAGCATCGTCATCGAAATCGCCATAATCTTCTTCGTGATATTCCTCACCAGCATGGTTAACATGCCGCCATGAGCGCCGAGGTGGCGAGCATCGTCCACTTCTCCTCATGCCGCGCGAAGAAGACTGACACACAGTGAGATTAACACCGGAACAGGGCGACGGACGCGGGTCGGAGGTTGCCGCCTGCAGGCTTTACTGCACTAACATTCGGCCAACCCAAGTAATTTCATAGACGGCGAAACAGGGGAAAGGCAATGTTCTTATGTCCTTAGCAGATGCCCCTTCTC
>JAFNPO010000109.1 GCA_017386585.1 Aeriscardovia sp.
CATCCAGATGGACAAGAAAACCCACAGGAACCAAATTCGCGAAACCAAAACAGGCGCCCAACCCAGGCACCACAAGGAAACCAGGAACACCAACCGCCGGTTGTTGAAAAACCGCGGCGACATCACCATGAGCACCCTCCTGGCCGCCGCCCGCCGCTACAAGCATGAATGCGCGACCAAACCAGGTTTCAACTCCACTTTCCAGCTGGGAGCCATTCGATTCTTCGAAAGTGGCGCTTGGGAATCCCACGTCACCCTCAAAAAACAGGTACTCACCGAACAGGAAATAACCCGCCAGCTGATACGTTTACGGATCACAGACCAGCTTCCGAACTATCAACCGTGGCGTAGACTCTTCCTCCAAGAATGCTCACAACACGCCTCTGACTCGTATGACATCAACGCCAAACGGGCATTAGAACACGCTCTTGCTCTCAAAGAGCAGCAAACCCACGCTCACAAACAAAACATCATACTAAACGCGAATTATTGAACTCGAGAAAACATCTCGCACCTTGGGTTAAAAGCACGTTAGGAAGGAGATGACGATGTCAACCCCCCACAAGCGACACACTCAGACAGTAACCAACCCTATTGACTGGATGGATGCGAGCGGACTGAAAAAACATCGCAACCAGTTAGAAAAACAAGAACTTCACGCGTCACTTAACCATGTCCGCTGGTGGCGGATCCTCATCATCGCTAGCTGTTTCAGTAGCCTGTTTTGCGCGTCCATCATGGCCGCCAACACCACAAGCATCCAAAACGCCGTCCAACAAGCCGCCGACACGAGCAACCAGAATCCCGCGGCCACGCCTGGACGATTGCTCGCGGAAACAACGCTCGCCGACTGGCTGAACAGCCCCCAAACCCCAGTGCCCGGCGGATACGCGAACCTCCAATGGGTCACCGGCGGAAAAGCCACGAGCATCACCAACCCCGATCAGCCCGGCAAACCCGTGGACTACTGGTATCAGACCTACAGTTTCTGGGACAAGACCAGCAAAACCACACGCCAAGCGACCCTCCTCTTGTCCAGGAGCAACGGGACGCTCACCGTGGTCGCCACGCCCACGCTCGACCCCGTTGAAACCGCTTCAGCTAACCAACCTGTCGGCGGCACCCCCATGCCCGCGAACCGCGCGCAACTCAACGCCAGCACGGCGTTGACCAACAGCGTCCAACAATGGGCCGCCGCCTATGTCGGAGCCTCATCCGACACGCTCACCGCCCTGGTCGGAGACCCGAATCCCAGCATGGGGTTCCAAGCCCAAAACTGGGGAACCATGCAAACCACGACCATCAACTGGCTCGCCACCCGAAACACACGGGAAAACGGGAAAACCCTGAACACCACTGATCCCGCCCAAGCGGTCGCCGACGTCACCATCGGTTTCACGCCCACAGGATCCTCGGCCACGGCCAGCACAAGCATGCTCCTGCTCATCGCCAACCCCATGGGCGGCGACCCGCGCGTCATAGACTGGCAGCCAGACTACTGTTTCAACCGGCTCACACCCTACAGTCACGCGGTCAACCGGCAAACCCTCGAAACAACCCAGAACGGAGGCGCGGATGGCGAAACACAGCAACCATGAAGACCAGCCCAACCGGTTCGAACAGTTCACCGCCCACCCCATGGTCGGCATCGCCCTGTTCATCGTTCTCGCCGTCGCGCTCGTCGTCGGCCTCTGGTGGCAGGACTGGCGGCAAGGCCTTATCGTCACCCTCGTCATCCTTCTCATCGGCCTGGCGTGGAAACTGTATCGGCGTTATGGGGGCGGACGATGAGCAAACGCCGTCAGGACAATCCCGTGAAACGGATCCTCCACATCCTGCTGACCGTTCTGCTCGCCGTGTTCGTCTGCGTTCTCCTTACGACGGGGGGCACCTGGCAGGACCTCGCTAGCACGCTCGGCCTCCAGTCAAACAGCGGGAGCTTGACGCGCGATGCTGGCGGACAACCGCCCGCCGAACCCGCCCCCTCCAATCGAACCACATCGGCGGCAAACGGCACGGTCAACGAGCAGGATTCCAACGGCTCAGAGGGCGAATACAATCCCAACGGGTCGGAGCAAATGAGCTATGTTCCCGACACGATCACCAATCCAACCAGCATAGACATTGCGTTCAAGGACCTCCAGCTTTCCGCCCGCGACCGTCTGATCCATGGGGACGGGAGCGCCCTGCGTACCCTGAATACCCTGGAAACCGCGCCCCTCGGCCCGTCCGCCGGCTATAACCGCGTCGCGGATTTCGGGCCGGCCTGGCCCGGCATCCTCGGCAAAACCGGGGGATGCGACACGAGGAACGTGATCCTCGAACGTGACATGACCGACACAGCCGTCAAGCCAAGCGACCGGTGCGACATCATCAAAGGCGTGATCTTCGACCCGTACACCGGCCGGCTCGAACAATTCACCCGAGGCTACAAAACCTCAAGCGAAATCCAAATCGATCACGAGGTCGCCCTGGAAAACGCCTACCGGAGCGGAGCCATGAAACTCTCCTACCAGCAGCGCGTACAACTGGCGAACGACCCCCTGGAACTCGTCGCCGCAAGCGGACGCCAAAACGTCATCAAAGGCGCGGACGACGCGGCCGGCTGGCTGCCGGCCTACCAGCCCTACGACTGCCTGTACGTCGCCCGCCAAATCGCCGTCAAAGCCAAATACCGGCTGTCGGTCACCCCCCAGGAGAAACAAGCCATGCTCAAAATCCTGGACACCTGCCCCATGGAAAGCCTGCCAACCGAAAACATGAACGAATGGGGAGCCGCCGTCAGCCTGCCCGGAACATGACGGGTCGCCGCGCGACCCCCCCGGACATCATCAACAGCCCAGCAGAGGAAAGCAACACACGTGAACAGCATCAACCACAACAACCAGCCCGTCGTCTACCATCGGTTCGCCCCGCCGCAACCATTCCTCATCGACCCGCCCCGCGAATACCTCCACCGGATCGCAAACGCCTGCCAGACGATCCTCATCCAACCCACGGAAACCAGCCTCCTCGACCCCGTCAAACCACGCGCCGTCATCACCCCCGCCATCGCCTACCCCATACCCCTCGTCTACCCCGACGAAAACCCGCGCATCAACCCACAAGCCGCCGGCTACCCACTGATGCGCCCCCCAACCAACCACCAGCCCGACGGAACCAGCGTCTACTGGCTCACCCTCATCCTCTACCATGCCCTCGAAAACAACGTCGCCTCCAGCCACGAGGATCTCAACGCCATCAACAAAACCACGCCCTACCAGGCCGACGAACAAAAATGGGATCTCGCC
>JAFNPO010000110.1 GCA_017386585.1 Aeriscardovia sp.
ATATCCTGTGTAAACTGGCGGACCTTCTCAACGACTATCAAAAGAAGCAGGATATTATCGCCGCCGGTATTCAGGAAGCTCAGGACGATGTCAAACGATTTCGGGAAGGCCAGGATCATCTCGCCGCCGTCACTTTGCGTCGAGTCGCTGATTTTCTCAATAATGCGCTGAAACAGTAGTAGCTTGCATAAGTCGAGAACCGGTGGTATAGTGGTTTTTGGAAGTTGAGGCGTCATATTACCTAAAACCTACTTCTTGCTGCTGTCTCGACTTCCATGGGGCAGGGTCTGAAACATGGCTCTGCCCTCTCTTTTTAAGGAGGATAGGATAATGAAGCGTGGCTTGTTTATCACGTTTGAGGGTGTTGATGGTGTTGGTAAAACCACGCAAGCGGAGCGTTTACGAGACTATTTGACTCAACCTACGGCTTTGCAGGATTATTTGGACGTCCCTCGTCCGACTGTTTTATTGACTGCCGAGCCGGGCGGTACGCCGTTAGGTGAGAAGATTCGGCAGTTGCTTCTCGACCCGTCAAGCCGTATGGGTAAACGTGCGGAAACACTCCTGTTCGCTGCGGATCGTGCCCAGCATGTGGCGGAGGTGATTAAACCAGCCCTAGAGAAGGGGCAGACTGTTATTTGCGACCGGTATACGGATTCTACTGTCGCCTACCAGGTTGGGGGCCGTGAACTGGACGAGGGGGATGTTGAACGGTTGAACATGTGGGCTACTCAAGGCTTGCAACCCGACCGGACTTACCTGTTGGACATGAACCCTCTGGATCGTCGCCTTACCGGCGAGGTTGACCGGTTGGAGGGGCAGTGTTTTGAGTTTCAGAACCGGGTACGCCGAAAGTTTCTTGATTTAGCGAAACAGTATCCTGAGCGTATCATGGTGTTGGACGGGTCTTTAAGCAGGGAGCAAGTATGGACGCTTATTAAAGGGGATGTGGATCGGATATTGGCGGAACGAGCGTCTGCGGAACGGCTTGCATAGCCGAATGGCCTGTGGTATAGTTTCCAGTGGAGCAGGCGCGCCTGCTCCACTGAACATTCAGATTGCAGAGAGGTGTTAAGAACGGCAATTGCGCCCCTCAGGGTCGAGTAATCGGCCCTCTCTCCCTCATGGTGTAACGGGTAGCACACGGGTCTTTGGAACCCATGGTCTTGGTTCGAATCCAGGTGAGGGAACCACCGGCTGATGGTTGACAGTCGTACAACCACCACATTGTCTGGGTGAGCAGGGTGGGGCGGCAGGCATCTCACCAACCATTAACCGGTAGCGTCAACTGAACAACCCCCATGAGGGGAGGCACGACCACCATGCGCATGGTAGGAGCTGCGGGAGAATCCGTCGGGTGAAACCGGTGTCGGACGGCAACCTTCCGGTTGAGTAGGTTGACGCGATGAAAGAAAAGGGACTAGAGGAATCATGAACCCCTAGCCCCTTTTCTTATTCTGTTAAACTTGAAGTGAGAGGAGACGGCTGGGACGCGCCCCCACTATTCATACACGACTTAACCGTTGTGCTAACAGAACGCAGACCCAGCCTCTCTCTTTTTTTGACAAACGCACGGTCTCCTGGTATATTTTGAACTCAGGAGGTGCAAGCATCTCGCACCTAGTCAAGTGTGCTCACCCGATACGCTTGCGTTCTCCCACCGGTCGAATAAGACGCCGCCATACAAAGGATCGCGGAATCCGAGCACCCGATTCGGCGCGCCACCATTCGACCGGTTATTTTTTTTCGCATAAAACAAGGGCCACACCCATCAGGCGTGACCCTCGCAACCAGAACAGAATTGGATAAATAACAAACATCCTCTCAAGGAGCTATCCCCTATCAAGAACAGCTCCTAGTATAGCAGGCTCCAGCGCTTAAATCAACTCCGTGTTTCGCTTTTTCTTTTCCTCTGTCGGCGTGTCGTGAGCCAAGACGCGGTATAACAGTCATGTAAACAAAAAAACAAGCAAGGAGAAAATAAAAATGGCCTACAATCTTGACGACATGATAAAAGCCTCCGGTTCCACCAAAGAGCAGATAGCTCAAGGCGTCCGCGAAATGGACGAGCAGGCTGAAGTCTACAAGCGCTTCTGGAACTATGAGAAAGCCAAGCCAGCCGAAGAATGGGAGCGCAAAGATTTCGCCTGTTTCATTGAGAAAAGCCCGCGGCTTAACGATCTGATAACACGTGAATTGCGTGCCCTCTTCCTGGTATATAAAGGCTCCTATCAGGGCGTGGAATTCTACAGTCGTGTCCCTTCCCTTCGCGTGTGGAAGGCACGCCGACCGTCGAACCCGCCGCATGTTGACCTGGCCGTCACCCCAGGCACTTTGGAACATTGTAAGCAGGGGGATGCGATGGCGTTGAGGGATTATCGGACGGAAGGTATCAAACTCTCGAATATTTGGCGAAATCTCTAAATCTTTCGAACGCGCAAGCTCTCGGCGTGTCGCGGTAGACAACCTGTTAAAATAAAAACGTCAACAAAAAAAAGAAAAGCAAGGAGAAAATAAAATGCCAAACATTATCTTCCATCCGGTTACTCGTAGGGACGCGGAACACCTCGCACAGGGAGTCGGCTATCACACTCTCGGTTGTATTCTCCGCCGCCTGGTGTATGCGGGAGCCACCCCGGACGCGAAACCAATCCTCGACCAACTGCCCTTGGAAAAGTTCATGAAAACCACGGAAGCGTGGCGGATGATGGACTTGGAACAGTTGGGCTGGAAGTGGACGCAAACATTGAAGAACGCGGAATGACTTTCACGCCCCTAGGTGAACAGCCTAGGGGTTTTCTCTAGTGCCTCGGCGTGTCGCGGCACGTAAAACGTTAAACTAGAATCGTCAACAAAAGATAAAGGAGACAAAAATGATCTACCAGCCTATCACCCGCAAAGAAGCGTACAATCTGATTTTCAGCACTAATGGGCATCTTCTCGGCACTCTTCTTCGCCGCCTGGTGTTTGCTGGAGCAAAACAGGAAGCCAGTCAAGCCTTGGACAATCTCAGCGAACCGTTGGAAAAGTTCATGACCAACGTGAAATGCTGGCACATGGAGTATCCTGATAAGCTGGGCTTGGATTGGATGAAAATACGCGACACCTACTATGCCAACAGGCATCTTGCAAGGCAGCTGGCATGAAACTTTTAGGTGTTTTGGCTATTATTCTCGCCACCATAGCCGCTATTCTGATACCTTTAGTGAATGTGGCGGCCGCGGTCAGTATCCCTTTGAGCGTGCTCGGAGTGGGTTTAGTGTATGGGGGACGTCATGAGTAAACCAAAAGGCCTGGGGGACCAGCTGCTGGCCGAGTGCAACCGGCTCACAGAGAGCCTATACGGGATATCTTACTGGGAATACACGGATAGGTGTTACGATTTGCCAGACCTTTCTGGTAATAGGGAGAAGATTCGCCTCGACATGTATGAGCGTATCCTTAAGGATGGTTGGCTCCATGAGTAAGCAACGGAGAACGAGAGAATACGGTCTGGTTTTCGAGCATAACAGGCCGGAGGCGATGCGCTTGTACGGCAAACCGATCAAGCCTGGCGACACGGTGAATGTTCTGCCCGAACGCGGTAAGAAAGAGTCAGACGAGAATCGTGTCGAATGGCGCGTGCTTGATCTCGACGATGGCACGGTCTCACTTGCGCAGGTCAACGACGCCGAAACGATGTGTGAGGCGAGCGTTGACGATGTCGTTGCTGTGGCTGGGTACGATCAACCCATTTACGCTGGCCTTCGTGAGACGGGTCGCGTGGAGCGTGGTGGCGGGACGCTTGGTGATCCTGGTGACAAGCCTTACCATATGGTCATCAATGGTGAGAACTATCATGCGCTCCAAGCCTTGGGATTCTGCTATGCGGGCAAGGTGGACTGTATTTACATCGACCCGCCGTACAACACAGGAGCCAAGGACTGGAAGTACAACAACGATTAC
>JAFNPO010000111.1 GCA_017386585.1 Aeriscardovia sp.
AGTACCAGTTCCAACGCCGCGAATGCCGCCAACAGCAGCGACTCTTACCTCAGCGCCCTCACCATCGTCAGCGTCAGCAGGGATCTGTCCCGCGCCACGGGCACGGCGGTGGTCAACATTCCCGCTGGCTTGCCGAAAGTTACTCTCGCCGAGAACGGCGCCCCATCCATTGACATGAACAACTATAAGTCCACCGGTCAGCTCGTCTCCCAAACCCTTATTCAAGGCAACGGTGCAACCCTGCAAGCCGACCAGACAGTTGTGGTCAAGTACACCGGCTGGCTGCTGAGCAACGGCAAGCAGTTCGATTCCACTTGGAGCAAGGGCGATACCTCTGTCGACCTGCAGCTCTCCCAAACTGTCAAAGGCTTCCAACAGGGCCTGACCGGTCAGAAGGTTGGTTCCCAGGTCCTTCTGATCGTGCCGCCGGATCTAGGCTACGGTAGCATCGCCAACGGTTCCATCCCAGCCAACTCGACGCTGGTGTTCGTTGTCGATATCCTCGGGTCCTACAACGGCTGAAAGACAGCAGTCGAAATCGGATGGCGAGTTGGACCCGGCTACGGTGAAAGGCCCCGTGGCGGGGCCTTTCCGTATTCAGTGGCCGAGGCTGACAGCACCTGCTCGCTTAGAATAGCGTCAAATCAGTATCTCCTTGGTTCTTCATATCCTCATAGTCGAGGATGAGGCACTTGAAGCCGCGGTCGATAGCCAGCGTGCGCGCCTGCGGCGTGATCGTCTGCGCTGCGAAGATTCCCCGGACCGGTGAAAGTCTTTCATCGCGGTCGAGCAGAGTCACGTAGCGCGTCAGCTGCTCCACCCCGTCGATGTCTCCATGGCGCTTGATTTCAATGGCGGTGGTCACCCCGTTGCCATCGACAGCGAGAATGTCGACGGGTCCAATCGGCGTCGGGTATTCGCGCCGCACTAGGCGCGCGCCAGGACCGATACGTTCAATCTGCTCGGAGAGATAGTGTTGTAGCTGATCTTCCACACCGTCCTTCATGAGGCCGGGATCGATGCCTAGATCGTAGCTCTCGTCGCTATCAATCTCGTACAGACGCACGACGAGCCGGTCGGAGGATTTCGTCGCGTGAGCCTTCAGGATAGCGACAGCGCCACCCTGCTTGTCGCCATTCTTTCTACTGACATCGAACCAGCGCTCATTTAGCACGCAGGGGGGCGCCATCCAGTTCAGCGGTTTATAGGATCCCAGTTCGGAGAAGATTAGCACGCTAGAATCGCCTTTGATAAGCAAGACTCGTTTGGCTTTGGGCAGATGTGCTGTTAATCGCCCCGTGTACTCCGCGGAGCAGGTCGCTACGATAATTCTCACTATTACAGAGTACTCGCCGTCTCGCGGCGGCTGTGAGGGGGGGCTGCAGTCGTGTAATACCTTCCTCCCCCTCAAAACAAACTGCCCGTTCCGTTGGCCGCGGCAAAGTACCGGTTCCGGAGAACGGGTCGGTTGCCGATGGTTACGACGCTGAGGACGAAAAACAGGCTACTTGGGGGGTGCGGAAGAATCCACGCTGTCGGGTGAATCGACTTGCTCGCCATGGTCGACGGCGATTACCAGGTGATTGCTATCAAAAGAGGCAAAGCCGTCGTCCACGTGGAAGTACAGTTGCCGGTTATCGTGGGCGATGATCCGGACCACTCCGTCCTCCAATAGTAAGAGAACCGGCTCGTGGCCGCTCAGGAAGGCCTGACGCCCCTCGCGGTCAGGCACAACGACATAGCTCGCTTTGCCTGACCAGAGGGGATGGTTGGAGGCTTGTAAGGAAACCGTAAATAATGAGGCCGCCATCACTCGCCATATTCTTTCTTAAGGTCGTGCCATTTGCGTTCCAGATCGTCGATGCCGCCGATGTTACTGAAGGCCTGCTCCGGAACCTTGTCATAGACGCCGTCGCAGATGCGTGTGAAGGCTTCGATGGTCTCCTCGACCGGAACGTAGGAGCCTTCCAGGCCGGTAAACTGTTTGGCGACATAGAAGTTCTGGCCCAGGAACTGCTCGATTTTGCGCGCACGCTGGACGGTGGTCTTGTCCTCCTCGGATAGCTCGTCGATACCAATAAGGGCGATGATGTCCTGTAAATCGTGGTTACGCTGCAGGACTGCTTTCACGCGGTTAGCGCACTCATAGTGTGTTTTGCCGATGTAGCGCGGATCGAGGATCCGGGACGTCGAACTCAGCGGATCAACGGCTGGGTAGATCCCTCGCGATGCGATGTCGCGGCTCAGCTCGGTGGTCGCATCCAGGTGAGCGAAGGTCGTTGCTGGAGCCGGGTCAGTGTAATCATCGGCTGGAACATACACGGCCTGCAGCGAGGTGATGGAGTGGCCGCGGGTGGACGTGATACGCTCCTGCAACTGACCCATCTCGTCCGCGAGGTTGGGCTGATAGCCAACAGCGGACGGCATGCGGCCGAGCAGCGTGGAAACCTCGGAACCTGCCTGGGTGAAGCGGAAGATATTGTCGATAAATAGGAGAACGTCCTGGTCAGCGACATCGCGGAAGTACTCCGCCATCGTCAGAGCAGTCAGAGGGACGCGCAGACGGGTCCCCGGCGGCTCGTCCATCTGGCCGAAGACCAGAGCAGTCTTGTCGATGACGCCAGCCTCGGTCATCTCACCAATGAGGTCGTTGCCCTCGCGTGTGCGTTCACCGACGCCAGCGAATACGGAGACACCGCCGTGATTCTGGGCCACGCGCTGGATCATTTCCTGAATGAGAACGGTCTTGCCCACGCCCGCTCCACCAAAGAGGCCAATCTTGCCTCCCTGGACGTAGGGTGTAAGCAGATCGATAACTTTGATGCCGGTCTCGAACATTTGGGTGTGGGACTCGAGCTCGTCGAAGGCCGGTGGCTTGCGGTGGATAGGCCAGCGCTCGGTGACTTCGATTTTCTCATCCGGCTTCTGGTTAAGGACGCCGCCGGTCACGTCGAAGACGTGGCCTAGCGTGACCTTGCCGACTGGAACAGTGATTGGACCACCGGTGTCGATGACTTTGGCGCCGCGTACGAGGCCATCAGCCAGGCCCAGGGACACGGCACGAACGACGGAATCGCCCAAGTGTTCCTCAACTTCAAGCTCGATGGTTTTCCTGGAGGTGCCGCCTTCAGTGTCGGACGGCATGTCGATTTCGACGGTTAGCGCGTTGTAGATGGGCGGGATATGGCCAACCGGGAATTCAACGTCGATGACCGTGCCTTGGACACGGACGACCCTTCCCGTGGAAGCGGCGGCATTCTCCTCCGCCTCTTCCTTCTTCTCGGCCATTTCCGCTGTTTTCACATTGGTTTCAGCCATGGGGTTCCTACTTTTTGTTCTTCTTGAGTGCATCAGCACTGCTAATGATTTCGGTGAGTTCCTGCGTGATCTGCGCCTGGCGGGCCGCGTTCAGACGCCGCGTCAAGTCCTTAATCAACTTCCCGGCGTTTTCTGTTGCCGCGTGCATGGCGTTCTGCCTTGAAGCTGTCTCGGAGGCGGCGCTAGTCAGCAGGCATTCGTAGATGCGGCCCATCACGTACCGGGGAAGGACCGTGTCCAGAACGGCGTCAGCTGTCGGCTCGAAGGTGTACAGCGGATTGACTGACGATCGCTGCGGGTCAAGGTTTACTGAACTCACTAGGGACTCCGGGACGGAGTCACCATGGACTAGCTCGATGGGGAGCATGCGCAGGACACGTACCTTTTGAGACACCAGATTGATGAACTCCGTGTACACGATGTACAGTTCGGAGACCCCGCCTTCCTCCTTCGGACGCATATAGGCATCCAGAAGCGCCGATGAAATCCCCCGTGCGACTTCCACACTCGGATGATCGGAGTTACCTTCCCAGGACTTCTCCATGCCACGCGAGCGATACTGGTAGTGGGATACACCGCGACGTCCGAAAACATACAATTGTGGTATCTTCCCCTGGTCGTCCAGACGTGCTAGCAGGTTCTCGGTCTGCCGGATGATATTCGACGTGTAGGCACCAGCCATCCCGCGATCTGCCGTGATGGCGAAGACCGCGATGTGGTTGTTGTTCTTCTCCTTGCGGAAAATGGGGTGGTCTACGCCATGGACATGAGAAACTAGGTTCACCATCGTCTCGGAAATCGTGTCGGAGTACGGCTTCGCATTGAAGGCGGCTTCACGCGCTTTCGCGATATGTGCCGAAGCGATCATCTCTTGTGCGCGGAATATCTTCGATAGTGACTGCGTCGAGCCAATGCGCGATTCCAGGGCAAGTTGAGAGGACATCGGTTACTTCTACCCCTTCTGGGCCTTCGGGCTGATAACGAGCTTTTCTTGGTCGACCGTCTGTGGAACGCCATCGTCCTCAGGTTCCTCCGGCTCCTCTAAACGCTTGCCGTCATGCGTAATGAAGGTTTTTCGGAAAGCATTAATGGCATCGTTGAGCTTGGCCTCGGTGTCCTTGGTGAAGTCACTGGTCTCACGGATAATGTCGAGGATATCCGTATGCTCTTCGAGGTAGACGTGCATCTGCGACTCGAACGGTAGGACGTCCTCCAGGTCGAGGTCGTCAAGCTTGCCATGCGTGCCGGCCCAAATGGACACGACCTGCTTCTCCATCGAGAACGGGTGGAACTGCGGCTGCTTGAGGAGTTCCATCAGATGCGCACCGCGGGTGAGTTCAGCCTTGGTAGCTGGGTCTAGATCTGAAGAGAACATTGCAAAGCCCTGCAGATCGCGGTAGCGGGCCAAGGAAATCTTCAGCGTACCGGAGACCTTTTTTAGCGCCTTGGTCTGAGCGGCACCCCCGACACGAGACACGGACTGTCCCACGTCGATAGCCGGCCGCTGATCGGAGTTGAAAAGGTCGGACTGTAGGAAAATCTGGCCGTCGGTGATGGAAATCACGTTGGTCGGGATGTACGCGGAGATGTCGTTCGCTTTGGTCTCGATAATTGGCAGACCGGTCATGGAACCGCCACCTAGCTCATCGGACAGTTTGGCGCAACGTTCAAGCAGACGAGAGTGGAGGTAGAACACGTCGCCCGGGTACGCCTCGCGTCCCGGCGGCCGGCGCAATAGTAGGGAGATTGCTCGGTAAGCTTCGGCTTGCTTCGATAGGTCGTCGAAGATGATGAGGACGTGCCTGCCCTTATACATCCAGTGCTGGCCGATAGCCGAGCCGGTGTATGGTGCGATGTACTTGAAGCCTGCGGAATCAGACGCTGGGGCGGCCACAATCGTGGTGTATTTCATGGCGTCGTTCTCTTCGAGCGAAGCCTTCACGCTGGCAATGGTGGAGCCTTTCTGACCAATGGCTACGTAGATGCAGTACACCTGTTTTTTCGGGTCCCCGCTCTCCCAATTAGCCTTCTGGTTGATGATGGTGTCAAGCGCGATGGCTGTCTTGCCGGTCTGACGGTCGCCAATGATTAGCTGGCGCTGACCGCGGCCAATTGGGACCATCGCGTCGATGGCTTTGAGACCGGTCTGCATCGGTTCGAATACAGACTTACGGTGAATTACGTCTGGAGCCTGTGCCTCGAGAATTCGACGACCATCAGACGGGATTTCACCCAATCCGTCGATCGGTTCACCCAACGGGTTAACGACACGACCAAGATAGCCGTCGCCCACCGGGACCGACAGGACCTGGCCAGTGCGATGGACCTCTTGTCCTTCCTCAATGCTGGAGAAGTCGCCCAGAACGACAACACCAATCTCCCGTTCATCCAGATTGAACGCAAGGCCTTGTGTTCCGTCCGCGAACGTGAGTAGCTCGTTGGACATGCATCCAGGCAAACCAGTTACCTGCGCGATGCCGTCGCCTGCAGTCTTGACGTAGCCGACTTCCTCAGTCGGCGCCGCCGAAGGCTTGTAGGAGTCAACGAAGTCGTCGAGCGCCTTTCGTATCGAGGCTGGATCGATGGTCAGTTCAGCCATGAATTACTCCTTTTACTTGTAGAACTTGTACAACCCCTCAAGCCAGTGCCTTGCGTAGCGTCTGAAGCTGGGCCACCACTGTGGTGTCGGTGACGTCTGCGCCGCACTGTAGTCTCAGGCCGCCGATCACGGAAGGATCGACGATTAGATTGAGGTGTACCTGGCGCTTCAGCTTCGCGACGTATAACGCCGCGATGCGGTCTTGCTGGCGTTGGGTTAGCGGGACCGCGGATGTAACGGTAACGATGTACTGACCCTGGTGTTCGGAAATCCTGCCAATTAGCCATTCAATAGCATCGGAGTATTTTCGGCCGTGCAAATCAGCGGCAGCATGCTCAGCCAGCGCTATGGTATATTCGTTGAAACGCTCGCCCGCAAATAGCTTCCTCCAGAATGCCACGCGCGTCTGGGGATCGGCGCGGGCGTCAGATAGCCTCTGCCGCACAAGCGGATGGTTAAGAATCGCGGAATTGATTTCCGCTAGCTCTACTGACGTCTCATCCGTGACATGCGCGGCGTCGCTGGCAGCTAGTACGCAGTCGACGGCCAAATCCTCGGTCGCGTCCGCCAAATCCTCAACGGAACTCCATTTATGCGCCGATAGACTCGCTAGGAGGTCTATCGGCAGCTGGCTAACCCCGACGTCTTGAAACAGGCTGGCGACGAAACGCTTTTTCGCTATAGCAGAACGAGCAGGGTCGATGAGGGCCGCGGCCAGCTTCGGCTGTCTCTCGAGAAGCACAGTGACGTCGAAGAGCTGCAGGCCGTTCTGCAGTCCTTGTTCACTGGCATCCCGAATCTCGTCAGCGAAAGCAAGACGGGTTTCCCGCTCCGATTCCATAGAAGTTTCTCCACGCATACGGCGCCCCTATCGAATCAGTGAGGATCATGGCCGGACTGACCGAAAGCGGCGTTTTCCTTCTCCATCGCCTCAATCAAGGAGTCGATCATGGAAGATTGAGCCGTGTCGTTGGCTAGCTGAGTGCCGATAATCTTGGCAGCCAGAGTCGTCGCCAAAGCGCCGACGTCCTTCTTGAGGCTCTGCATCGCCTGCTGCTTCTGGGAGTCGATTGCCTTTTGGGCGTTGTCTGTAATGGCAGCGGCTTCTACCTGCGCGCGGGTGCGGGCATCCTCCAGGATGTGCGAGGCCTCGGTGCGAGCATTGTCACGGATTTTCGACGCTTCGACCTGCGCCTGAGCTAAGCGGTCCTGGTACTTCTTCTTAGCGGCCTCGGCCTCCTGCTTCGCCTTGGTAGCTTGGGCGATCTGACCTTGGATTTTTTTGGCGCGCTCGTCCATGGCCTTGTTCAGCCTTGGCATGATGAACTTTGCGAAGACGACCAGCAAAATGATGAGGACGACCGTTGACCAAATCAGGTCATAGTCTTTCGGGAAGAACAGCTGAGCCCCAACGTTCTCAGCAATGACCGTGTTCACGGCTCCCTCCTTTCAACGAGATCGTGCGCACTGACTTTGCGAGAGTTTACTCACTTGACGAAAGCGAGGACAAAACCAAGAAGCGCGATGACCTCGACAAATGCGATTCCCAGGAGCATGAGGACCATCAAACGTCCACCGACTTCTGGCTGACGCGCGGTGCTCTCAATGGCTTTACTAGCAATCATGCCCATGCCGATGCCAGGGCCAAGAGCGGCGATGCCGTAGCCGATGACAGCAACATTGCCGGATACAGCGGCAAGAGTGAGGATACCCATTGATTTTTCCTTTCTTTTCATAGCGCCTGGCGACGCCAAAATGCAGTGAAGTGTTATCGTGAACGAATTCAGGAGCGCATGGTGTCCGCGGTGACTTTGACCGTGTGCACAGCGTTACCGACAGTGCGCTTAGAGGCCTCGATGGTGGTGATGGCCTTCCCAGGGTCACCGCCGCTGACTTCGTTTCCCTCCGGTATGCTCAGCATAATGTAGGCCGCCGTCAGAACCGCGAAGATGAACGCCTGCAGAGCGTCGATGAGAATCTCGAAAACTGTCATGATGAGACCACCGAACAGAGTGCCAAAACCAATAATCTTCATGCCGCCGGCACAGTTGAAGAAGAGCCACTGCGTCGCGGAGAAACACAGGCCCACCAGCAGGTAGCCGGCGACCATGTTGACGAAAAGTCGGATGCTCAGGGAAAACGGGCGGATGATTGCAATTTCGAGGAGGTTGATTGGAGCCAAAAGAATATAGATTGGCCACGGGACGCCAGCTGGGAAAAGCTCGTCCTTGAAGAAGCGCCACAGGCCTTTTGTACGAATGCCGGCAGCCCAGTAGTTGATGAGCGACCAGATAGCGAAGACGAGCGGCATGGCGATAGTTGTTGTAGCAGCGACATTCATGCCCGGAACGTTCTCACAGAAATTGAACAAGAAAATGGATACAAAGTATGTGACGATGAGATTCATGTACTTTTCACCGCGTTCCTCTCCCAGGAACTCATACACGATGCTGTGGCGGATGAAGTCAATAACCAGCTCGACCATGCTCTGGACACGACCGGGAATGATCTTGGCGCGGGCGGCGACGATACAAAGGAAGACAACGATGAACACCGTGGAGACGAGGCGAATCAAGATAATGCTGTTGATGGCGAACGGAGTGCCCACGAACAGGCCCGGTTTCGGTAGAATTTCACTCACCGTCGGGAAATCGGGACCGCTTGCCGCAGCGAGAGCCACCGACTCACCAAGTCCAACTGAATCAAACACTACTCCGCCCTCCCACGGTTATATGAAGTGTTTTCATCTAACAATTTGACAAAACTGCGAAAGTCTGCGGGGCGTATATAACGACCATGCTCCATGCCGTCATCCGCACTGCCGTTGGTTGCGTCCGCGCCCGGTCACAACCTTGTGGAAACACGATGGCGCCACGAAACCGCATCCGGACTGGACCGAAACGCAGCCATTGGTCAACACTCCCGGCTTTTAGCATACTTTTACCCCTCTACTAGTTCCACGGAATTCGGAAATCCATCAAACTAATAAGCAGGCCGCAGGAGTGGTTGACAAAGCAGGTCGGATGTGGCTATAGTGCTCTTGTCGCTCGTAGGAGCTGGCTACCGCGGGGTGGAGCAGCTCGGTAGCTCGCTGGGCTCATAACCCAGAGGTCTCAGGTTCGAATCCTGACCCCGCTACCATGGAAGGGGCGTGGAACAGGTAGTTCCACGCCCCTTATTATGTGCACGGTATTTATATGTGCGCTAAAGGTATATCCCTCGCCGTTATATGCCTTCTTGTTCCACGTGTCGTGCGTTGGCGATCGACTGCTCATCGCTGGCGGTTGCAATCCCCGATGACTCGCGGCCATGGCCTGAGCCTAACAGTGGCATAAACTTGGTGTCGCTGAAAGTTCGGAACGCCGGTGACGCGTAAACTGGAGTCGCCCTGGATTAGATGAATCCTGCACGATGAGCCGCGGTCCACGGTACTGACGGTCCGCGGTGAAACCGTTCGTTTTCTTGAGAGCGGCGGCGTACGTCGCTTCCGTCGGGTAACAAGCTTTGCGATATGCTGCTCTAGCTGGAATAAGCCCTGACTGGAAGTGAGGCAAGTTTTCACCCGGACGCTGAAGGCCCGGTGTGCAAGGATCAAGATGCCGATTCTCGCCGCCGGATTGTGGTTCACGCGCCAGATGTGCGGACGCCAGCATGGTACAACAAGAAGGCGTGGCCCTTTTTTCGGGAACCACGCCTTCGACTTTATCGCTTGTTAGCAGTCGATTCTTGTCACACAGCGCCAGCCGGCAGGAGTGCGAGCCAGCCCAGAGCCGTGAGAGCGAACAGTACGGTGCAGATTGCCAGCGTGCTGGTGCTTTCCTTGACATAGCAATTGTTGTTACTGGAAATGATGACACCAGACATTGCCGGCGGCAGACCGGTGCCAAGGGCAAGCATACCCAGCAGCGAGGAGGTGGCCGGGTGCATACCGCAAAGGATACCGACGACGACGAGGATGCCAGGCATAATAATCAGACGATAGATTACGTTCCAGATAATCTCGCCGTTGAAAGCGAAGGTGCCGGTGGCAGCTAGGGCAACACCGGCCGCGAGGACCGCGACGCCGGAGTTTGCCTTGGCGACGAGCGCAAAGTTAGGAGCCAGCCAGGATGGGAACGGAATGCCAATGAGGACCCAGATCACAGCGAGGATCGGGGAAGCCGCGACCGGCTTCCGGCAGGCGCGGAGGATGGACCAACCGGCGCCGCGGTGGATCTTCTTGCCGTTCTCATCGACTGTCTTGAGGGTACCGTTCTTACGGGCGAGGTCGTCCTGATAGGACTCGATGAGGGAGACGCCAATCGGGATGGTGACAGCATTCACGACAATGGAGATGATGCCGATAACGAGGTTGGTGTTGGTCGTGTTGCCGTAAATCGGATCGAGGACCGCAAAACCTAGGAAGCCGATGGTTGGGGAACCGGCGACCAAAGCGCAGATAGCGGCTTCCATTTTGTTGCGTTTGAACATCCAGCGGTCGAGGTAGTAGCACAGCATGAACAGCACGGTAGTGCCGATCAGGGAAATGAGGGTCAGCACGCCGTCCTGGACGAAGAGCTGGCG
>JAFNPO010000112.1 GCA_017386585.1 Aeriscardovia sp.
CCTATGTCGCGCATGCTGCCCGCTGGTTCGATGACATCCACCTACTGACCGAAGTACTGCAACTGCCGTCGGACTTGCGCGACGTGAGCCATGAGGACCCCGACCGTCTTGGCAGTCCGGAACGGTTGCGCATCACACTGCGACAGATCCGTTCCCGCGAGTTCTCCACCAGGAACGCCCAACTCATCGACATGCTTCTGGCACTGATCGACGATACCCATGCCGGCGTGCAACGCACACTGACCGCCACCCATCTGGGCATCGCTCCCTTCGACCATGTGTGGGAACCACTGACCTCAAACAGGCATCGCGACCCACTTGGCGCATGAACGCCACCCTCTTCACCAACAATGACGATGACGCTACAATCCACACGAAGCAATGCTGGGATGAAATCAATACGGACGACGAAGTCGACGAGATGGAGGAACCCACCAAGGAGGTCGTTACCCACAACCCGCTCATCCCCGACGTGGTATGCGAACTGGACGACGGTAGCGTAGCAAGCCTGGATGCCAAGTACTACGTGCCCCGATTCGCCAAGGACTCCAACGGGCTGCCGCGCATCATGGCACACCCTGGACAGCACGACCTTGTCAAGGAATACTTCTACCAACTGCTGACCGAGACCAGATACAAACAAAGCGGAACCACAGTGTCCGCCAATGGGTTCCTCCTGCCCGCACGGCGCCGCGCCGACGTGGATCACACTGGCCCGCAGGCAACTGTATGGGGCGACATCCGATTCAACTTCCTCGATGCACTGGAACTCTCGCATACGGGGCATGACGACAGGCATCCCTTCCACTCGGTGCTGTATTGCGAACTGGACCCTTGGGCGGCTTTCGCTAAATACACGGATCCCAATGTCGAGCCATCCGTCTTCGATCGTCGCCAAGTATTGCGCATCCTCACAGAGAACCCAGTATTTTCAGCCTCTTAGATGTTTGGCCACTTTTTGTGTGCGCAAGAATATGGAAGCAAAAACTCCCCTTCCTGATTGCTGATGGACTCATTACGAAACCTGACGTATGCGGCGTTAGGGACAGCAGCCCCGATCCTTCGCTCCAAGGATCCCGGCGCCTTGGCGCCGGAAGGAGGCCACAAGGTTCGGTCCGTTGTATGGTGTGGAAGGAGGCGGTATACTGGATGTGGTTGGGGATGGAAACGGGGGACCATCCACAAGTTGACATAAGAGACATTATCGGCTTTTGTTTCGTAAATATTCGCGTAATATTCAGGTTAGTGAATACGAATCACCGTGATGGGATCCTTCCGACGCATCAAACGAACTGGCCAACCGCCACCACGTGGCTGGATTTGCACACCTAGCCGAATGAGTTTGCCATTCTCCTGCTGCCAGACGTCTAACGCGGGCAGCTGTAAGCCACAACTAAAACAGGGTCGCTCTCAGTTTGTCGGGTTCACGGGTTTGAGCATGGCGGGGGCGATGAGTATAGACGCTACTCCCACGCGTGTTAAAACCACAGTTTTACTCAAGACGAGGATGCTGATACCGTTCCATGCTCGCACGCTGATAGTGGCCATGGAGCTATCGGGCGAGTAGACGAGGTCTCCTTGACGAAGCTTGATAATGGGTCGCATATATCCCCTCTTCTGTTATCATCTATCTCTAGGATACGCGATATTCTCCTCTGAAAGCCCTTCTACGAAAAAATGGCGCAGCGGATAGACTAGCCGCTACGCCACCACTCACCTCACACCAGCGTCCACCACCCCACGACCAGAAAAAAGAGAGGGAACGCAGCACCCACAGGTACCACACCCCCTCTCGCCCTAGCTACGAGCCAGCATGACGCATCTGATCATACAGTTCATGCACATCCCCCTGACCCGACAGACGTCCCTCCATGGGACAATGACCATCCACAATCCCCCACTGAATAAGCCGGTTGAGAATCTCACTCATACTTAAACCCGTGTCAAAGCTTTTCAGTTTCAACGCTTTCCACAAGGCAACATCAACACGGCTGGACACTTTCCGAGTGCGCTCCTCCAACATGAGAGGTCGCCCGTCATCGTGTTGAGCCATAATTTCCTGCTCGCGGGTTAACGGCCGGTGTTCCACTGTTTGCGCTAATCCTGCTGTTGTTTTCTTCCGCTTGTAGGCCGTTACCATTGAGGTGCCTCCTGTTTCATGAAATCCATCAGTTCCTGAACAACCATGGGGTAATCCAGTTTGTCGTAGCCGTTGGTGCCGTAGAGGCGGCGTATCGCTTCCCGTTCCGGCACTACTGCATCAAACCGGCCGATATTCTCCTGTTGGAGGCGTGCCATGGCTTGTTTAGCGCTGTTTGTCCGCTGTTTAACACGTGTGAGCAGTAGGAGTGCGCTGGGAGCGGCCGCATAGGTTTCCAAAGCTAACACAAGGTCAGCGGCCCCCGTTTGGGTGGGAACAATCGTCAAGTCTGCTGCGTTAATAGCTGCTTGGAGCACCCCCGTGTCAGAGGGGGGTGTGTCGATAAAAACCCAGGTTCCATCCTCTGCCATGGTGCGTAGGCGGGGACGTTTCAGCTGGGGGAGGTTAACGCTGACGACTGGGAAGGGGAGTTTTTGACCGTTTTCTTCCGCGGTTTGCGCCCACGTGGTTGCTCCCCCGCTAATGTCTGCGTCTAACACGATAGCGTGACCGCCGCGGCGGGTGATGTCTCGGGCCATGAGCATGGCTGTTGTTGTTTTCGCTGCGCCGCCTTTTTCGCAAGCAACGGCGATGATCGCCATGGCATTCTCCTCCCTTTTCGTCGAAACGGTTGAGCTGTTCGTTCCTACCTATCATGGCACGCAACGCATAAGATAAGAGCGTACTATTGATATCATGAGAAAATATTATGGAGGATGGTGGTATGTGCTTCCCATTCCCCGGCGCGCAGGAGTTCACTGGATACTCCCCGGCGGACAACCCATCTGGGCGGACGTCACCCAGCCTCTTATCGCCTCTACGCATCCCCACAGCGGCCCCGATCCAGACAGGCTTCTCGAAGAGGCGATAGCCGACTATGCAAACGAGATGCCGCACGTGCGGTTACCTGCCATTATTCGTCCAGCTCGCCGCTGCTACGGCTATGGAGTGAACATGGACGTGGGCCTGCTCGACGAACGTACCCTGCGGCTGCATGATTTAACCCGCGGACTACACTTCACGCTCTGCCTGATAGGGATGCGCATCCTGAGGGCAGATGTTTTCGGCTATGAGGCAGCCTGCTATTCAACTCTTGCAGGAGACGCCTGGCAAGTTCAGCAACAGTGGGCGCTCTCCTGGTGTGCCCGATGGTTAGACGCTCACAGGCGGATGAAAAACCTCACAAACAGGAGTAGAAACGCTTAACTCGTTGCCACTGGGTTCAGTGTGGCATGATAAGAGGCAAACGCAGCATCCGCACCACCCGGTGATTGACATGAAAAATAATGGAGAAGATTAACGATGAAACGAGTACAGGAAACAAAAACCGACGCTTTAATAGTGCGCATCAGTAATAGGCGAACGAACGTTCTGCCCTCCGCAGTGGTGTTGGAAACCTATTTGAAGCATGCGCAGAATCATGATGGAAAATTCTTATACGGGTTGCCATACCATTTCAATATTCAACATTTACGTAACACGGGCAACGTTTACATTTACAGTAACGTTAGTGGGGATGCTTTAGCAGCCAAACTGTGGGATGCGGACGAGAATTACATTCCAGAAGACTGGAAGGACACGGAGTATACGATTCCCGCACCGTTTAACCGTCCTTACAAGACATGGATCGCGTGCTATGACGCGCATATGGAGCATTTAGATGCCCACCAGTGGCGTTTGCAACGGCCTGATAAGGATGGGTATAAGCAGAATCTAGCAGTGAGTTTCCGTACAGGTACGCTCAGCCCCTACCTGTTCGTGGAACCAGACAACAGTGGACAGCCGCGAAGCCTGTAAACCTGCTATCCTCAGAGAAGACGGTTGTAACATTCGAGGAGGGGTTCCCGTGGGATTGCGAGAACAACGGTTTATTTACACGACACTCGGACAGGAACTCGCCCACCCCGCGCCCGTGAACGTGCGTCCCGACAGGAACATCCTCATTCAATACGATCATGGGGACGATTTGAACCTGTTGGATGTGATAAGCCGGTGGGCGGATGAGCACGCGGGACGTGTCCTCTACACGTTTAACGCGCAACAATCGTACGAAACCCTCGTGTTGTGTGGCACTCTCATCTTGACGGATAAAACCCGGTGGCTGGTTGCCACCATTGACAGTTTGGGAAGGGGAGCACACCCGGACACGGTGGACACGCAGTGGCAAACCCCTGGATTGTTAACGTGGGCGGCGCGTGCCGGTAAACCGAAGAACACGTATTGGACACGACTGGATAACGTTCACTTGTTGGAAAGTTTCCCGTTTGACGATTGTTATTTCTTGGATTTCAAAACGGATGAGAAAACAAGTTTTTTGGAACGCACGAAACATGCTCCCGCCACGCTCATTGGCTATTTCAAGGAAGGAGTCATGCTGTGAATCCGGTGAAAGAACGGTACGTTGTTAAAGAGCATCAGACAGCGGTCGTCACGTACACGTTCGACGAACCCATTGTTGTGGAAACCGCTAAGCGTGGCAAGGTTCTGGTGCTCGCGTTAAAAACGTGGGTGGTGAAGCATGAGGGTCAGTGGATACGTACGGATGTTCGAGGCACAGTGTTGCGGTGGAATCATCTGACCGATCAGTGGCGGCGGCCTTCCTATAAGATGCATATCCCATTGGACGCGCAGATGAAACGGATCGTGGACCGGTGCGTGCGTTTAGCTGCCCGATACGACACGTGGACAGGCAACTAGAGGAGAGAGGGGGCGCTCCGATAGCAGGCATCCCCTCTCTTTTTCTCATCGATGATGGATGACGTCGCCCAGCGTGCCGGGCGTTTCGCCCGTCAGATCATAGTAGGCGTCAGGCACCGGCGGCATGGACCGCAAACCCGCGATGCTCCCGTCCCATGTCCAGGGTTCCACCTGCTTGGCTTGCCTTGCCACGGTCCTGTACCGTTCGAGGATGGCCGGATAGTTCGCGCCGCAGGTTTCGCGCGCGCCGTCCGTGGCGAGCCATGCCCCCATTTCTTCGACCAGGGGGCGCAGGCGCGTGGCCCGTTCCCTAGTTTCCGCGATGCTGCGGAGCGCGTCTTCGAGTTCCCCGGCCTGCGGCTCATGGCAGTCCGGATGCTGATCATCCCATTGGCGGCGCATGGTTTCCGTTGCGAACACGTGGACGACGGGGATCGTCCCGTTGTTTTCGATGAGCGTTTTTTCCTGGTTTGTCACTTTCTCTTCTGTTCCCCGTTCCCCTCTTGTTTGTTGTTGTTCAGAAACCATCGGCGCGCGGCGTGGGAACGGGTTGGTCGCCTAGCTTGTTAGGCCGGGCTGCCGCGGCCAACGACGGGTCCATCATACGCTGTCCGGCCGGGCAGAGTGTTTCGACGGGGCGCTTGACATCCAAACGATACCGCGTAATACTAGTATTTGTTAAAACAACATTGTTCCCTGTTGTTGTTGAGAATTAGTTGGGAATTAGCGTTTCTCCCCCATAGTGTAATGGC
>JAFNPO010000113.1 GCA_017386585.1 Aeriscardovia sp.
GAAACGTCTGCATGTGTTTGAGGCGTTCCGCGACAGCCGTAAGCGCGCCGACAACCGTCCGGAGCGTATGATTGTGAAGACGGTGCCGGTGATTCCGCCGGAGTGTACCCGGCTGGAAATATCGCTTTTCTTGAAATTTGCCTGACCGGCGGATGCGTTTGTCATATTGACCTTCCTCTGAGACGAATCCGAACGGAATTCGCCACTTACCCTTATTCTAAAGATGAACAGAGACGATACCTCCGACACCAATCGCAGCCGGAAAAGAACAAAAGGAGACAGGATGGCAGGAACAACGGGCAGTGCAACGGGCGAAGCAGCAAGCGACAACCAAACCAACGAACAGACAGTCACCGCGCTACGAAAAACATACGAGGAGATCATGTCCCGCACCCCGGAACACTCTCCACAGCCCAGCCTCGAACGCATGGCCTACGTCCTGGACCTCCTCGGCCACCCCGAACAGTCCTTCAAAGTAGTGCAGGTAACAGGCACCAACGGCAAAGGATCCACCTCACGGCTCACCGAAGCACTAATCCGCGCCTATGGACTACGCACCGGCCTGTACACCTCTCCACACCTAGAAAAAATCACCGAACGCATCGCCATCGACGGCCAAGACCTCTCCGACGAACAATTCATCGAAATATACGATGAAGTCAAAGACTTCATCGCCCTCACTGACAAACACTTCTTAGCAAACGGCGGCGAACGCATGAGCTTCTTCGAAGTACTCACCACCATGGCCATCTGGGCCTTCGCCGACGCACCCATCGACATTGCCATCGTCGAAGTAGGCATGGGCGGCCGCTGGGACGCCACCAACGTGCTTGACGCCGCCGCAGCCATCATCGGACCCATCGACAAGGACCACATGCAATGGCTGGGCGACACCGTCGAGAAAATCGCCACCGAGAAAGCCGGCATCATCAAACCCGGCTCCACCGTCATCGTCGGCCCGCAGAAAAAAAAGAGCATCGAAGACATCATCGCCAATAAGGCACACGACACCGAAAACACCGTCCTCCTACGCGACGGCAAAGAACTCCAAGTCGTCTCCCGCACCCCAGCCGTCGGCGGCCAAATCGCTACACTACGCACACCCAACGGCGAATACCAAGACGTACCTATCAAAATGTTCGGCGAACACCAAGCCCACAATGCTCTAGCTGCGCTCGCGGCGTGTGAGACCGTGTTACCGGTTAACGGCGCGCTTGACGGTGACCTCGTTGCCGAAGCGTTCAGCACCGTCCAGATTCCCGGCCGCATCGAGGTCATCCGCCATTCGCCGACCATTATCCTCGACGGGGCGCACAACCCGCACGCTGCAGAGCACCTCGTCGACGCTATCAACGAGAACTTTGCCTTTAAGGAGCTTGTCGGCGTGGTGTCCATGATGGCCGACAAGCAGGTCGAAACTGTGCTTGGCGACCTGGAGCCGCTACTGAGCAAGATTGTCGTCACGCAGAACTCGTATACCGACCGTGTCATGCCCGCCGAGGAGCTGGCTAAGATTGCGCGCGACGTGTTCGGCGAAGACCGCGTTTATGTCGAGCCGCTGATGCCCAATGCTCTCCAGAAGGCCGTTGATCTTGTCGACGCGGGGGACGAGACGGGCCTGGGCTACGGTTACGGCGTGCTTGTCACTGGCAGCTTCATCACTGTTGGCGACGCGCGCATGCTCCTCAAACCGCGTCAAAACAAGGATCTGCTCAAACCCAAGGCCGAGCGTGCGCTGAGCGATGACTGAGACGAACGGCGGTAGCACGGGAGGGGTGAGCCGTGGACGGAAAGCCTCGAACGCAGACGAATTGGGAAACAAGCCATTTCAGAAGCTTTTCGAGTACTTCTTCAGGCCAACCTTCGCCAGTAGGAATGAGCTACCCTTCTTCATCCAGTTTATCGGCTCCGGACTGACGACCGGTAGTTCCGTACAGTGCTCCGAGGAGTCGTAGCCGTTGGTAATTAGCCATACGTCCAACAGCATTTCGCTGATGCGTCCCGGATACCGTGCCTGAAACGCGTCGCCGTACTTGTCCGGCGGAATGAGAGCGGTCAGCTCTTCCAACACTAGAAATAACCAGGAGCAGTACTCGTCCAAGCGCTCACGGCTCATGACGAACATGTTGAACATATGGGCTGTCGTGCTTTTCATCACCACGGCGAATGCGGGAAGGTACTCCGGAAAATCACGTTGAAGGACGGCATGCACCGCCTGCAGCTGCTCGCCAGGAAAAGTGTGCGCGTAATGCGAGTAGATGGTCTCGATGTAATAATTACGCTTCTTCGGCAGCACAATGTCATGATCTTCCAGCAGCACACCCAGCTCCTCGTGCCCCACGATGCGAGCGAACCGATCTGACGCCCCATGCTGGCGCACCAGGCTGCGGGTGCCGAAGTGACGCCGGTAGTGGACCAAGCCCACGAAAGGCTCGTCTGTGTTCTTCCACAGCCAGTACAGGCCCGTCAGTTCGGAATATGAGTCGTTGAGGCGCGAGATGTTTTCTCCTGTGTCATCCCCGACGGCGTTAGCGGCAACGACGACGTTCGGGTGCAGAGCTGCGCCAACGTGGAGCGGCAAGTACATGGGGTCGTCCGGCATACGATAGGGTTTGTGAGCGGCCACAGTCACGCAAATTGGCGACGAAACGGCACATGGCGTCGTGCCGGCACTCCGAAGAGTCCAAGCGCCTGTCCCTGCTCCTTCTCTGTTTTCGGTCATGTTCCCCCTCATGGCGGTTTCCTCCTTGCGGTGTCTCTAGCGCCACCATCCGGACGCCGCACTCCAGCTTACCCGGAGCGATGCTGACCGCGGACAGCTTAATGGACGATGGCTTGTGATAGAAAAATAAACATTCACTGAGAGAGGATAAAACAAGGGGCATAATGACCGTCACAGACTTCTTCGCGGTCCTGCGCAAACATCTGGCAACGTTCCTCGTCGCGTTCGTCGTCGTCTTCGTCGTCATCGCGGCATACACATTCATCACGCCGAAGAAATACACCAGCCAGGCAGAACTGTTCGCCACGTATTCGGGGCAGAGCGTCGGCGTCCAGAACTCCACGGAGATGAACTCCGGAGCGAGCTATCTGTCCACCGAGATTCGTACATACCCGGAACTGGCCAAGACCGAAGCCGTCCTGCAGCCAGTTATCTCCGATCTGGGTCTGAACATGACGGTCAAGCAGTTGGGCCAAATCGTCACCGTCACTAACCCGACCAACACCTTCATGGTTGACATCTCCGTCCAGTCTCGTAGCGCTCAGGAATCCGCCGACATTGCCAACGGCGTGGCGGCCAATCTGACGACGCTCATTTCCAGCTCGCTGCGCTCCAATGGTCAGATCTCGCCGGTACGTCTTTATGTGGTGCAGAAGGCCTCGCCATCCACTGAGCCAAGCTCACCAAACGTGCCGTTGTACCTCGTCGTCGCCCTTATCCTCGGTCTCATCGTCGGCGTGTGCGCCGCACTGCTCAAGGACGCGCTCAATACCAAGGTCGAAGGCGTCACCGACGTCAAGAACACCACAGGACTGTCCTCCTTGGGCATGCTGCAGCGCTCCGACGTGCTGGCCCGCTCCACACCGGCCGTTATCGCACAACCGTCAAGTCGCGAAGCCGAGCAGTGCCGTCGTATCCGCACCAATATCTCCTTCCTGACACCGGCCCAGAAGGGTCACGGCCACCTGCTGGTCTTTACGTCCAGCGTGCCGTCTGAAGGCAAGACAACAACCTGCGTCAACATAGCCGCTGCCATCGCGGAAACCGGCAAAAGCGTGCTCGTCATCGACGCTGACCTACGCCGCCCATCTGTTGCCAAGAAGCTGAGCATCGAAGGCCACGCCGGCTTATCTCACATCCTCTCCAATCAGGCAACCCCCATGGATGTCGTGCAACCCTACTGGAAAAGTGTGTTCCAGATCCTTCCGGCCGGACGTCGCCCAGCCAACGCCAGTTTGCTCATCAACTCGCCAATCATGGAGGCACTTATTAAACAGGCGGCCACGCAATACGACTACGTTCTCATCGACACTGCTCCGCTGGCCGTCGCCAACGACGCCATCGTCCTGGGACGTATGGCCGACGGTGTCGTGATGACTGTAGGTAAGAAGGTCGCTAACCGTCGTACC
>JAFNPO010000114.1 GCA_017386585.1 Aeriscardovia sp.
ATTTTCAGACGGTTTAAAACGTACTTTCTGTTTGGAAGGGACTTGTACCTTTTCCCCGGTTTTGGGGTTGCGGCGTTGCACGGGGCGTGCCGTTTTTAAGTGGAAAGAACCAAAATTGCGGGTCAGTGTCCACGGTGAAAGAACTGATTGTCAGCGTCGTGGTCTTCTTCGTCCCCTGGTACGTTCTGGCGTTCGTGACCAAGGAAGACTCGGCTCAAATGATTAATCAGGTTTTCGCCAAAATGTTGAAGAAAGGCGCTCGCTGATCATGAAAACAACTAGTTCGCAATTCGCCGCTCCAGTCGTTTCCGTCGTCATTCCGGCTTATCGTCCGGATTTTCAGTCTCTTATGGGCACCATCCGCAACGTCCGGTCGCAGGCGACGAAAAATCTGACGGTCGAATGCCTTGTGGTGTTTGACGGTTTCCCGGAGCAGTCGGTATACGATTCCTTGGCCGCTTTCGCTGATAAGTCACGTAGCGACGGTTTCGTGCTGCGCGTGGAGGGGATGCCGCACGCCGGTGTTTCCGCTGCCCGCAACCGCGGAACAGCAACCGCGCGAGGCACATGGCTCTGCTACGTGGACGACGACGACCAGTTGCTACCAGGCGCGTTGCAAGCGTTGGTCTCTTATGGGGAAACGCATCAGTGTGACGTCGTCCAGGGTTCCTACGAGACAGTGGCTATCCATCTCCGGGAAACACATGCGTACGCTGATCATGACGAGGTTCTGACCGGCGACGGGAAAGCGCGCTGGCTGCAGGACGTCTTGTCTCCGGACAAGGGTGCTAGTTTGGTTTGGTCGAAGATTTTCCGTCGTGACGTCATCGTCGACAATGCTATTCGTTTTGACGGGACGCTCGTTCGTGGCGAGGATACGGTTTTCGTCTGGGATGCCAGCGTGGCAGCGTCGACCATCGGCTATATCAATTTCCCCGTTTACCAGTACCAACGTTCGGCAGAATCGGCTGTCTCCGGTTTCAACGCAGCGTACTGCGACCAGATCATGGACGCTGTTCTGGCCATGCGGGAGCACGTGAAACGATGCGCGGGGTACACCCGGTTCACCGGCCCGTTCCGGACGTACGTGCTGTACCATCTGCTGCTGATCGACGTGCATTTCGTTTTCAACAGCAATGCTCCCTGGAACAATCGCCAGCGAAGGACTGTCTTCTCCGATGTTCTGGCCGCTCCGATGTTCCATTCCGCGCTGACCGGCAACGCGCCGGCGTCCTTCGGCATTGCAAAGAAAATCACATTTTGGGTGTTGAAGCTGCGGTTGTACGGCGTCAACAAAGCAATCGCTATGGTCCGCATGAAGCAAATCGCTGAGTGAAAGCAGTCACATGCAAATGGTGGAAGAGGGAAAAATGAGTATTGCTAATACTCCGTTTTTTAGTATTGTTGTTCCTGTTTTCAATACGGATCAGAAGTATCTGAAGCGTTGTTTCGAGAGCATCGATTCCCAGTCCGGGCCTTCGTTTGAGGTTCTTGTGGTCGATGACGGGTCGACAAACGGAGCGGGACAGTACTGCGACGAATGGGCAGCACAGCATGGCCAATTTCAGGTATTTCATCAACAAAACAAAGGCCTATCCGCTGCTCGGAATGTAGGCATCAATCACGCGGTTGGCGATTATATCCTTTTCGTCGACAGCGATGATTGCCTAGTATCCGACGCGCTGACTAACATGCACGCTCCGCTCCTAGCGGTGCAGCCGGATGTTTGCTTTTGCAATACGCAGATTCATGATGGCGGTCGTGTCCAAACGAGTAATGTGTTCGAAGGCTCTCATGCGCGATTAATTAGTGATCGAGAACGAGAAAACGCATTTCTAGACATTGTCGCAGGTGTTACTACTTATCGTGAAACAGCCTGGGGAAAAGCCTACAAACGAACTTTTTTGGATGCAAACAATCTGCGCTTTTGGGAAGAAATCATTACGATGGGCGAAGATTGGCTTTTCAATCTCGAAGTTCTTCTCGTTCCCGCAGCACGTTTTATGTACAACCCTCGAACAATTTATATTTATGCTGCCGATCATGATGGATCGGCAATACATCA
>JAFNPO010000115.1 GCA_017386585.1 Aeriscardovia sp.
CGAGTTTGCGCCATCGGTGCGTCAGAATCCAAACAGCGAACCAGATGGAGCACATCATGGTCAGCGCGTAGAAACGGATGGTGAACGGGCCGATCTTGAAATAGGACACCGTCGGCGACGGGATGTATGCCAGAGTTGTCACTGCCGCTGATGGGGTGAAAGGCATGCTCTTCCTTGCTTCAACGGGTTTCCGGTGTCTTCTTTATAGAGTCAAAGGCACCGAACTGCGCTTCATCCTCAGGGTGCTCGGCGAAGTACCGAGCCGCTAGCTGGCCGCAGGCACCGTCGATGTCGTTGCCACGCGTGTCCCTCAGCGTGGCCGTCACGCCGGCGGAGCGCAGGATACGGATGAACTGCGCCTCGTCCTCAGGTTTGGACGCGGTCCACTTCGACCCCTCCACCGGGTTCAATGGGATGGGGTTGACGTGCGCCCAGTCGTCGCCGTAAGCGTTGATACGCCTGGCTAGTTGCCGCGCATGGACAGCTTGGTCGTTAATACCGCGCATCAGAGCATACTCGATGCTCACCCGCCGCTTGGATGCCAGGAAATAGTCGTGGGCTGCGTTCATAACTGTTTCCAGGTTGAAGCGTTTGTTCATTGGGACGAGCTCGTCGCGCAGCGTGTCGTTCGGCGCGTGCAACGACACGGCCAGACGGACGGGGATACCTTCCTTTGCCAGTTTTTTGATGCCGGTGACGACACCAACCGTGGACACGGTGATGTTTCGGGCGGAGATACCGAAGCCCAGCGGCGGCAAAGCGCTGATTTTGCGAATCGCCGAGACAACGGAACGGTAGTTCGCCATCGGCTCCCCCATGCCCATGAAGACAATATTGCTCAAGCGTGCCGGACCACCAACGATGCCACCGTCGCGCACCAGTTTCGCCGCTTCCCTAACCTGCTCGACGATTTCAGCAGCGGAGAGATTGCGCGTCAGACCCAGCATGCCAGTCGCACAGAACGGACATCCCATGCCGCAACCGACCTGGCTGGAGATACACAGCGTTGTCCTTGTGGGATAGCGCATCAGTACGCTTTCGATGCGTGCGCCGTCAAACAGCTTCCATAGTGTCTTAATAGTCATCCCGTTGTCGGCGGTCCGTGTCAGCAGTGGCGTGACGAGCTTGGGGAGGAAACGGTTGGCCAGGTTTTGGCGTTGAACGGCTGGAATATCTGTCAGGTCCTTCGGATCGGCGGAAAAATGCGCGAAGTAATGGCTTTCTAGCTGATGGGCGCGAAACTTAGGAAGGCCAAGTTCTATCACCGCTTGTTCGCGCTCCTCGCGCGTCATGTCGGCCAGGTGGCGCGGCGGCTTTTGGCGGAACTTATGGTGGGTTGACAGGCGGTCGCGAAACTTCGAGGAGTCGGCGCCTTCGGTCAACCCAGACTCGATTTCCGTTTCTTCCCCTGTTACTACCTTTGACGCTGTCCTCGCCATGCTCGCTCCGATTCCATCTCTTTTTGTTATCGACTGTTCTGATTGTACAGATTCGCATCGCAATGAGGCGCTGCTTCCCTTCAGGCGATGAAAAGGGACAGCAGCAGGAACGTGAACGGAGCCGAGATTAAGATACTGTCGATGCGATCCAGTACGCCGCCATGGCCTTTGAGCAGATGCCCCAAGTCCTTGATACCTAGATCCCTCTTGAGCATAGATGCGCAAAGGTCGCCGAAAGTGCCGGCAAAGGCGACGACGAACCCCAGCGTCACCGGCTTCCACCAACCGCCGGAGTAGAAATCGCTGGGGAAGGCAAAGCAGTAGAAAATAATTGCCCCGATGATGGCGAACATGATGCTGCCGAATAGCCCCTCGTAGGATTTCTTCGGGGAGATGCGCGACGATAGCTTGTGCTTGCCGAAAGCTGCGCCGAAAATCAGGCCGCCGATGTCGCTGAGCGACGGTACGAACAGGGTTATCGCTTCCAAGACGCGGTACTGCGGGCGCACCAACAGCAGTACGAGGAACGACGCCAGGAGCACGATGTACAGCGTCACAAAAACGGTCGACGAGACGTCGCGCGCCCGTCCCGAAAACGTCACTTCCCGCACGGCCCACGGATGGTTGTCGCGAACGCCGAGCTTCTTAGCTTCTAAGGCTTTGCCGCCAAACCGATCAGCATGGGGGTTGGCGGCTGCAGCGATGGATGACACCAGCAGGCAGAGGACCAGACTAGCCCCCGTAGCTGCGACGTGATCGTGAGCATAGTATGTGGTTAACAGGACACCGATGAGGCCGCAGTCTAGGACAACGGCGGGTAGGTGGATAGCGGCGAGGGAGAACGACACCTGCAGCTCTCTGATGGCCAACAGCATGAAAAGAAGAATCAGCGCGACAAAACAGATCCGCGGAAGGAAGAGCAGGAACAGGAGGATGAGGAGGACCAGTCCGGTGCCGGTTGCGATGGCTTGCGGCATGTTGCGGCCGGTGCGTTCATTGATAATCTCTCGCCTTCCTACCGCGTTTTTCGGATGGCGTTTTTCCATGGCGTGGGATTCTCCGTTCCTCCGTTTTCCGTTTCGCTGTCATGCCAGCGGAACAGCAGGTCACAACAAGAGGGCGCCTGCCGTTTCGAGAAACGGAAAACAACCTCCTCTTTCTACTCAGACGGAAAGGATTTCCTCTTCCTTGGAAGCAAGCAGGGAATCGATGACGTCGGAGAACTTCTTGGTCATCGTGTCCAGTTCCTTGTACAGACGGTCACGGTCGTCCTCTGACATGCCTCCGTCCTTCTGAGCTTTCTCAATGGCCTCACGCGTCTTGCGGCGGATGTTACGCACGGAGATTTTGCCCTCCTCGGCCTTTTCCTTAGCAATCTTGACGTAATCCTTGCGGCGTTCCTCGGTCAGGTCTGGAAGTACGATGCGGATGACGTTGCCGTCGCGGTTCGGATTCACGCCCAGGTCGGAATCGCGGATGGCCTTCTCGATTGCCGCTGCTTGTGACTGATCGAACGGCGACACGGATAGGGTACGCGGTTCCGGCACACCGATGGTCGCCAGCTGTTTGAGCGGGGTCAATGCCCCGTAATAATTGACGACGATGTCGTTCAGCAGCGCCGGGTTAGCGCGGCCGGTACGGATGCCCATAAAACTGTTCTCCGTGGCTGCGATGGCTTTGTCCATTGCGATTTTGGCCTGATCTACTTCGGTTGCCATGACTCTCCTTGCTCAATGATACCGGTTCTTTCGAGGATAGGCCGTCAAGCTTGACGGGTCACCAAAGTCCCCAATTCCTCTCCGAGAAGCGCGCGCGTCACGTTCCCTGGATCCAGTCCGAAGACGCGGACCGGCAGGTCATTATCACGTGCCATGCTCAACGCCGACGCGTCCATGACGGCGAGGTCTTCAACTAGCGCCGTTTGGTAGGAAACGACGTCATACTTGCGTGCGCCTTTGTTCTTGCGCGGGTCGGAGTCGTAGACCCCGTCGACGCCATTTTTCCCCATCAAGACCTGGTCGCAATGGATTTCCAGCGCTCGCTGCATAGCTACGGTGTCTGTGGAGAAATATGGCATGCCAGCGCCGGCACCGAAGATGACAACGCGACCCTTTTCTAGATGGCGGATGGCTTTCAGTGGAATGTATGGCTCCGCTACCTGCGTCATGGTAATAGCCGTTTGCACACGTGTGACTTGGTTCTCCTGCTCCAGGAAGTCTGCCAGAGCTAGGCAGTTCATCACCGTGCCTAGCATCCCCATGTAATCGCCGCGATGGCGGTCAAGGCCTGCCCTAGACAGCTCCGATCCACGGAAAAAGTTACCGCCTCCGGTAACGATGGCAACTTGGACGCCCTGGTCGACAGCTGCTTTGATTTCCTGCGCAATGCGGCGCACAATCGTTGTGTCAATGCCGACGGCGCCACCACCAAACGCTTCGCCGGACAGTTTCAGAAGAACTCGCCGCTGTTTGCCACTATGTGAGTCTGGCATAGGAATCCTTTCGTCGGCTGACCTGCCATCGCTTCGTTGCTATCGTCTTTATGCTACTCATGAAAGAAGACTGCGGAGGTTCAACACCGGAAAAACGGTGCCGAACCTCGGCAGTCAATCATTTCGCCGTGGTGAAAGTTGATAATTCGTCACTCTCCGGATTCGTCGCTCTTACCAACCTCGACGCGAACGAACGCCTCGACCTTGCCGTCGACACTCTTAAGGAGATTGGCGATGCTCCGTTGAGGGTCCTTGACGTATTTCTGGTTTAGAAGAACGGTATCCTCAAAGAAGGAATTCAGACGCCCTTTGACAATCATCGGGATAATCTTCTCGGGCTTGCCTTCGGACTGGCATTTCTCGGTAGCAATGCGGGTCTCGCGGTCGAGAATTTCCTGCGGAACGTCGTCACTGGTTAGCCACTGCGGTGCCATCGCGGAAATCTGCAGGGCGATGTCGTGCGCGACTTTTGCACCGTTCCTGTCCGTCGCAACCATGGCAATTGTGGATGGCGGCAATTCGGCGGACTTCTTGTGAGCATACATGTCGATGAAGTCGCCGGAGATGCGGACGACCTGGCCGAGCTTCACATGCTCCTTAAAGAGCGCTCCGGCGGCCGTGATCATATCCTGAACCGTACCTTCGGAGGTCGGGGCCGCGAGAACCTCTTCGCGGGTGCCTGCCTTGGTTTTAATGGCGGCGTTCAGGATTTCATCGCCATAATTGACGAACTGTGGGGTTTCCGCAACGAAATCGGTTTCGGAGTTCAACTCAACAATGTAACCGACTTTCTTTCCATCCTCGTCAACGATCTTCGCTGCGACGAGTCCTTTTTCTTTCAGCAGCTCCTGCAGTTTCCGATTGGCGATGTAGAGTTCGCCGAGCGGCGTCCCGCCCATGCCGTTGACAAGAACGGCGACACGGTCATTTTCCTGATAAATGCCTTC
>JAFNPO010000116.1 GCA_017386585.1 Aeriscardovia sp.
AAGCCAATCCGACGGCAAAATCGCTAGCAGTGCCTCTGGTGCCAGTGGCAGCACCGACACCACGGAAGACGGTTTGACCCCGCTAGGTCAAGCAAAGAAGGAAGCGGCCGACTACCTAGCTGCCCTGCAGCGCGAGCGCGCTGACTTCGTCAACTACCGCAACCGCACCGCCAAAGAGAAGGACCAGTATCGTGCCTTTGGCGTGCAGGACGTGCTCAAGGCACTCCTGCCAGCCCTGGACGACCTGGATCGCATCAAGGAACATGGTCAGATGACCGACGACCTCGCGGCGGTGCAGAAGCAGTTGGACCGTGTCTTCGCTAAATTCGATGTCACGAAGTTCGGCGAGAAAGGCGAGGACTTTGACCCCGCCAAGCACGAGGCTGTCCTACACCGTCCTGATCCGACCGCGACGAAGGCGACTATCGACGCCGTGGTGGAATCCGGCTACAAGATCGGCAATCGCGTCGTGCGCGCCGCCCGCGTGGTCGTGGCTTCGCCAGAAGGAGTCGATTCCGCCGATGCTGCTCCATCTACTGATGGTCGGAAATGACGCCAGAGAGCTGACAGCGACAGCGACGACATAACGCAAAACGAGTGGTGCCGCGGGCCGGCCGAGCTAGGGGAGCGAGGTCGGACCGGCGGCACTTTTCGTAAGACCACAACGGTTTCGTAGGGTCAAGACAGAAAGCGGGCTTCAGAAGGTCGACGTTCACAGAGAGGGTCCGCAGAGGGAAGGAGACGAGATGGCAGAAAACGAATGGTTAAGCAAGGATTTCTACAAGATTTTGGGCGTCTCTCAGGACGCTACTCATGACGAGATCTCAAAGGCGTACCGCAAGTTGGCGCGTAAGTACCATCCTGACTTGAACCATGATCCAGGAGCGGCCGAGAAATTCAAGGATATCTCCGAAGCCTATGATGTGCTGAGCAACAAAGATCAGCGCCGCAAGTACGATGCCATCCGATCCTTCGGAGCGGGCGGTGCGCGCTTTACCGGCGGTTCGAGCGCCAACGGTTTCAGCACCGGTGACTTCTCTGACCTGTTCGGTTCGATGTTTGGCGACGGCGGTGCCACTAACGTCCGCTTCTCCACCGGCGGCGACAGTGGCGCATTCTCCGACATTTTCTCCCAGTTCGCCGGCGGCGCCTCTCCGTTCACGGGTGGCGGCCAGGCCGATTTCGGTGGCTACTATGCGCCGCGTCCGCAGGCAGGAGAGGATCTGCACTCGGCTGTGACGCTCACTTTCCGTCAGGCCGTTAAAGGAGCGACCGTGTCCTTGCGTGTGGGCGGCTCAAGCTTCAAGACCCACGTGCCCGCGGGCGTTCGCGACGGGCAGACTATCAAAATCCCGGGTAAAGGGCGTCCAGGAATCGCTGGCGGTCCCAACGGCGACCTGTATCTCAAGGTGACTGTCAAGCCAGATGACGTATTCTCCATGGAAGGTGTCAACCTCGTACGCTCGTTGCCGCTGACCGTCGCGGAAGCAGCACTGGGTGCCACCGTTGAAGTCGCCGATTTCAACGGTACACTGCTGAAGGTCAAGGTCCCAGCCGGTACCTCTGGCGGAACGAAGCTGCGCGTTCGTAAGCGCGGCGTCGCTACGAGTTCAACGACCGGCGACCTGCTTCTGCGCGTCGAGGTCCGTCTGCCCAAGCATCTATCGATGGCTGCGAAGAAAGCTCTGCGCTCCTTTGATGAAGCGACGAGCGACTTTGCGCACGAAATTCAGGAAGAGCGGACGACCACGGACTGATATGCGGATATGGCCGAAGTGACAAAGTGACAATGCGAAAGACATGATGGGAAGCGGCGGCGATGAAGAAGAACGACATGCGCCGGGCCTACTATGACAATGCGAAGGACCTGATTGCTGGGACAGCGAACCTCAGCGACATTGAGAGGAGAAAACTGTCCGTAGATGCGCCGGTGTTTGCAGTCGGCAAGGTCGCGGAGCTAACGAATATCCACCCGCAGACTCTGCGACAGTACGACCGATTGGGACTCATCGTGCCGCGCAGGACGCCCGGCGGCGCGCGACGTTACTCGCTGCGGGACGTGCGTCTCATTGCGCAGACGCAGTACATTAGCCAGTACGAGGCTATCAACATCGCGGGAATCGCGCGCATCCTGCGGCTGATGGAAGAGAATCGCCAGCTCAAACGGCAGATTCGCCGTATGCAGGAGCCGCAGGGTTCTAGTGTGTTTGTGGTTCAGTCGGACGGTGAGGTGGTCGAGTTCCTCCGGTCCGTCGTGGCGCAGAGAAGCGTGAAGCCGAACAAGTCCGCCGCCAAAGACGTGTCAGCAGCGGTGTCCGGATCCTTGGAAGACGGGGACGACAGCTGGCGTCGGCAACTCTACTCGCAACGTCTGGAAATCACTGCACGCTGACACGCTGATAGACCCGTGTTGACCGCGATACTCTTTTCTAGACTATGCTCGTGAGCGTAAGTTCTCGGACCTACGCTCACGCTTTACGCAGACGGCGAATCGTCTCCTTGGCGATGAGCAGCGAGGAACTGGCATTGCGAATTGGAATGCTGGTCAGCTCGTCCCAGCTCACCCACGTCGACTCAACGAATTCGTCCGGGTCGAAGTCGACAGAACCTTGCTTCCATTTCTTCAGATGTAACACGTACAGGGACGCGCACTCGTTGGTCATACCGCCGGAGGAATAGAAGTCACCGTAGTAGTCCACACTGACAGCGTCTGGATCGGAACGATCGACCACCACGCCGCTCTCTTCGCGCACCTCACGGAACACAGCATCCATTGGGTCCTCGCCTGGCTCGACCAGACCCGCCGACAGGCCGAAGACAAAACCATCGGGGCCAACGCGATACTCGCGCTCTACAAGATAATGGTCACGTGGAACGCCATTGTTGCCCAGGGATTCGTCATGAACAAGAGCAATAACCCCGGGCGCGTGGTCGATGAGATTGCGGTCGATGATCATTTCTCCGCCATCCTTGGTGCTCAGCGCATAGTGCTTGTCGACGACGGTAAAGATGGCGCAACTGTACTTATCCTCGCTGGAAACGAGCCGCGCCGGGCGCGTCATGTCGATGCGGCTTTTATTGCTGCGCGCCAAACGATCCTCGACGCGAACAACATGTTTTGCGCGCGCAGGAACCAAAAGAGACGTCGTTGCCGCTGATTGAGCCTGCCGTACCGATGGCTGCATTGATGGCCGTTGTGCTGGTGTTGAGGGCGTCGATGCTGATTGTTCCATCATAGACTGTCCTTTCGAAAAAGACCGCTTCCTCGAAGCCGCTGTTTTTCAAGTCTATGCTCACGCGCTTCGCGGAGCGAGAGACAGCCGAGACACTTCTGTTCTGGATTACTGGGAACGTTAAAATCTATGTTTGGCCAACCATCGGTACACTTTGCTGCTGTACGGCTGTCGTTGACCGTCGCGGCGAGCAGACGTCCGAACCACTCTGATGGACGCACTATCTATGCGACGTCAGCGCTGCTCGGGAAACCGCCATCGTTTGCTGCGATATTAAAACGGTTCACCGTCTGAATTCGCCGGTTCGTCTAACAAAATGAAGTATGGCCGTTAGTTCCGCCCTCATCCGCGTTGCTAAGGCAGCGAGGGACGCTCCGGCCTCCCCCTGGATGCTGCGCGCTACGGCTTTGTTGGCCGGAATTATACTCCTGGTTTAACGGCTTTGCGTTGACGAGCCGGTCGAACACTACAACCCTCGCCACCGTTCCGTCGACGTCATGTGCCACTTGAATTTGATTGGTTGTGTCTTGAATCTAGCCGTTGGAGAATTCCTCTCGTCCGGATTCTGGCGATGCTCAGGAACGTAGCCTTACACTGTGGATGTCTGTGTGGTAAACGGAACTCGGCGAGGTCCGGCCGGGTTTCGATGTCTTTCGGAGGTGGGCCATGGCAGCACTTGACGAAAAGCTTAATAGGAACGGCGTCGATCGTATCGCTCTCAGTCCTTATCGGCAGTGGGCGCGCGGCTACATGGAGCCGGGCAACATCGGCAACGGCTACGTGACTGGTTTGAAGGTCGACGCGGGTGTACGCGAGAAAACCGATGATGAGATGCTCGACGGCATCGTGTCTTATGACCGCGCGGAATGTAAGAACGCCTACATCGGGCAGATTAACATGACCACGGCGTCCAGCTTCACCGGACCGCAGGGGCATTTACTCGGCTACGACCTGCTGCGTAATCCCGCCGTCGATACTGCAAAGCCGTTGTTCCATGTGAAACAGTGGGATGACAGTGAGTTGCCCATTTATGACGCTAAGCCTCTGCAGGATGCGCTCGTCGAGTATTTTGGGACGGTGAATGAACGGCGTCATCACCCGGCTCCGGGTGCGTTCGTTGTGTGTGCTAATAAGGGTGTGACAGCCAGTCGTCCGAAGAGTGATGTGCCTATGCGGCCAGGCCAAGGCTATGGGGTGTGGTCAGCTATTGCCGTATCTATTGCACGTAACCCGGCCATGGATTCCAGCATGTATATCGAGGACGCGGGTGTGTGGGAAACTCCCAACGAGGACGAGCTGCTCGAGTTCTTGGAGGAGCGCCGCCACGCTATCACGAAATCCATTGCTGAATGTGGGCGTGACGCGGGCGTGGTGTTTAAGGGGTCGTGGATTGGTTTTGCCCACGTCATGATGAAGCCCGGCCAAATTGGTAATGCCATCACCGTCGGGCCGTACTTTACGCTACCGGTCGACTCCATCCCCGGCGGCTCGCTGCTGACTCCGGACACCGATATGCGCATCATGGAGAACTTAACGTTGCCGCAGTGGCTCAATGCCATGCATTACCGTTCCCTTACTGTCGGCGAAGCTATCCAGTATTAGGGGCACCAGTGGCGCAAAGGCGTTGTTGGTGCTGCCGCGGAACTCGTTGCAGGAACGAACAGTGAGAACCATGATGTGAATGGCTGAGATGACACAGAACAATACAGCGGAAGTGAACCTCCAGCGCTTTGCTGAGCAGATTGATAAAGAACCGTTGCACTCTCCCTTTCTAGAATGGGTGGGCGGCTGCCCGGAACGGCTATCCCGCTTCGTGATGGCAGGGGAGCTGGCGGATTGCCGCCCAATCCTATTCGCCACATCTCGCAACCGACTCTATCGCGTCGTGCTGCGTGCTGAGACTAGTGAGAAACCGGCTAGGGAAGCGGCTGCCAGCGAGATCGTTACTGGCGTACACGAAGTGAAGTTCTATGCGCAGTCGTGCGCGGTGGAATCCGTCGCCAAGACCGATGTGGCCGCTGTCAACAACATCTCCGGCTGTCCACAAGGCCAGATGCGTATTGCGTTGACCGGTGGCAAAGTGTGGCAATTAGAGAACATCGTCGCCGGTCGTGTTCACGACTTCGCGCAGGACGTCCGTCCTCGGGCCATCACCGCTGCCGGCTATGACAGCACTGTGCGCGGTGAATTCCCGCAGCTGCTCGACCCGGACCACGCCGAGGAGATTGATGCCTTGCGCTACTGGATGCAGAAGGGGCACCTCAGTCATTACGAGTATGACGATGCTAACCCCGCGTACCCCAAGGCAGGGAAATGAAATAGCAAAAAGGGCGCCGAATCCTCTTCCGTAGGGTTCGGCGCCCTTCGTTTGGTGCTGCGACCTTCAGTCGACCGCGCCGTAGAGACGGTCTCCCGCATCCCCCAGACCTGGGACAATGTAACCGTCCTCGTTGAGATGGTCGTCCACGCCGGCCACGACAACGTCGAAGTTGATGCTCGGATTGACTTCCTTCTTGAGGCGCTCCAGGCCTTCTGGAGCGGCGATGATGTCGATGGCAGTGATGTTACGCGCCCCGCGCTCGGCGAGGTAATGGATGGCGGTAATCAGGGTACCGCCGGTGGCGAGCATTGGGTCGAGGATGAAGCACTGGCGTCCCGTAAGGTCTTCTGGCAGACGCTGCGCGTAGGTGATGATATCCAACGTGCGTTCGTCGCGCTTCATACCGAGGAAACCAACTTCGGCAGTCGGCATCAGACGCATCATGCCGTCGAGCATACCCAGGCCGGCGCGTAAAATCGGAATGACCGTTGGACGTGGATTCTTGGTGAGCGTGTGGCCGGTCATCGGCGCCACTGGCGTCTGAATCGGGTGCTCTTCGAGAGTCAGATTGCGAGTTGCCTCGTAGGCTTCAAGAGTCACGAGCTCGCTGACGAGCTGACGGAAATTGTTGGATGGAGTATTTTTGTCCCGCAGAACGGTGAGCTTGTGCTCGACCAGCGGGTGCTTCATAACGTGCAGCTGCATAGCCATATCCTCCACTTTACAAGAGCCTGACGATGCTTCCCGCTTCAGGGGAAGCTTTTATGGTGGGAACCAGTCAGTAGCCCACGATTGGATGGCGTTTACGCAGGTAAAGGAATGGCGATGGTTGAGCACACCAGGACGCACTCTGCGCTGGTGATGACAGTCGGATCCATTCGATTGACGGGCCTGATTTTCCGCTCAATAGTTTCGGTACTGAAGACAAGTACAAATCGGTACACGTGTATTTCTAGCACGGTGACGAAAAGCCTGTCTATTTCGAGCAGTGCTGAAGCAAAAAAGAGCCTATCTCCGACGGAAGTGTTGCCTCGATGGACGCTGCGGTATTTTGAACGAAAGCTCTTAGACTTCTCTCTTGAGCGAAAAGGAAAACTTTCCTCTTTGCCACACAGCGATAGGGAAGGAATTAGGGGTGTCTTCTCTACCAGTCTAGAAAAGTTCAAAGTAAAAACGGGGCTCAGCGCAAGGTCTCTGCTCAGGGAGCCTACTTTGATGGGAATTTTCTTGTTATTGATGGATGGAGATCTTTTCCAGGATTCTCTTCGTAGAGGTACCTGAAACGCTTTGGTTGGTCAAAGGATAAATTTTGTCCTAGAGGAGGCGCGAAAGCCGAGGGAAACAAGCAAAAGAAGAGTAAAACAAAAGCGAATCGATTGAGTCCGCATCGAAAGTCGCGTAGGAGCCGATTCAATATCTCAACTCCGGTTTGTACACGCTCCTAAAGTCGAAGAACGTCATTTCCCCGGAGCTTCCGAGACGAAGAGTATTGGATGTGGATGGGCGCGGAGAATCGCAATGGACATCGTCAGCGAGGGGAAATACGACAGCGTTGCGGCCCTGAATGTTGACGAGGGTTTGAGCAAGAACGAAAGGAGGAAATCTTGGATGCGTCCAGCTTTATCCGAACTACGACTATCTACGACTATTCGAATTTTATCGAAGATCTGCGAGCGGTGATGACTGACGATGGTGCGATAAAATTTGAGCTGCACGGGAGCACATTCACAGATTTCATCGAGTGTGCGCGAAAGAACTTTCGATCTTTTGCAGGAGAGACTGTGCCTGCTGAGTCCTGGCTTATTCTGTCGTCCGAGGAACAAGAAAAAAGCGCAGGCGCGCGGCTAGCAGGAGCCGTTCCCCGAGGTTTCGAACGATGGTAGCCGGCAAAAGGTGGGGGGATCTACCTGGACTTTATTGGGCGTGAGCGGATGACCCCTGTCATTGCCGATGCCAAATACAAGCTGGTCGGGAACATCAGTGAGCGCGACTATCAGCAGATGCTGGACTACATGTTTTATTTCGTTATCCATCGCGGGTTCTACCCTTATGCGACGAACTGATAATCAAAGATGGACTTGTTGATGAGAGTGCTGAGAGACTCGACGTTATATCCTCATTCCGGTGTCACTGGCGGTAGTGTCGCTGAAAGCGATGTTGTTTCGCGCAATGGGTTGTCACGAGTTTGAGGATTGGCTGAAGCGCAGCGAATAGGCGTTTGTGAATGGGTTGCGGCTGGCGGTATTGGAGAAAGGTATATACATGACTAGTTCGACGCGGTGGGATGCTGCCATCAACGCGGCGCTTGTAGAGGCGCGGGAAACGCTGGCCAGTGTCGCTGGCGTTCTATCTGGCCCTGGAGTTCGAACCGGTCACGCCGACGTCCAATCCCGCTCCGACATCCCCATCGGTGCAGTGATGCTTGGCCCGGCAGGCGAAGTTCTGAGTAGGGGGCACAATGAGCGCGAGGTGAATGGTGATCCGATGGCCCATGCAGAGGTGATTGCGATGCGTCGGGCGTGTGCACACCGGGGGACATGGAACCTTTCGGACTGCACGCTAGTGGTGACCTTGGAACCGTGTCCGATGTGCGCAGGCGCGGCGGTGATGGCCCATGTCGGCCGTATCGTGTTCGGTGCGTGGGATGTCAAACTGGGTGCGTGCGGATCGGTGTGGGACATTCCGCGCGACCCGCATGTAGGGGCGCATCCGGAGGTGATCGGCGGCGTCGAGGAAGACGCATGCCGGGAGCTGCTGAAAGAGTTCTTCGCCGCTCAGCGTTCTCCTTTCACACGATGAGCTTGGTGCTCTCGGACTTGAGCGTGAAGTTGCGCGTCATTGACTGGAACGGCTTGCGCAGCACCAGCACGAGCAGCCACGCCGGCGGCAAAAAGCAGAGTAGGTAAACCAACTCCTCCCAGTACCGCATCCCATAGAAGCCGCCGACACAGTAGCGCATGGCGTTGATAGCATGGGTAGCTGGCAGAAAGTGCGTCAGGATCTGGTAAAACTTTGGCATCACCTCGACGGGGTAGGTTCCCCCAGCAGCTGTGATCTGCACGATGAGCACTAGCTCCGAGACCATCTCGCCCGCGCTGTTGAAGGAGTCTACCAACGAGTAGGTGATGGTAGAGAAAACGATGGCGCATATGAGCGCGAGCAGTAGCAGCATCCAAGGTCGCACCATCTGCATGCGCAGGTAGAACAGGCAGCCTAGCGCAATGAGTTCGCACTGAATAATGGCGATAAATGTGATGGACAGCTGCCGACCGAAATACATCTGCCGCGGCTTGAGGTTCTTCAGTCCCTCTTTCTTCGAAGCGCCATACCCAGATTTGATGGCAACGACATCAAGCAGACAGGCAATCCACATGGCCAGTATCGCGTAGAACGGGCCGATGGCGCTGCCGAAGTTGGCGACGGGGTAAACAGCGTGCTCGTCAATCCGCACTGGCGAAGAGACGAGCGAGGCAAGAGCCGCGGGACTGACCGAGAGAATAGAACGCAGCTTGACAACGTCCTTGCTCTGCAGAGCCTGCTGGATCTGCGAAGCGAGGGTATTGAGCTTGTCAGCCGCGGCAGACAGCTGTTTCTGCGCATCGGAAAGCGTGTCCGCGGCCCGGTTCAGCTGGGAACTGGCACTGTCGCCAGTCGCAGCAATCTGCGAGACAGCTGCATCCAAGTCGCCCGCGATAGCAGTGACTTCGGAGCCAGTCTTGTCCATTTGAGTGGCCAGCGCACGCAGCTGGCTGCTAACCATGGAACCTATCGAGTTCTTCAAGGCGGCAAGCTTGGATTGTGCCGTGGCCACATCCTGCCTGATTTGTGCGTTCTGCCGCTGGTTGCTGGCCTCGTTGGAACGCAACTGGGCGCTCGCGGCCGTTAGCTTCTGCGTCAGGGCAGTTAGACTTGCGGTAGCGGTGTTTAGCGCGGTCGTTTGCCCCTTGAGTTGAGCGTGCAGAGCGGCAAGCACCTTGTCTTCTGCGGCGTTGGTTCCGTTGTTTGGTAAGTTTTTTTCGAGCTGACTTAGGGAGTTGGCAAGCTGAGAATATTCGTCGGCAAGAGCGGTGACGGCGGAGGCTGAGGCGTCAATCTGATCGGCGGCTACGGAGCTGCCGGTCGACAGGTCGGACGTGACAGTGTCGAGCTTAGAGGAGACACTACTGAAGGCGGCGGAACTCTGCGTAAGAGCGTCGTCAATGGCATTAGCAGCCGTGGTGAGAGTTCCCCCAGCGGTGTTGGCCGCGGCGGATGCGCTGCCTGTAGCTTTCTTTGCGTCGCCAGCGAGGGATCCGGAAGCGGGCAATATGCCGCTAGCGGTAGCGGACAGGTTTCGTGCCGACAGGAGGATAGATCGGTAGGAGCCGATGAGTGTAGCATTACTCTGTGCCTGCTGGGCCACGTTTCGTAGGTTGCTGCCCAAATTAGCGATGGCACTGGAGGCATTGGCAGAATCGAGGTAGCGACCCAGCCCATCGGCCACGCCAAGACCGATGGTAGTGATGGCGGACGTGAAGGTGGCGTTGACTTCGGTGCGCACGGCGTCGGCGCCTTCGGTGATGAGCTTGGGTGCGATGGGATTAAGTTTCTCGTTGGTGTAGTACTCGAGGCTCGCATGCTTGGTAGTAGGCGAGAACAGGGTCATCATATCGTCGCTGAAGTCGGGCGGAATGACAATGGCGGCGTAGTATTTGCCAGATTTGACGCCGTCGATGGCCTGCTGTTCGGAGGTGAACTGCCAATCGAAGCTTTTGTTGGCGCGCAGTTTATTGGTAAGGGTCTGACCGATGTTAACGCGCACAGGGATGAGACTGGACTCGTAGCCAGAGTCAGTGTCGGCAACGGCGACCTGCAGGCTGCTGGTGTGCGAGTAGAGATCCATTTCGCCACCAACGTTGAACCAGGTGTAGAGGGCGGGCACCACAATAAGTCCGAGCGCAATGATAAGGCCAATTGAGTTGGTGACCACAGAACGCACATCCCGCCAGAAGAGAATCCATGGATTCATCCAGGGGTGATAGCGGGGGTGGTGCTCCCTGGAGACTGTCGGCTTGCGTTTCCTCCGAGTCGTCTTTCTTGTCTTCTCTGCGGGCGTCGTCAACGAAGTATCGTCCAATGCACCGGTTCCCTCCGGGGTCTTGTCCGGTTGCGTCATGACGCACGTCCCTTCTTCGCCAACTCGTCACGCAGACGGCGGTTATCCATGCCGGAGATGTTGAGGTTGCGCTCCGTCATATCGTGCAGGTACTCAACGATAATGATGAAGCTGAAAGATAGCACTAGCGAGATGAGCCACAGTAAGAGCATGACCAGCCGCAAGTTGATGCTGATAAACATCATGAGGCTCAGCGGCACGAGTGGCAGCAGAAGTACCAAAAGGAATCCGGCGCGCAATAGCTTCGGGTACCGTTTCTCAAAGCGTGCAGCTTGGCACAGGATGCGCCCACGGTATTGGCTACCCTGAGCTAGCGCCCGTAGTATAGCGAGGATCGGCATTCGCTGCGCGGCTAACTCGCCCTCCTCGGTGATGAAGAAATCGGTTTCTGTGAGCTTCTTATCGATCATGATGTGGAGATTGAACAGCCGCGGGCGCACCAACAAACCAATGATGTAGGCCGCGACGCCGAATAGTCCCAGCCAAAGCGTGTCCATCCAGTAGATGTTGCCGTATAGTCCGCCGACAGCTTCGCGCATCATGCCAATGCCATACGTGAACGGCAGCACCGGGTACAGGGACTGATAGAAACCGGGCATCATCTGAATGGGATACATGCCGCCAGCGCCCGGAATCTGCATCATAACCAGTACAATGACGAGCGCCTTGCCGATGAGCTGGAAACACGTGGCTAACATGTAGATAACGGCGTTGAAAACAATTGCCTCCCATAGTGCCGCCCAATAAAACGCTGGGACATTAGTCATGTGCACGCCAATGACGAGGTCGCCCGTGGTTACTACCAGCGCCTGCAGCAGCCCGATAAGCGTAAAGAGGCACAGACGGGCCAGGTAGCCCTCGTTGACGCGAATCTTACCCACACCCTCGTCATCGACCTCGAGCTTGTAGATGACCACAAGCATGAACGCGCCAATCCACAAGGCTAAGGATGTGAACAGTGGCGCCACTGATGAGCCATAGTCGGCGACGGGAAAGAGCACGTGGTTTGTCAGCAGTGCCGGATTCGTCATGAAGTCGGAGATATCGTTGGGGTTGAGCTTCAGTAGATGGCTCAGCTCCGTAACAGCGTTCGAGCTGCTAATAGCAGCGATGTCATCCGCTATGGAACCCAGCTGCGAACGCGTGACACTAATCTGAGAGACCGTGGACTCGAGCGTAGAGTGAAGCTCACCCAAGGTGAAGTCGAGCTGCTGGAGGAGCGCCAGGATTTGCGAGGCACCGGCGCCCAAGGCCGCAATCTTCGAGCTGACCGCCGTGTTCGCACTGTCGAGGGAGTCCAGGCCGATGTTGATTTGCGGGACCGTGGTGCCCATCAATATCGTTGTCAGGCCGTTACTTGCGGCGACTGCAGAGTTCACAGCATCATTGAGGGCGCTGGCGCTGGAACTGATGGCGTTTGCAGTCCCACCAATGTTGGAGCTGTCGGTCTGAAGGGCCGTGACGAGTGTCTGTGCGTTGTCATTGGCTTTTTGGAAGCGGTTGATAGCGTCACTCAGGGCGTTGTTGATAGTTTGTCCCGCTTGTCCAGGCGGCAGCTGCGAGCCGTCGGCCTGTTGGAGGGCCTTGAGATGGGCGAGGATGCCGTCCACGCTGCTGACGACGCCCTGCGTCTGGGCAAGTGCCGAGTCAACGCTCCCCTGAACGGTAAGGATCTGCCGTGTCGCGCTGCCTATAGCTGTGCTGGCCTGCCCGCTGGCGGTCGTAATAAGACTGTTGGAGGTGGCGATAGTCGAGGATACCTGCGAGGAGAAGGTGGCGATATTCTGCCGCGCCTGAGCGATGAGATCGCCATTGGCTAGGACGGTGTTTGACAAGTCGCTGCAGTTCTTCTGTAAGTTCCGGACTGTTGCCTGGCTGGCCACGTCCCGCGCTCGGGCCGCGTTGATAGAAGCGGCGATAGACTTCGTTTCGTTCTCGGCTTGGTCGAGTGTGGCCATGGCTTGGCCGACGTTTCCAAGGGCTTCGCCATTCGCAGTCTTCGCATCTGCCGACAGCGTAGCAGCGGATTGTGCGATCTGCTGGGCGATGGCTTGGGACGCGGTGCCCCGCACAGCGGAGTTGATGTCGTTAAGCACGGTGCTGGCGCCTGCGGCCATGATTTTCGGTGTGATGGCATTAATCTCCTCGTTGACGTAGTAGTCAAAGGACGGTTTCTGCGCTTGGCCGTCATGGGCAATGTCCGTCAGTCCCAGCAGTCTGCTGGTGAAGTTCGAAGGGATGACAATGGCACCAATGTATTGGCCAGACTTTGTTCCGCTGATAGCTTGCTTTTTGGAAACGAACTGCCAGCCGAGTTGCCTATTATTCTTCAACTCGGAGACGATGCGCTCTCCGACGTTGATTGTTCCTAAGCTGGAGTGAACGGTCCTGTCCTCGTTGGCGACGGCCACGGGCAGGTTTCCGGTACGTCCGTAGGGATTCATGTAGGCGACGGTACTGAACCAGGCGTAGGAAGAAGGCAGGAAGAGGAGCACGACGAGTACGAGGACGGCTGGGAAATTGCCGACGACGCGCCGGACGTCTCGCCGGACGATCTTCCAGATGGTTTTCACCGACGCTCCTTCCGCGCAGCGGCCCGCGCAGCGGTTCGCTTTCGGCGGTACCGCGTTCTTTCCTCCTGGTAACGGAGCCATTATAGTTGCCAGTTTGGGCGATGCTCTTGTTCTCGGCCGCAGGCGGAAGTAGTCTGCCCGGCTGTCTTCCTCGTCGGTTTCGTGTCTGTTCCGGAACGATTCCGGATTTTCCTGTGGAAACGTCACCGCAGCGTGTCGGCACCGGTGCCCGGTCTACGCTAAAGGGCATGGGCACTCTCTATGTTGCTGACGCTGGTCGGTATGATGGACGGATGAGGTATCGACGCTGCGGACGCTCCGGCTTGTTGCTGCCAGAAGTGTCGTTGGGTACCTGGCATAATTTCGGAGCTATTGGTGACTACGGCGCCATGCGCGCCATGCTGCGCACGGCTTTCGACGCGGGTATCACGCAGTTTGACTGCGCGAATAATTACGGTCCGCAGCCGGGCAAAGCTGAGGAGAATCTTGGTCGCTTGCTCAACATGGACTTCAAGACGTACCGTGACGAATTGGTCATCACCACCAAGGCTGGCTATACCATGTGGCCGGGTCCCTATGGTGACTGGGGTTCACGTAAGTACCTCATCTCCAGTATCGACCAGTCGCTCAAGCGGCTAAACCTCGATTACGTCGATATCTTCTACCATCATCGGCCAGACCCGGACACACCCCTTGAAGAGACCATGGGTGCGCTTGACCAGATTGTTCGCTCTGGCAAAGCGTTGTACATCGGTCTCAGCAACTATTCGACACGTCAGGCTGTGGCCGCGGCTAAGATCCTGCGCGAGCTGGGCACGCCGTTCATTATCGATCAGGTCCGTTACAACATCTTTGACCGACACATCGAGGGAGACGGTCTGCTGCAGGACGCTGAGAACAACGGCTTCGGCATCATCACCTACTCGCCGCTGAGCCAAGGTCTCTTGACTGACCGCTACCTCAATGGCATTCCGCAGGATTCGCGCATCGGCCGCGATCCGCGCTTCCTCCAAGCCGACGATATCACCGCCGGCCGTCTCGCACAGATCCGCGCGCTCAACGATATCGCTGTTCGTCGCGGCCAGAGCCTTGCCGAGATGAGCCTATCGTGGATTCTCAGTCATGAGGGTGTTACCAGCGTGCTTGTTGGAGCGTCAAAGCCTAGCCAGGTGCTTGATGATGTCAAAGCTGTCACGAACACGAGCTTCACCGCTGAAGAACTGGCCGAAATCGACGCTATCTCACCGTCGACAGCCACCGAACGGCCGGTCTGAGGCTGCCCCTGGACTTCGTTCAAATCGGCCGGGTCTTGGATACTCGCCGAAGCGTTAAAAATTTTTTCTGGAATCGTTTTCAGAAGAGATCTTTGTGTTTGAAGTGTGAAAAAATAAAGTGCGTTTACTGAATGGTTTGATCAGCTGATTAAAACAGGACACCTCACGGCAACAATGCCGAGGGACGAGAATTACCAGAGAGGGGTTTCTCATGTCGTTCTTCAGTGCGCCCGCTGATGCTGCGGTAAAGGTGCCGCAGGCGAGGGTCAAGCACGAATACAAAAAGCGCCAAACAGGCGTGCTCATCGCTACCTGCATAACATACGCCGGCTATTACATCATCCGCCAAGTAGTTCAGGACGAACAGGTCCCGATTCGCCGCGAATACGGCTTCAGCATCGCTCAAATCGGCCTTATCCTATCCATGTTCGGCATTGGCTACGGTGTCTCCAAGCTCTTCATGGGCTTTATCGCCGATCGTGTCCACGGTCCACGCTTTTTGGCCTTAGGCCTATATGTCTCCTGCGTCGTTAACCTACTGTTCGCCTGGAACCGCAACTTCTACGTCATGATGGTCCTGATGCTCGTGCTCTCGGTATCCCAGGCCATCGGAGCGCCGGTCTGTCAACGTGAAATCAGCCTGTGGTTCTCCAAGAAATCCCGTGGTGCTTCCTACTCGACATGGTCCGCCGCCCACAACTTCGGCGCGTTCTTCTGCGTCGTGTTCATCGAAGCCGCTACCGCTTGGTTCTCCGGCTCTCTGCCGGCCGTATTCATCACTGCGTCCGTGGTCTCCGCAATCATCGCGACCGTCATGCTGATCATCAACTCTGACCGTCCAGAAGCGTACGGACTGCCCGATATCAACACTTACTCCGACTCCGTTGAACTCAATGAGAACGGTGCCACCACCGCGGGTTCCGTCACCAAGAAGTCTTTGTGGAAGGTCTTCACTCAGGACGTCCTGACCAACAAGATGGTCTGGGCTGTTTCTCTGACCTCTATGAGCTTCTATATCATCCGCTACGGCGTCCTCTCCTGGATTCCGAGCTATCTGCCCGCCCACGGCTTCAGCGTTAACCTCGCCAAGTGGATCGTCGCCTACTGGGAGATTTCTCTTATCCCGTCCGTCATCTTCTTCGGATGGGTCTCCGACCGTCTCAAAGGGCGCCGCGCACTGGTCACCTTCTGGCTGACCATCGTCATGATTATCGCTCTGATCTTCTACTTCACTAGTCCGAACAAGACCGTCATCCTCGTCGCACTCTTCGTGGCCGGCGGTTGCATCTACGCTCCGCTTGACCTCGTCGGCCTCATGGTCAACGAAGCCGTCCCCAAGTACGCGGTCGGCCTGTCCACCGGCTTTATGGGCTTCTTCCAGTACATCTTCGGTGAAACCATCGCGACCGCCCTCATTGGGGAGCTCGTCAGCAAGTACGGCTGGAGTTCTTGCGGCATCGTCCTATACTGCGCCGCCGGCCTGTGCGTGGTCATCGTGATCTACCTAGTCTTCCAGGAACACAAGATCCTCAAGATGGAGGAAAAAGCCAACAGCCTCAGCCCTGAGGAGAAAGCCGCTCTCGAAGATCCCGAGCACGCCGACGCCGCCGTCCTAGCCTCCGCCGCCAAGAAGTCCGGCGCAACTAAACTCACCGCCGCTTTCGCCGACGCCGTCAGCGCCGAAGAGAAAGCCATCGAGCGCGAGACCAGCAACTTCGCCGACGACGTGGCCAGTCCCGAGAAAATGAAAGAGGACGAAAACATCGGCCAATAAACCGCTAACAGTTATCGACTAACAGTTATCGATAGGAAACGCTCTAGAGGGGACAGGCCGATCCACGCCTCCAGAGCGTTTCCCCGTATCCGGACAGCGTCGAACTGGCCAGAGAATGGAGAGTACTGGGAACAAGAGGCCAACGGTCCTGGCAAACGACGCCACCACCGCGCTACAGGCTCGTCAGTTCATTTGATTATAGTGAAAATCGCAGGCGCGTTCGCGCCAGTACCAGCAGCGTTTCCATAGAGAGGGTTGCTCATGTCGTCGCAGCTAACCGACACTAAAACAACTGTGCAAAGCCGAGACGGGTTCGAGAGGGAACGGCGCCGCGTCAAGATTGCGCTGCCCGCCCTGTTCCTACTGACGACCCTCGGGCACGTTGTCTTCCAGTCCTTCAACCTCGTCTACCAAAACGTCGGTGCCGACCTACACATGACCGCTGCGGCCCCGCTACTGGTCTCGCTGCCAGGCGTTGCGCTCGCTGCCATCTGCATGCTGTACGACACGCTGTGCGACTACATTTCGCCACGTACCATCATTGTGTGGGGCGTGTGCCTACTGACAATATCCTCTATCTTCGGCTTCATCTGCTCCAACAACTTCTGGTGCGTCCTCGTCGCCCGTATCCTGCAAACCCTGGCTGTGCACGCCTCCGTTATCCTCGTCATCGTCGTCAAGTGCCTCTCCCCGAAAGAGAAAGCGCTCTACATTGGCATCAACAACGCCATCTACTACGTGTCCGTTGCATTGGGTATGCTCTTCGGCGGCATGATTTCCTTCATCCCCTGGAAGTTCCTGCTGCTGCTGCCGGCGCTGTCAGTGCTACTGCTGCCATTCCTCGTCAAGAATGTCCCGGTACTACACAATAAGGGCGAGCGATTCGACGCGTTCGGCGTTGCCGTGTTCGTCGCCGCCGCGGCCGCACTGACCATCTACTTCACCTATAACGAGTGGTGGCTCATCCTGGCTTTCGTCGTCCTGATAGCCGTCTTCGGCTTCTACGTGCGCTATGGCAAGAATCCGTTTCTGTCTCGCAAATTCATCCACAACAGCGCTTACATGGGCATTATGACTACGCTGTTCGTGGCATTCTTCTTCCAGTATGCAGCTATTCCGATTTACAAGGTTATCGGCAAGCACATCTACCATATGAGCCTGCAGGACGTGTCCCTCTATCTCATGGTTGTTTACATCGCTTGCATCGTCATCTCCTGGATTTCTGGACCACTGATACAGAAGCTCGGCCGCTACCGTCTCATGGTATGGTCCGTCGTCCTCATGATTGTCGGCTTCGCCCTCTCCGCGCTATTCCTGCGCTCCAGCTTCTGGCTACTGACAATCTTCGCCATCATCTACGAGGCTGGACTGGCGCTCATTTACACACCAATCTACGACCTGGCTTCCGGCTCGCTACTGGTTAAGGAGCGTGGACGGGGCATCGGTGTGGCCCATGTCATGATGAACACATCCCCAGCCATGGGAATCGCTTACTACGGCTACCTCATGGACCGTAAGGACCTGGCAGAGCGTGCGTGGCTGGGTATAGCGCTCGAGGGTAAGAAGGCCTTCCTGACGTCGAACGTGTTCTGGATTATGTGCGCGGCTGCTGCAGTTGCTCTCATTGTCGTTGCTGCTATGCGTCGGCCAATCGCCAAGGCCGAGGCTCGCAATGCTCACGTAGACACCTCTGAGTCCCCTGTAGGCGTTGTTGCGGCGAACGATTTCGCTAGCTCCTCCGATAATACGGAAGCTGCAGAGGACTTTGCCATCGAATGACGTTTCTGCATTGGCCTGGCAGAGAAAGGCGACAGCGATGCCACGAAAGAAAATCATCCTTAGCCTTGACATCAGCATTGACAACGCGCTGCGAAAGATTCCCGGCATCGTTGGCATGAGCGCAGCGCTGACCCACCCGACTGACGCTGATCTCTCTAATGAAGAAAGAATCTCCGTCGGGGTCGAGTTCAAGGTTTCCTCGCCGACGTACCTATCCGTTACCTATACAATCCGCTCGCCACCGCCTGACTATGCGCTCGTGGGCCCGTCTCAATGTTTGTCCGCGGCGAAAGACCCAAGGAGCGTGACCACAAGTCCGCATCATCGGCAACCCGAGTCACCTGCTGGCTAACGAGGGAAAACGCTGATGCTCCAACTTGTCCGCGAGCGCTTCAAGACCAGTGCATGGGCTGGATCCTGGCGTGAAGGCCAGGTCCCAGTGTCCATGTCGGGAACGACAACACAAGAACAAAAGAACGGAGGAACGATGTCAGATACATCGCAAAACGCTTCGGCGCCCGTGTCCGCGCAGGAGCAGTTCGAAATCAATCGCAGGAAATCCAAGAAAGCTCTGCTGAGCTTGCTGGTAATCTTCCTACTGGGCACCCTTATGATCCAGGCGATGGATTTTGTCTACCAGAATATTGGTGATTCGCTGGGGATGGGCGGTCAGGCGGCTCTGTTGACTACCATTCCGGGCATCATCCTGGGCGTCGCCTGTCTTATCTATGAGACGCTTGGCGACTTTATCTCTCCGAAGAGAATGACGATGATTGGTGTCTGGGGTCTCATTGTCGGTTCGTTGATGTCCTTCTGCTGTGCGTGGATTGGTGGTCCGGTGGCCTTCTGGCTTGTTCTGGTTGGTCGCATTGTGCAGGTCGCAGGCGCGCAGGTGGCTGGCTCGGTATTCCTTGTGCTGACGTCCAAGTATCTCGATGGCAAGGAGAAGGCCAGGTATTTTGGCATTTTCAATGCTGTGTACTACCTGGCAGCGGCTGCGGGCGTCTTCTTTGGCGGCATGATCACTTCTTGGAACTGGCGTTATATCTTCCTGCTGCCGGTACTGGCCATTTTCTTCGTGCCAGTGCTCTCGCGAAATACGCCTGACATCAACGTCCAGAGTACCAAGCTCGACGTCATTGGCATCATCGTCTTCGGCCTGTCCGTCACGTTGCTGACCGTGTACTTCTCGTACCCGGATCAGTGGTGGCTGTTGCTCGCCGCAGGCCTGTTGTTCGTCATGTTCGCGCTGCATGTCGTCGACGGCAAACGGCCGTTTATTACCACGAAGTTTGTCTCCAACCCGCGTTATATGCTCCCGCTGGTTATCCTCTTTGTGTTGTATGCGCTTAACTATGCGGCGGTACCAATTTATCAGGTTATTGGTAGCGAGCTTTTCAAGGTACCGCTGTGGGAGACCACTTTGTATCTGACTGTCGTCTATGTCGTGGCGACTATCATTGGCGTTTTCTCTGGTCCGATCGTCAACAAGCTCGGCCGTTGGGGTACGATGCTGTGGTCCGCGATTTTTATGACCGTTGGCTTCGCCCTCTCCGCGCTGTTCATTCACGCTAGCTTCGCGATGCTTACGTTTTTCGCCTGCATCTTCATCACTGGTATGACAGCCGTGTATACCCCGATTTATGATGCTGGCTCTGCTGCCGTGCCATCCGAGCAAGGCGGTCGTGCGATGGGTGTCCTCGACTTGACCCTCAATGTCACTGGCTCCATTGGCATTGCTATCTATTCGGCGATGATGGCGAACAGCGGCTTCGCTGCGCACGGCTTCTTCGGCCTGACAAGCGGCAGGGCGTTCAACAGCGTCGCCAACATGTTTTGGTGCATGGCGTTCCTCTCGCTGTTGGGTGTTGTCATCATTATCGCTTCCCGTAGGAATATCGTGACGCGAAAGTGAATTCCCCTCGGGGAGCAAGCCCATGCCTCTCTCCCCGCGGCCTGTAGTGGCGCCCCCTGTTCCACACTCGGGCGTATCGACATTCTGTCTAGGGCTTTTTAGACAGCGGTTATACCAAAACGCTTGTTGCACGGTTCGATGAGAGAGGAGGTGGCATGGAGCGGTGAAGCCAGCTGAGCTAGGAAAGAGAGAGTAGAACGTAACGTCGGATTAGGGAGGAGTGCACGAGGACGAAGAACGCTTTACTGGTCCTGCTAATCGTGTTTATCCTAGGCACACTGAGAATCCAGTGTTCAACTTCGTGTTTTTGAACAATCGGTCCTTAATCGGCGTGCTGGGATAGAGCAGTCTTCCTCTTAGCATCCTGGTGGGGATTCCTGGATCGCGTGCATGTACGAAACGTTCTGCAAATGCTTGTCTAAAAGTTGGTGCTGGGGTTTGGGGAGCAGCTATCGTCTTCAGCATCATCGGTTTGCCCTTCTTGCGGCTCTTCTGGGTCGTCCTTGTCGTGCGCGTTGTTGTAGGGCGCGGGCGCGTAAGTCGCCGGCTTAGTGTTTCTCATCGGGGCCGTCAAGCATCTCTGGCAAAGAGAAAGCCCTACGCTTCGGTATCTTCACCGCGATATTTTACTTCGCTACAGTTCTCGGCATCTTCGTATTCTCGATTCTTGTTCGTGACACTTGATGACATAGGCACGGGCGAAAAGTCGACGCCCTTGGCCCATTTGCCGTATTCGCGTTCATCGCCGACTGTGCGGCGATATCTTCTCGTTCGCGGCTATAGGCTGATTTTCGTGGCCGTCGGCTTACTGGCGTCTTCGGCGTTTACGTGGCTAGGGGCAATCATCCATTTGTCATCCAAGGAGCTCCTGCGCAACGGCTCCTACATGGTACTCCTAGCCATTTTGTTTATCGACTGCTTTTTCGAGTATGCCATCACTCCGATTCACGAGGCCATCGGTGAGAGTGTCTTCCATCTGTCCCTGCAAACCCCGTCGTACGGCCTGATCCGTTAACAGTCGCAACTCCTGGTCAGTGGGGGCTTTCAAGTCCATGCACGGCGCGCTTCGGTCAATTCCGCGCCATTGGACCCTTGCAGCTGGACATCTATAGGCCTCGTGCTCTCAGCGCTGCCTGGCTACTTCTGCTGGATCCTCACTATCTTCGACGTGTCGTGGGGCTATCTACACGCATTTACGACGACGTTTGTCGTGTGCCTGCGATTACAGTGAACCGAGCGACCGAAATCTGCGACCTCATGATCACCGTGTCGCCAGCTATCGGCAACGCTGTCTGCAGTGCGCCGATGGGCCACAACAGCTTCCCCCGGTACGGGTTTCTTCTGGGCGACCATGGTGTGGAACGCCAGCAGAACGCGACTCTGAACCTTTTGACCCTTGAGGTGTCGAACTTATGCTGAGTTATGGTCGTTGTTGCCGTCACGCTGCCCGGTATCCTATGCGCCCAGAGGTCATTCGTCCGACCGAGAACCAGTCGGTGCAGATCCAGAAGGAAGTGGAGGATCGCATGTTCGAGCACGGGAACCGGCTGACGGGTTGGCCCGCTGCCCCGGTAGATATTCGCAGTGAGTTCCTGACGCTCGTTGCCAAGGATGCTTCGTGTTTCGCGTTCGTTCCCGTTGCGTTCGTCTCCTTCGCCTGCCTCCGCAGCACGCCCAGAATCTGTCCTTGTGTAGGGGACTTGTTAGGTTTGAAGTCGAAAAGCAAGGAAACCTGTTTGAATACGCAGTCTAATATTCTGAATTCACGTTCTAAGTGAGGTGCCGATGTCGGAGATAGGTTCGCACTCGGGAAAACGCCTTGCGGAGATGCCCACAGCGATGGCGTCTCCGCAAAGGCCTCTGTTAAAAATAGTTGAATCGCCTTCGGTCCGGCCCAGGCAGTCGGAAAGTCCTGGTGGAAAAACACACGAGGAATTCCGGGCCGAAGTAAGGAAAGCCCTCCCGGCGCTGCTGATTGTGTATGTTCTCGGCGACCTAATGCTCCAGGCTTTCAACCTCGTATATCAGAACATCGGCAATTCCCTTAACATGCGTTCTGCGGCTCCCTTGCTGAGCACCATCCCTGGCGTTGCTCTCGCAGTTCTTACCCTTCTGTACGATTCCCTCTGCGATTTCATTTCTCCTCGGCGCATGACCCTTATCGGCGTCAGCGCCATGATTGTCGGATCCTTTCTCGGTTTCCTTGTTTCCGGCAGCTTTTGGGTTATCCTCATTTCCCGCATCCTACAGGTTGTCGGCTCGCAGGTGGCTGGCTCTGTCTACCTTGTGCTTGTTACCAAATACACGCGCAAAAACGAAAAGACTGTATACGTAGGAATTTTCGGCGCTATGTATTACTTCGCCTGTGTTGTCGGCATCCTCGCCGGCGGTCTCATCGCCATGATTCCGTGGCGTTTCCTCTTTCTCATCCCGGCGCTTGCACTCTTCTGCATGCCGGTGCTTATCAAGGACATCCCCGACATTGAAGGCCACGCAGAGCACATCGACTATTTCGGTATGGCAGTGTTCGCTACGATCCCGGCGCTCATGGTCATCTACTTCAACTACATGAACTGGGTATACCTAGTAGCGATCGCCGTACTCGTTGTTGTGTTCTGCGTCTACGTGATGCGCGGCAAGCATCCGTTCCTCACACGCCAAATGGCGGCCAACCGATCTTTTGTCATCACCGCGCTCATCATCGTGGTCTTCAACCTGTTTAACTATGCGGTACTGCCGATCTACGAGGTGATTGGCAGCGGCGTCTACCATATTTCACTGCTGACGGTGTCACTCTATTTAGCGATAATCTACGTCCTGTCGGCCTTCGTGGGTGTCGTTTCCGGTAAAATTGTCAATCTCATGGGCCGCTGGCGTGCCATCTTCTGGTCGGGCGTGCTACGCGTGGCTGGCTTCACGCTTTCGGCGCTATTCATCCGCTCCGACTTCTGGCTGTTAACCATCTTTGGCTGTCTCTACAGCTTTGGCTGCATGGGCGCCTATTCGTCACTATATAATTGCGCTACTGACGCGCTACCAATCCACGAGCGCGGTCGAGGCATTGGCGTGGCCGAGACAGCCCGCAACACGACCACTCCGGTCGGCATGGCGCTCTACTCGACGATGCTCACCCTGCCGCAATTGCAGCAGCAGGGTTTCGGAGTCGGCCTCCACGCTGCGTCCGACACGCAAGCGACGATAGCGGCGGCAAACTTGACGTCGAATATCTTCTGGATCATGGCGATTTTCTCGCTGGTTGCTTTGGCCATGATCGTCGTTTTCCGCAAGCAGCTGATTGGCGGAAACAAGAAACATTGAGCCATTCACCGGTCTTCGGGCAGAACTGAGGTCCTAGACAGTGGCTCCGCAATGTAATAGGAGGTCGCGATGACAACGACAAACACGAACGCTCCGACGGGCGCCGAGGGCCGCTCCGCAGGTGTTTCTGCCGACGCTACGCGCGACATTACCAAGAAAGCGCTGCCCGCACTGCTGGCGGTCTACTTGCTGGGGGAGCTGATGGTCCAGGCTTTCAAGCTCGTCTACCAGAATATCGGCGCGTCCTTCGGCATGCACGCCGGCGCCTCGCTGCTGGCCACCATCCCGGGCATTGTCCTGGCCGTGCTAAGCCTGCTCTACGACTCGCTCTGCGACTTTATTTCGCCTAAGCGCATGACCATTATCGGCGTGGTGTGCCTCATCGTTGGTTCTTTCATTGGCTTCTTCGGCCAGGTGAGCTTCTGGGTTGTTCTCGCCGCCCGTATCCTGCAGGTGATTGGCTCGCAGGTGGCTGGTTCCGTCTACCTTGTCCTTGTCGTCAAGTACCTGCGCACCCACGAGCGCAGCATGTACATCGGCTTGTTCGGCGCTGTCTACTACTTGGCGTCCGTTGCCGGCATCCTCGCGGGGGGACTCGTGGCCATGATTCCGTGGCATTTCCTCTTTCTTATTCCGGCGTTCGCGCTTTTCTGCCTGCCGGCCCTTGTGCGTCACATTCCGGACATCACGGCCCAAGAGCAGCATATTGATTACGTAGGGATGATTGTGTTCGCTGCCGTCGCCATGCTCATCTCCATCTACTTTGACTACCCGCACTGGGGCTGGCTCGCAGCCCTCGGCGTCCTTGCCGTGTTCTTCTGCTGTTGGGTTGCTTTCGGCAAGCAGCCATTCCTGTCCCGCGCGTTTGTGAGGAATGGCTCGTTCATGGCCACCGTTGTTGTTATCGTATTCTTCGACTTCTTCAGTGACGCCAGTATCCCGATTTACCGTGTCATCGGCAACGGTGTGTACCACATCTCGCTCACCACGGTGTCACTTTACCTGGCACTCGTCTACGCGGTGACGGCTGTTGTCAGCTCTGTCATTGGCAAAATTGTGCAGCGGATTGGTCGCTGGAATACCATTTTCTGGTCGTCAGTCCTCATGGTCGTTGGCTTCGCGCTTTCGGCACTGTTCGTGCGCTGCGGCTTTTGGACATTGACCGCGTTCGCTTGTGTGTACAACATCGGCATCATCGGCGGCTACTCGCCGCTGTATGACTGTGCGACGGCCGCACTGCCGCAGGAGGAGAGGGGACGCGGTGTGGGTGTCGCTGAGCTGACGCTCAACACCTCCAGCGCCATCGGTATTACCGTGTATGCCTCGTTGATGACAAAAAGCGCGTTAGAGTCCCATGGATTGGGAATCGGGCTGGGCGCGCCCGCGACCACAGCATCCGTTACAGAGGCCGCGAACCGCACGTCGAACATGTTTTGGATCATGGCGGCCGTGGCTTTGGCAGCGCTGTTCCTCATCGTTGTCCTGCGCCGCCGACTCGTCGATGGTGGCCGCGTGCGTCCAGCTCACAAGTAGCCTTCTGCCCGGCCAAATCTCTCGAATCCGAACTCTCCACTGTGGCAAGAAAGAGGTTCCAGGGGAGGGGGTGAAGCAACGGCATCTCCGTTTCCAATTGTCTTCTATTGTCCGCGCGTCGTAGCAAGACCTCGGAATCCGATTCCGGCTCGGTCGGTGACTTCACTGTGGCCAGGAGGCCGCGTTTCGAAGACGGTGTGCGAATCGGCTGGTCAGACTATTGGAGAGGAGTTCTCCGATCAGAAAAAACAAACCATCCTCGTGCGATTTGTCGACCACTATGGCTTACCTTTTAATTTGGCCGGGCAGATACATCGTCGAGTACTATAAGGTTTCCCCAACGTAATCATCTGGCCGCTGTTCTACGGTTCTGTCTGTAGATCCGTCTTCCACCTATCGCAGTGAAGCGTGTATCAGGACATCCGTTGGCCGTCCGGCTCATGCGTGGAGCACGGTGCGATAACACGCGTAGCACCCCAAAGAATGTTCACGATACGCTTTACTGGCTGTTTACTTACTTTAGTCTGTTTACTTAGAGGTATAGAGTTACGTCGCGAAAGGATATCTTCTCATCCACTTTTGGGCCTACGTCGCCCGGTTTCTCTCCCCGAGCGCCATTTTTGGTAGGTGACACAATTGAGCGGTTCGGAACGCGATGACGTTGCACGGACCGACGTTTCATCCTGATTTCAGCGTCACGAAACAGGCACAGAACACCCAGAGATCTCGAAGAGGAAACACGCGCTGTATGAAGAGATGCACTCTATGCTAAAACTGTCGGTTCGCAGGAACCGACGCGAACAATGTTCTAGGTTTGTGCTGTGAGAATACATTGCTTCCCCTCTCTCCTTCAAGCAGAGAACCGGCGGGGATGGCACGTTCCGAAGCGCGTCAGACCGCCGGTTTTCTACGTTTCAGGATCTCTCCTAGCGCCCGGCAATTCTCGTCCGCACCATCCGAAGCTTCTTTTCTATAAAATTCAGTAAAATCGTAGTTTTGTTTCGACTTCGCTATACTCATCCCAAACCATGTATGGAGACGATTGCCCCCATGAGTTTTCAATTTTGATGCGATAAATTCGTCGCTTCTTATGCGGAGAGCACCGGCTGCGCTCCCTAAGCTCGATGGATTGCAAGAAGGTAGTCAAAAATTCCATCCTGCTATATCGTTCGGAATCTGCAGTATAAGCGCAACGTATGCTTCTCCACGGTGGTTTACGAACCACAAAGCAAATCTCATATTCTAATTTGACAGGGCAAACGTTATCGACAGCCCCATCATGCACTCGTTGCTGGAAACATCGCTAATCCCTGCTGCTGATGTCTGTACGTCGCAGTGGCTACACCGCATGCTGCTCATCGTGGTCATGCAGCCCACGTTGTCGCCGCGGGCGTTTCCTCGTCACGCGCGGTCTTGACCATCCTCCGGTGTCAATCGGAATGACCGCGGATTAAACCCATAAGACCATATGTGCTCGCTCACGTATTCCCTCTGCATTCCGCGCGAAAAGCACATCAAATATCTCACGGCCCTCATGATGGCCAGTCTCGTTATCCAAACCACCGGAACCTTCTTCACTGATTCGGCGGCCATTCTCTATACCCAGTCGTTGACGTTATCCGACAATAAGCAGGCCACACTAGTACGACGCCTTGGTACTACCTTCAAGACCTGCTACAGCATCGCGCTCGCGTTCTTCGCGGTCTTATTGCCCCTAGAGGAGGGCGCCCGCTGGGAAACACCATCAAGCACGAGTAAAACGCTAAATTCTTGTGGAAGAGCAAGAAGATCTGAGAGCAATCTATCCATCAAAGATGTCGTCTTTTAGCTGATTTTTTGTGGTCGTCAATTAGATCGTCCTTTGCTCGTCACGCTGCACCTGCTGCTCTGCCTGAGTCCTGAGTTACCCATTGATCGCGGTGTCGTGTCGACTATCGTCGTGCTGCACACGTCGGTCATGTTCGTTGGATGCTTTTAGTGGACTGGATCGAGACGAAGGTCGGCTTTCATGGTCCCGTCATTTTATGCATGCTCTTCCTGGCCGCCTCACCCATCGCTGATGGACTTCATCGGGAGGGATATCTTCGGGCGTCCAGTTCGATGATGGCTGTCCGCATCGCACCCACCAGCATCTGTGAAGGGTTTGTTCAACGAGTTTGTATTCCTCACGAATGACTAGGGCTGCGCGACTGCGAACTATATCGCGTCGGTTGGCTATATCGTCGCCGACCTATCCCTCCTCATCTTTTTCCCTCCATCACAATGAAATCGTGTCGCCTAGAAGAACGTTGCAGACAATAGCAGCACAGGCGAAACGGATAGCAATTTTCGAATGAGACACTACATGCGGCGCGCAGTGCAGCCGGCCTTTTTGGAGGGGGGTACTTGTGACTGGATTTGGTGTTTTCACACCGCGCCTGAGCTTGCGAGCAGTTCAGGAATATGAGAGGCGAAAAGACCGAAGGTGAAAGCTCGGGAAATGGGGAACAACAAACTGATGCGTGGCCTTTTCTCCATGCATCGGAATGAAATTATCACGGGCAGTTGGCCTGCGCTAACGTGTTGGCGCTGGAACCAATCCCTGGAAACCGGAATATTGAGAAGAAAAAGGCCAATGATACCGAAGCGTTGCCAGGAGTGTGGCGAAGTAAGAAGCGATATCAAGAAAAGTGCCATTATGATGGTAGTTACTGGCGGTGTGTCATCGCACGCCTAGTGTGGTGTCCTTTCAGTGCGGTTCCGGCAATGCATGAAGAAACCTCGCTTCGGCAGCGGGAGCGACCGGCGGTATAGCAGGCTCCCTATTCCTGAACAATTCTGATGCTAGTTTGTGTGAACATTACTGATTTATTGATGTGTTCTCGTCCTAACAACAGGTCTAGTAAGTGCAACGCGACGGCAATGTCACCTATTGAAGTGTTGGCCGGTTCCACTGGAGCTGACACGAGCGCTGCTGACAGCCCCAATTAGAGGATGAAGAAGGCGGCCGGAAATCCCGGTCGCCTTCTTCAATGAACCTGTTCAGCTATTACAAGATTTGGCGATGGCTGTAAAAGCTGTCTCGTTCACTTAGCTGCCTTCGCAGTGCGCTTGCCGTAACGCTTCTCGAACTTGCTGACCTGGCCAGCGGTGTCGAGAACGGTGCGCTTGCC
>JAFNPO010000117.1 GCA_017386585.1 Aeriscardovia sp.
ATCTCATGATCCGAATCCACGGAGGTGGTGCCCGTAATGAGCATCCCTGGCGTCGAGCACGTCGTTAACCTCAAACGCGAGTGACTGGCTGCGGGCGATGTGCTTTGCCGTCGCGTAGCGAGTTAGACTGCCGATCGTCGCGCACGAATCCTACCAGGACAGAGCAAACAGGCCAGAGAACACCATCGAAATACACGCCACCGTTTCTTCTCAATGTTCAACGCTCACGCGGCAATGCCGAAGGAACTCTTGATGATGGCTAAATTGTCGCCAGCCATTGCACCAGCATGCGGCACTGGTGACGAAACCTTCAAGTCCATACGCTAGGCTTCGTATCACCCGAATCGGTCCGTCACCGTCGTCACTCAGACCATGCCGCCTGACAACCAGCTCCTTCCCGGGTTCCGCAGCATGAAGCAGCCGATTCTGTACGTATTCTTAAGTCACACTGGGACGCCAAAAATACGCCTGTTCAAATAACACCTGCTAGTTTTACTCCAGATACGTGCGAGCGGCATGTCGATAAGAAGGCCATTCTTCGTTCCTAGTCGCAGATTTTTGGATGCCGCACCAATCGTCGACCGTATCGATATCAGCACACTAAATGCTATACATCGGGCGGGTCGCCAGCCAGGGTCCTGGGGATACCCATGAGCAGGATGCGCGAAGCGTTCGTGACACCGATGACAAGCATGCTGTCTACGGGATTGCCCGCTCGTCAGGTCCGCCAGCCCCGCCGCGTCCCTGTTTCCAAGGCAGCTGTCGGCAGTTTCAGCGCGCTCGCGGGCGTCGAGTATTTTATCGAGAAGTCCACGAATCTTTGAAGCGGAGAAAATACGAAAACAGGCTCGTGAATGCACACCCAGACGATAGCGCGACCCACTAGCTCGCCGGTGTTCCTGTTATACGGCGGCCCATCTTGCGCTGGTTGGTGATACTAACAGCCGTGAGCGCTAGGAGTGGTTGATATCAGGCTACTGTCGGGGTGAGCGGAGGGCGCGTACCGTGTTCTCTATTTTCGATGAGGTTGTGTTTCGCCCATCTGGGATGGGGGGAAAATCTGTGCGAACTTGCGTTGTTCGATGATGGTGGAATTCGAATGGTTGACTACCATAGGTTGCGCCGACATAGTGCCTTCATAGAAGGTGGGCACGTACTGTTGCCTGCCGCTTACCCTCTCTCGTTTTCGCGACAATGGTAGTGGGCGAGCAATGCGTAGGGGACGACCGTCAGCTCCCCTCCACGTATTGCTGAGAGGGGGAATACTGGTTAGTTGCTCTTATGCTCCTCGTTGAGTCGATGTTCCATTGCCATGACTGAGCGCTCGTGGTAAATCAGATACACTGTCAGGATGAGGCATAAGCCGGCAGCAGTGTAGAGGACTTTGTCGCAGGCGCTCCAGCCGAAACTGCTGACAAGTTCACCGATGAGTGCGGTGGCGAGTGTCTCGCCGAACACGTATTGGAAGAAGCCCATGAATCCCGTTGATAGTCCGCACGCATATTTTGGAGCGGCCTCATTGACCATTAGATCGACTAACGCCAATGGTGCGTAGATTGTTCCGCCGAGAACGAAAATAACAATCCAAATGACGGTTTTAGACGCACTGGTGAAATAGACAACGAGCGCGATGATCATCAGAATCGTGCAGCAGAAGCAAACGAGGGCGCGACGTGATTTCACTGCATCGGAAATGAAGCCTAGGAGGATAACGGCCGGCACCGCTGCTAACTCGAAGATTCCGACTAACCATTTGGCTTGGCCGACGGTGAAGCCTTTGGTTGGTAGATAGCTCGGAATCCAGCTCAGCACGCCGTAACGAACGATATAGAAGCTCATGGATGCTAGCGAAATGGCCCACACAACCTTGTTTTTGAGAATGTCCTGCACGAACACCTGCCACACGGTTTTATCAGTGGTCGCTACGGTTCGGGATTCACCTTTCGCGTCTAGTTCAACGGTGTGTGAGTAGGCATCGATATTCGGCAGACCGCACACTTCTGGACGGTCGGAGTTGATGAGCAGCATCACCGTGGCAATCACGGCAGAGATAACGGATGCTGTCAGGAAAACACCAACGAGCGAACCAGAGAACCATGCTGTTGCGATTTCGACGCACGCGACACAGAAGAACGCACCAGCGTTGTGCGCGCTTGACCATACCGCGAATACTGTGCCACGCCGTTTTTTGGAGAACCACAAGTTAATTTCCCGATGGCACGCTGGCGCACCGATAGCCTGGGTTATGGAGATCAGCAGCATGAGTATGAGAATGATCCAAAAATTGCGGCTGAAACCCAGTATGGCGTTCAACAAAGCAGACACGTATAAGCCAAAGGCAAGGAAACTCTTAGAATTAACACGATCGGCGATAGAACCCATTACCAGTTTGGCAATTCCGTAACCAATACCGAAGGTTGACAGAATGAAACCGATTTGAGCGATGCTGAATCCATAAGCTTTCCGAATTGGCACCTGCTCAGTTGTAAAGATTAAACGAATGATGTAGTAACCAATGTATGAAAAGCACGTGGCAATCAGCACACCGGTTTGACGCTTGAGATATTCGCCATGGACTCGTTCCGCAGGAACGCGGCGCGCCGATGGCTTCGACAGACTGAGGAAAGACATCCCTTCTCCTTTGAGGAAGCTGTCCAAAAAACAGCCTTTGCTTTCGTCCCACATCGTTGTCGGACACGGCCAGGCTATCCCATCTTGGATGACAAACAAAATCTGACATGGGCGGCCAACAGGTCAAAACCTGTCAGCCGCCCATGTCATCTATCAGATAGTTATGAGAGGGGGGTATCACAGGAACACCAGCATCCCCAGCCTGATCTTATAAACCTCACTTAGAGGATTCGACAGTGTCACGTGCCGCGGAGCGCTTGCGATACCAGATAGCGCTACCGCCGGCGCCAGCACACAGGACCAGCGCCGCCGCTACAGCGATAGACACCACGGAACCGGTGGTCGCCAACGGATTGCTGGAAGTCGTGGACCCGGACGTCTGAGACCCCGTAGCTGGATGGGCGGTATTCTGCGTGACCCCGGAGTGGTGCACGGGGGACGAGGACGACGGGGTGGCGGTCTTAGTGGTCGCACCCGTCGCACTGGAACCAGTCGTCGTGGTGGTAGCCGTGTCACTGACAGTTACCGCGGCGACAGTGGAATCCGTGTACAGACCCTGCGCATTGGCCACACGCGCCACGTAGTACTCAGTTCCGGCCTTCGTCGTGGACGGCGTGATGCTAGAGCCGGTGCCGGCGAGCGTCATGCCTGCCGGAACGGTGGACTGGGAGGAATCGGTGCTAGCCAGCACGGCAGCATTTGATGAATCAGACGCGTAGGCACTGTTCTTCGTGTTGGCAAGCGCGTCGGCGGTAGCCTTGTCAGCGGTCTTGTACCACGTGTAGGTCAGCGTCGTTGACGTTCCGTTAACGCCATCGTTTTCAGCCGCGGACGTGTGGAGAACCGGGGCGACCGCATTCTTCTCGTACGACACGGATACCGGCTGGACAGTAATAGTCGGGTTGATGACAGCTGCCGCGTAAACGAATGGGGTTTTCTCGGTGTTGGTTGCCGCATCGTAATCGGATGGCGTGAACGGCGTTTTGGCGCCGGAGTTGAGGTACGCGCGCAGCTGCGTGAGCGTGGCGAGTGCTTTGTTGTAGACGCTGGCAGTCACGGTGGCGTCAGCCTTGTTGGCTAGGGTGGTGCGGTCGGTTTGCGGGGTGCTGTCCATGAGGGTGGCAACGGCCTTTTGCTGAGCGATGATTTGGTTTTGGATGACGGCGAAGTATTTCTTGACGTTGGTGGCGGTCGTGGACCGGTTGTTGTAGCACAACGTGTTGATGTCCATCATGACTTCGTCGAGGTTGTCGGTCGGGCCGGTCATGGCTGCGTGCACATTGTCTTCGCTGGCTGCGTCAACACTGTTACCCTGCCAGGTGTTGATGTTGCCGTAGAGGGGGCTGACGTGTGTGAGCAGTGCGGAGTAATGCGGGATGAAGATACCGAACTCTGGGCGCGAGAGGGATTCCCACTGGACGGTGGCGATGTCACTGGGAAGCTTGTGGTTGATTTGAAAATCGTTGGTTTCCACGGTGTTGGGGTTGCCAATGGAATAGAGTTTCCTATTCTCGTTGGCGTTGAAGGGAGTTCCTTGCCCGCGTGTGGCGAAGGCGCGGAGGATGAAGTCGGTGGTGTAGTCTTTGCCGCCGGGTGTGAAGGTCAACTGCGGTGCGGTGATGTTGGTGATTTGGCCGAGCTGGTTAGTGGTGTAGCTGTTGGATGCGAGTGGGGCACCAAAGTAGGCGCGGCCTTGTGCGAGACGGTCGTACTGGCCGGAACCGGAGTTGGTTTCCCCGTAGCTGGCGCCGACATTGATCCAACCATTGTCATATGTGACTAGGGAGTCGGCTTTCTGCGCGGTTAAGACAAGGTCAGCAGAGTGCAGACAAGTGGAACTGTCGTCGATGTTCACCTTATATTCGAGACGACCCATGTTCGGGTTGACGGACACCACGTTGTCCGGCATCTTGATAGCAATCCACTGGTGACCGGACAGCAGCGTGAAAAGCCAAACCGAAGTCTTATCGGCGATAACAACCTGATTGCAGTTGAGCGAACCATATTTGTCGTCTAGTTTGCCGAGCAGTTCAACACCTTCACGAGCGGTCGTTGCCTGGGAGAGGACCAGTCCAGCGAGATTATACTCTGGGATTCCCCACGGTTGGGAGGACGCGGAACCGACCGGGTCAACAGCCGCGATCTTGTTGTTGGAGGACGTGGATTCGGTAGCGGACACGCTCACACCATCCTGGTTCTCGCCTGCTTCCGGGAAGGCGTTGGTCGCTTCCGGACTGTAATAGGATTTGTTGTCGCGCACATACGTGTACCGCAGGGACCTGCCCGGAACGGTGTACCTGAAGCTCGACACCTCGGACGAGAACACCATGTCGTTCTCCGGCTCCTGAACACCGAAGACCTTCTCCCAACGCGGAGCGTTATCCTCGTTACGGCCAACATACGTGTCGCCGTCGGCGGTGAACTGATCGCCAACATAAATCTGCGTACACGCCATCGCCGACGCTGGAGCTGCGAACGCCGTTGCACCAGCCACAATCGCACCAATAGCGATTCTCGACAGACGAGACCACTTCCAATTCGCTCTGGACATCATGCCTCCTTGCACAATCACCCACTCATGAGCTGTTGTTTTCTGTTGTTTTACTGAAAACGTTAACATTCCCCGCGGATAATCAAACTTTCGATGACATAAACCCAAAAAAAGCGAACGTTTAATATCATCACCTCTTCATCATCACCTCTTCGACTCCGCTGGGCGCCCCGCCGCGCCAGACATGCAATCGGCGCACCAGACTCACCAGCCACAGCTTTCGCGCGCTCACAGAAAAATCCGCTGCCCTGAGCGCAACCAACAGGGCCTTTTCTTCCCCCCACTCCTAGCGGGTCTGAGATACGGCTCAGAAACCCATCGTGTGTGTGCACAGGCCGATGATACCGAGCACGGCGAGAATGGTCACGATAATCCACGTGCTCCATTCACCAACTCCCATCCTCTTGCGTTGCTCTTGACGGCCTTTCCAGTAGAACCAGAAGCCAGTCAGCCAGACCACCGCGGTCAATAGCAGGTACTGCAGGCCAGCGCCGTAAACCATGAAAGCGGTGAACAGTGTCGAGAGTGCGGCAAGAATACCGGTACGAACGCGCTCGCGGTGGGAACGGTTTTTAAAGCCGATGCCTTTGATAACAGATTTGCAGGCGTACAACGAGACCATCAGGTAGGGCACGCAGTCCAGTGAGGTGGCGAACTCGAGCATGGTCTCGTAGCCCGCCGATGAGAAGCCGGCGACCAGTAGCAACGCCTCGGTGATACAGGATGTGGTCAGGACGGCGTTCTTGGGGATTTCTTCACTGTTAAGCTGGTTGAGCCACTTGGTGGCGGAGCCGCCACGGGATGGCAGACGTAGCTCCTCGGAGCATAGGGAAATCCACGCTAGCAGTGCGCCAACGACCGATACGATAAGGCAGATGTTGATGAGCCAGGAACCCCAGGACCCTGTCATGTGCGCCATCAAGCCAGCCATGGATGGATCATGGAGCTGGGAGATTTGCGCCGGGGCCATCAGACCGAGGGAGAGCACCGCGGTGCCCACGAGGACAACGATGACGATGAGGGAACCGATGGTTGTCGCTTTGGCAACATCGGAGGGTTTACGGGCGCGCGTGGCGTAAATAGTGCCGGACTCGATTCCTACCAGACACCACATGGCTGACAGCAAAACCGCTTTGGATTGAGCGAAGACGGATTCATGGGTCCAGTGCGCCGCCGTGGCATGGGATGCAGGCACGTAAACCGCTGTTGATGCCCAATGCGCCATGAAAATATGCGGATTGAAGTTAAGGATAGCCAGCACGATAAAGATGATGATCGGAATGATCTTGGCGATGGTGGTGATGTCGTTCATGAGCGTGGATGATTTGACGCCGCGTAGCACGAGCCAGGTTAATAGCCAGAGCAGGATTGACGCGACGAGCACCGACCACCAGGTGGTACCGTTGCCGAAGAAACCGAAGATACCGAATGCGCCCAGCGCGGAGAAGATGATAACCAGGTAACTGGTGTCCCCTACCGCGTCACCGACACCGTGACCATAGTTAGCGAAGAAACCGCCAAGATCACCAAAAATACCCTTAGCCCAACCGTAAATACCGTCATCGATCTCGGGCTGCTGTATCGTCAGGTCACGGTAAACGCCCGCCAGAGCGAACATGCCCACACCAACGATAATCCAGCCGATGATGATGGCTTTTGGATTACCGTTCTTTGTCATCGTGGATGGCAGGCCGAAGATACCTGAGCCGATAGTGCCGCCGACAACCAACGCCGTTAAAGCGCCGGTACCAACTTTGTTTTTGAGTTTTTCCTTGGCTGCCATTTTGCCCCCTTGCAAAACGAAAAACAACCATTACTTACCAGCGTAGTCTAAGACAATGTCGGAAGAACTCTCGGCGTTTCCTCATTTTCTAAGTGTCACAGCAGAGAACAGTGAATCGCAAAGTCGCACGTGATGGATAGTGAAGCATCACCATCGGCTGAACACCTTTTGAGGGACCGCATGATCTCTCCCAGCGATACTAGTGCTCAAACGCCTACAGTTGCGCCACATCGCAAGCCTGTTAATGTCACAGGTACGATCCTTCATATCAGGTCCAGGGGCTTTCCAGCGCGAAAACCAGGAAAAGAACCAGCGTTTGCGTCCATACCCGACTCGCTCCAACGGAAGTGGACTGTTTTACTGGTTGATAAGCCAACGCCCTAGTCATCGATAGGCTGATCGATGACTAGGGCGGGCTAACACTGACGGGTTTTCACGATTCAGCTGTTTTCCATCCTGTTGGCCAATTCACTGTTTGTGGTAGCGGGTCGATAGACGGCAGGCCGGCGAGAATCTCCTGGGTCCTCATGGACACGGTCACGGCTTTCTCGACCAGGTCAACGATATAGCGCGGATGACCGTGTTCACTACCCCACTGGTTTGGGTCACTGAGATGACCGCTTTTCTTGTCGGTTTTGACCTGGTACTGGTTCAGGATCCATTCGACCGGGGAACGTCCGCTGACCTTCCACTCGTAGGCTTCGAGGGGGATGTTCTCCAATGTCAGAGCCTGGTTGACGACGATGCGGGTCCTGTCCTCATCCTTCCCTATTTTGGCGAAACGAAGCTTGTCTGTGACCCGAAAATCAGTATGGTCGGCCGTCGTCCACACTTCCCTGATCCCATCGGCGACGCCATGCTCGGCGGTCCATGGGCGGACTGACTCGTATCCGGCGTGCAGTTCCAGGAGTCGATCGCCCGCCTTACGGAAAGCTTCGAAGTTTTTGGCCAGCGGGATGCGCGGCAGTTCCTTCAGCAGGTTCGCCGCGTAACGCCGACGGTATTCGGGCGCGTTCAGGATCCCGTAGATGCAGGCGAACACGGCGGTTTTCGCCTTCGACGGATCGCCCTGCAGGCTTGCCTCCTGCGGGTAGGCTTCACGGAACACGGCAAGGGTTGCGTCGGTGATCGCGTCATGACGGACGAACCCCGTCCCGTCGGCGGCAACCACGATCCGGACGCCAGGCCGGGACACCGGCTCGCCGAACAGGCCGCCGTCATCCTGGATTTTCTCATACCAATACAGCGGGAGACACTGCGTGCCAGCGTTGCTGACATTCAGGTCACAGAGGATGTCAGATGCGAACACCGACCATTCCGAACTGCCGACCGACGGTATCGTGATAACAGTGTTGACCAGCGGAGGGGTGAATGTTCGCGCGTTGCGGTACATCATCTCGCGTTGCGGTACATCCTCTCGGGAATCGGAGTTCGCTTCGCTCACCAGTTCTTTCGGAAAAAGCCGCGCGTTGCGGTACATCATCTCGATCAGAGCGGGGTCGTAGTACAGCCATTTTTTGCAGAACGGCCGGTACAGGGCTTCGGCTATGGAAGCGGGGCTGTACCCGATTCTTTCCTGCTTTTTCCACCGGTCTTGAAGGCTCCGGTTCCATTTGATGCGTTTCTTGTCGACGATGCGGTCTCCGGAATCCAGGGACTCTTGGTAAGCGTCGCACAGTCGGCCTATGTTCCTACGGAGCGTTTCCGACGAATAATTGTAAGAGTATGGATCCCTGCCTGTTGCGATTCCCAACGAATAAAGAGAGAAAGCACCCATCGGTTTCTTAAGCTTGCCCAGGGCGAGTGGCATCAGCTCGTCGAAACCGTCATCACGGTGGTCGAGCCAGTCGCCGTGCTTGTCCGGCTGGAGGCTCTCCCATTCGGTTGCGCCGATCGGATCCTCGACAATGCGGGTGAGGATGCCGAGTTTCTCGTCGGCGCTCAGA
>JAFNPO010000118.1 GCA_017386585.1 Aeriscardovia sp.
AGGGGTGCAGCGCCCGCGACAGGTGCTGCGCTCCTTTTCTTTTGCTGATTCCCAACCAACTTACTCGGCCGGATGGGTCACCCGGTCGTAGATCTCATGCACGTCGCCTTGGCCGGACAAACGCCCCTGCATCGGGCAATGACCGTCCACGATGCCCCATTGGATGAGCCGGTTGAGTATCTCGCTCATGCTCAACCCCGTGTCGAAGCTTTTGAGCTTCAACGCTTTCCAGAGGGCGATGTCGACGCGGCTGGAGACTTTCCGCGTGCGTTCCTCCAGCATGACGGGCCGCCCGTCGTCTTGTTGCGCCATGATTTCCTGTTCGCGGGTCAATGCCTGGTGTTCCACCGTTTGCGCTAGTCCCGTCGTCTTTTTCTTCCGCTTGTAGGCCGTCACCATCGCGGCGCCTCCTGTTCCATGAAGTCCATGAGTTCCTGGACGACCATCGGGTAGTCCAGTTTGTCGTAGCCGTCCGTGCCGTACAGGCGGCGTATCGCTTCGCGTTCGGGCACGACCGCGTCGAATCGGCCGATGTTTTCCTCGGCTAGGCGGCGCATGGCTTGTTTCGCGCTGTTCGTCCGTTGTTTCACGCGTGTGAGCAGCAGGAGCGCGCTGGGCGCGGCCGCGTATGTTTCCAAGGCGAGGACGAGGTCGGCGTCTCCGGTTTGCGTGGGCACGATCGTCAGGTCCGCCGTGTTGATGGCCGCTTGCAATACTCCTGTGTCCGAGGGGGGCGTGTCGATGAACACCCAGGTTTCTTTGCCTGCCATGGTTTGGATGCGGGGGCGTTTCAGTTGGGGCAGGTTCACGCTGATGACCGGGAAGGGGAGTTTTTCGCCGTTTTCTTCCGCGGTTTGCGCCCAGGTGGTCGCGCCTCCGCTGATGTCCGCGTCGAGGACGACGGCGGTTTGGCCGCGGCGGGCGATGTCCCTGGCCATGAGCATGGCCGTGGTCGTTTTGGCTGCTCCGCCTTTTTCGCATGCGACCGCGATGATCGCCATGGCGTTCCCCTCCTTTTTTCGTCGGAACGGCTGGTTTGTCCGTTTTTCCTATTATGGCATGCAACGCCTGATGCTTTAGAGTAATATTGATGTCATGAGAAAATATTACCGGGGGCGTTGGTACCTGCTTCCCGACCCCATATATGCGGGCGGCGGGCGATGGCGTCTGCCAAGCGGACCCATCCGGGCGGACGTCGCCGGCCCGATCGTCGCCTCCTCTCCCCCTCTATGCGGACCCGATCCCGAAACGCTCGCCGAACAGGCGATAAACCGTTACAGGAGCGGGTTGCCGCGCTGCCGTCTGCCCGGCCTCATACGCCCGCCGCGCCGCTCCTACGGTTACGGCGTGGACATCGACGTGGACATGCTCGACCCGCGTTCCCTGCGGTTGCGGGACCTGACCAGCGGCCTCAGTTTCACGCTCCTTCTCGTGGGCATGGACATCGTTTCGGCGGACGTTTTCGGCTACGAGGCCGTCTGCTGCTCCGCCCTGGCCGTGCCCGCGTGGGAGGCGCAGGAACGGTGGGCGCTCTCCTGGTGCGCGCGATGGCTGGACGCGCAGAGGCGCATGAAAAACCGGGGTGCTCGGAGCGGAAACGCTCAGCGTGTTAGCATTGAATTCAGTATGTCATGATAGGAGGTGAACGCGGCCATCAACATCCAAGTCGCCGGGAGTGCCCCGGAGACGTTAAACGCGCGTGGAGGAAGCGTAAGACAGGCCCGCCCCAAAGGCGGGACAATGCGGCATCCGGCGAAACGCGAACCAAGCGGCGACGAGAGTCGTGTGAGGCTTGGAGCTGGACTTGGCAACGAGTCCATGCAGATGGCTTCGCTCTAGCGACAAGCTAAAACAAAGTCACCTACAACGGAGATCGACGATGAAACGAGTGCAGGAAACGAAAACAGACGCTTTGATAGTGCGGATCAGCAACAGGCGGACGAACGTCCTGCCGTCCGCCGTCGTCCTGGAAACCTATCTGAAGCACGCGCAGGAACACGACGGGAAATTCCTCTACGGTTCGCCCTACCATTTCAATGTCCAGCATTTGAGGAACACGGGCAACTTTTACCTCTACAGCAACGTGAGCGGCGACGCTGTGGCGGCGAAACTCTGGGACGCGGACGAGGAATACGATCCGGAGGAATGGAAGGACGAGGAGTACACGATCCCCCGGCCGTTCGCCAACCGGCCGTACAAGACGTGGATCGCCTGCTACGACGCGCATATGGAGCATTTGGACGCGCACCAGTGGCGTTTGCAGCGGCCTGACAAGGACGGGTACAAGCAGAATCTCGCGGTGAGTTTCCGCACGGGAACGCTCAGCCCCTACCTGTTCGTCGAACCGGACGGCAGCGGGCAGCCGCGCAGCCTCTGACCTGCCGTCCTATAAGAACACAGTCGGAACATCCGGGAGGCGGGTTTCCATGGGATTGAGGGAGCAACGGTTCATATACACGACGCTGGGCGAGGAAATGGCGCACCCCGCGCCGATCAACGTCCGCCCCGACGCGCATACGCTCATCCAATACGATCACGGCGACGACCTGAACCTGTTGGACGTGATGGACAGGTGGGCTGGCGGACACGCCGGACGCGTCCTCTATACGTTCAACGCGCAGCAAACCTATGAGACGCTCTCCCTGTGCGGCACGCTCGTTTTGACGGACAAAACCCGTTGGCTCGTCGCCGCGATCGACAGTCTGGGCATGGGAGCACGCCCCGACACATTGGACACGCGGTGGGAAACCCCCGGCTCCCTGGCATGGGCGGCGCGCGCCGGCAAACCGAAGAACACGTATTGGGCGCGCCTGGACAACGTCCGCCTGCTCGACTGTTTCCCGTTCGACGACTGCTATTTCCTGGATTTCAAAACAGACGAGAAAACGGATTTCCTGAAGCGCACGAAACACGCTCCGGCCACGCTCATCGGC
>JAFNPO010000119.1 GCA_017386585.1 Aeriscardovia sp.
CGCCCGTTCGCTGACAGCAACCTTGAACATCGTTGTCACCTCCAGTCGCCCTGCGGGGCGACCGCTCCTCCGGCCGCGGCGGGACCCCAGGGCCCGCCGCGGCCAACCCTTTTTCGCCGCAGGACCCCGCCGCGCGCCCCTCGGCGGGCGGACCCTCCGGCGGATCCATGCTGTCCCGATTGTACGCCGGGACGCAGGACGGCGCGTCGGGTAGGACCCCCTCTCCGATCCCGATCCGCCAGGGGCCGACGCTCGTCCGGCTCCCGGACCGGCCGCGGCGGCGAGAGGACCCGGCGCCAACGATGCGCGGCACGGATAGGTCGCGCTGTACCCCACGTCGACCAGCTTGTTTTGAAGCGCAGCAGATTGGTTGGGCTATCCACGGGTGCTGCGTTACGTCCCTTCTTCCCCCGGCTTCTTTACCGACAGAGAGATGTTTTAAGCTCGCCGGGCGGCGATGACGGCAAAAACCGCGGTTCTCACAGAACAGACGGGCGGCGGGTGACAGACATCGCATGGACGCGATTGTCAGCGTCGCACAGGCCAACGGCAAAGCAGCGATCGAAAGTTGCCGCGCGGCCGTCATGCAGATGCGATTGTTTCACTCGGCGTCTGCAGGGCAGGCCTTGGCCAGCCGGACGAAGTCGTCCACCGCCAGCTTCTCCCCGCGTAGGGTCGGATCAATGCCCGCAGCCGCGATGGCGTCGACACTGGCCAACCCTTTAAGCGCGGCGCGCAGGGTCTTGCGGCGCTGGCCGAAAGCGGCATCGACAAGCCGGAACGTCCGGCGGCGCAGGTCGTCGTCGCCCAACGGTGCCTCGCGGCGCACAAACGCCACCAGCGCAGAGTCGACGTTTGGCACCGGCCAGAACACGCTCCGAGCGACCTTGCCGGCCTTGAAGGCCTCGCCGTACCAGGCGAGCTTCACCGACGGCACGCCGTAGGATTTGGAGCCCGGTGCGGCCGACAGGCGGTCCGCCACCTCATCCTGGACCAGAACGACCGCCGAGCGCAGGCCGCGGCACTTCTCCAGCAGCGTCAGCAGAATCGGTACGGCGGCGTTATACGGTAGGTTTGATACGAGGAGGAACGGGCGGTCGGGGTTGTCCGCGTCCAGAACAGCAGCCGCCAGATCGGTGGCAGTGACCTTCAGCGCGTCGTTGAGAACGAGGGAGAAGTTCATGGCGTGCTCCGGCTGCAGGGCCGCGACGGTCTTCGGCAGCTGCTCGGCTAGACACGGATCGATCTCGACGGCCGTCACCAACGCACCGGTCTCCAGCAGGCCCAATGTCAGCGATCCCAAGCCGGGGCCGACCTCCAGGACGCGGCTGGCCGCCGTCACGCCGGCCAAGGACACGATGCGGCGCACGGTGCTCGGGTCGACCATGAAGTTCTGCCCCAGTTTCTTCGTCGGACGGATTCCCAAAGCTTTGGCGAGCGCGTGGATGCGGACCGCGCCCAGCAGACCGGCGTCGTTCCTGTCAATCGGCGTGGTCCGTCGGCCGCCCTGTCCAGCGGCTAGGCCGATGTTAAGGCTGCTGTCTGCCTCGCCGCGCTGGTCTTTGATGCGTTCTTCCGCGCCGTTCATGTCCCGCGTCCCTTTCTGGTTCCGTCGCGTTCCAGTCGTCCAGTCGGCCGTGTTGCCGGCTGCCGGTTGAACCGCTGCTACGGATTCCGTGGTAGCAGACTCTTTCTAGCAGCCGCCGCTGATGAGAATGCCGACAATCGCTTCCACGCCAATGCAAGCGGCGTGGAAGCGAAAAGCGCCGGCGTCCTTCGGGATGCTGACGCTTTTCGTCATATGGCACCATTGCGCCGGCAGCGCATCACCCGGCGACGTCGCTTGACGGCGGCATCGCCGGGATGGAATCAGTACCAGCCGTAGGACAGCTCATGGCCCCAGGCGCCGCATGGCGTGCCGTAACGTTGGGCGATGTAGCTCAAGCCCCAGGAGATCTGGACGCGCGCATCGTACTGGTAGCCGGCGCCCATCTTTGACGGCGGTAGCGCCTGCGGGATGCCGTATGCGCCGGAGTAGGCGTTCTCGGCGTTCCAGCGCCAGCCAGACTCGCGAGTCCATAGGGAGACGAGACAGCTGAACTGGCCGCTGCCCCAGCCGTAGCGGTCCTTCTCCATGGCACGGGCGAGCGACTGGGCCTGCGTTGGACTCAGCTCGCCGGAAAGGTTCGCCGTGGACGCGGCCTGCGCTTGGGCGGCGGCCTTCTGAGCGGCGGCCTGGGCAGCGGCGCGCTGAGCGGCGGCCTCTTGGGCTGCCTTCTCCTGCGCGGCCTTCTGCGCGGCCTTCTGCGCAGCCGCGGCAGCAGCTTGAGCGGCCGCCTGCTCTGCGGCTTCCTGTTGGGCTTTCTGCGCCGCGGCCTGAGCGGCGGCCTTCTGCGCAGCCGCCTGTTCAGCGGCCTTCTGCGCCGCGGC